>CAZAVF010000013.1:0-35096 GCA_964488935.1 uncultured Planctomycetales bacterium | reverse complement strand
ATGCACCCGCATCAACGAACGCAAGAACAGACCGAACAGCACCCCGGTCCCTATTGCAAAAATCCCGGCCCCGGCGATATCATAAATATTTTCCCAGTAAAGATAGGGATCTTTTATATACAATACGGCATTAATTACTATGGTGAAAAAGGTCGTGACCAGCAGCGGCTGCAGCGCCAGGATTATATCTGAATTATCAAGTTCGGCTTTAATGACCGCCCCGGCTATCTTCCCGCCGTCTTTATCCTGCCCGTCTAATGCTCCGCGAACCTTCTCCATCCCGGTATCTTTATTGAAGAACGCTTCCAACTTCCTCATCCCCTTCTCCCCGATAACCCAGGAGCCGGGCTGGGAGCCGGAACGGGCCAGCTCATTAATGCTGCAGCCGGTTATTTCGGCGGCCGATGCCATGTAAGCCGTAAATTGCTCTCTCCCGATATTCAAACGGTATCCGCCGGCCAGATATAACAAGCACTCTATAGCGAGACTCAACCGCCTGCCGGTCTCCTTTGCTTCGGGAGTATTGCCGTTCGCGGCGGCATACATCCCCTGGTATCGGTCCAGAGCACTGCTTAAGAGACGGCTTCTATTCTCCCCGATAACGGTTATCTTCGGTTCTTTCGAACCTATAAGTGCCTGAGAGAGAACAACGAACGGTTTAGACGGCGCGTTCTTCATTATTACAGGGATCAACCAACCCTCCTGCAGGATGCTGGAGCATGCCCGGGCAGTTTCCTCCCAATACTTGATATCAATAGTCCCCCCTGCGATCAAAGCGGTTATTTCCGTCCGTTCCGGTGAAAGCAAAGGCTGCAGCATCTCTATCAGCGCCGTCAATCTTGTATCCTGTTTACGGACGGCGGCGTCCTGTCCCGCGGCAGGAACCGGCGTCTTGTCATCAGGATAAGCCGTAACCACTTCATCTCCTAATACATTTAAGCCGACTTTAACATTCATCTTCCCCCGGGGAGATTTAATAAAAGCCGATAATGTCTCATTAGAGATCAACCGTCCTTTTTCAATAACTTCTAATATCACCGCTATTATCTCTTCATTACCGTTTATCCCCCAGGCCTTGAATTTCTGCGCATGCCTCGCTAATATATGTCTTAAGCCATGGTTCATATTGCCGCTGTTCAATACTATGAAACTGCCGCCGCGCAGTATTATTCCGGAGTTGCGCAACTCATTTAATACTTCAGTCAAGACGTCTCCAGAGGCACTTATTTGCGCATTGCCTTCTCCGGAGACTATAATCTCATTCTTTATAACTTCCAGAGTGAACAATACCTCGCACGCCTTCCCTGAGAGTAGTTCCAATGTAAGCTTATTGTTCTCTCCGGCAGTCCGTAGAAGAAATCCTTTCTTAAGCAGCTGTATGTCGTGGCCGCGCGCGTTCCACACGGCCGAGACGTATCCATAGAGAAGATCGGAAATCATATCCTTATATATGGGAGTGTCCCCGTCAAACAGGAGCTTTCTCTTGATGAGCACCAGTTCCCGGACAATCTTGACGAAATCATCATTAGAAATGCGAATAAATGCTTCGCCATTACGGTTCCCGCCGTCTTCCGTGGTATTGAAATTGAATCTATCCTCCGGCATTAACCCGCGGGCGAGACTCAGTCTCCCGTACTGATCCAATAAATTGCGGGTATCCGCTGTTGCAACGGCTTCCAATACCGCGTCTAAATCGCTGCCATCGCCTAAATAATCAGGGCCGGCTATCAAAGACTCATAGATATTGACGGCCGCCTCATACTCAGGCGTGCCTTCCGAACAGCATGATTCCAAATATAACTTAACCCAATAAATCACAGGGTTATCTCCGCCGAAATCAATGTGTCTATAATACCGCTCAATCAACACATTCTTGACGATCGCTTTGATATATTCCAGTAGCGCCCCGTTAGCTCCGACATTGAAATATATGCCGTGATCAGTGTATCGCCACTCCGCGTATCCTAAGAATATCGCTAAAGATTCATCCAACATCCACAGACTGACACCAAGATTCTTAAAAATGTCTCTTTCCTTAGGCGAAAGTGTACCTTCAGGATCGGCTAAATACATATTGATATGGTGACCAAGCAATATTTCTCCCAAAGACTGAGAAGTGACCCTGGTGATTGATATCTGACCGGGAACATACAGATCGTTGAAAACCTTGGCTATTTCTTCCACCGCGAATAGCCACAAACGTTCCTCCAGAAATTTAGCGAACCCGGAACTTCTCCCTTTTTCTTGCCGGAACCGTTTGGAAACGCGCAGCAATCTAATCCAGAATAAGTCATCTATAAGAAAGTTAACACAAGGACACTTTAATTCCGACTTGGCGAGAACAAACGCCAGGATCCCTTCTACTATGAATATCTTCCCCCGCGGTTCTATTAATCGTCTGGCTTCCACGGCATGCACGGGAGTGACAATATCCTTAAAGCCGCCGATCTCCACCGTGAACTTACCATCAGCGATCCGTTTAACGATATGCTTGACATCGCCTATTCTAAGTACCGTCAGGTCATCATCACCAGTTATCTCTAATGGTATGCTGCCGGATATCAAACCGGAGGCTTTATTCTCGCCATTGACCAAGTACCCGCCTCCCTCTGAAGTAATCACCCTTGTCTCAGATGCCCCGTTCTGCACGCAGAAATCACCGGCTGAGTTAATGATCAGCTTGACCCTTCCCCTGGTCTTGGAGTCAAACAACGGCGGATATATGGTTTCTCCTCCGCTGAGTCTAAGCAAATCATCCGTAAATCTATCTACCTGGAATTTCTTGTAAGGATTCTGTGTGGAGACTCCGGTAAAGGGATCTATCGGTCTCTCCGACACCGGCAGGATATAATCATCGAAATGGACTATTTCTACAGGGACATCCAGAGCCCTTTTTATCACGCTACAGGAAAAGTTAGCGGCTGTTGTTTTACCGCTGCCCATAAAACCGGACAAAAGCAGGAATCCTATGGGAGAATTAGCGCCGTTTTTATAACTATCCCTGAATACTCTCAGTTCGGTTAACAAGTCTCCCCGGAGAGCATCGAGATATACAGGTTTTCCAGCTAAGATAGACCTCATCTCTTTTATCTCTTTAGCGATCGGCTGAATGACAGTTTCTACCCTGGTCCTCCTTTCTTCCGCGTTTGAAGAGGATTCCATGCCGCCGTCCATAAAAGAAAGAATAAATCCGGCCCCGGTTGTCTTATCTCCGCCAGCCACGGTAGGTAGATGAGACAACGTTGATCCGGGACCGGATTTATCGATCAATACTCTTTTCGCAGATCCTCCGTCGTTCAATTGCCCGTTAATCAGTCTGGAACGGAATCTCTCCATATCTTCCGGACGCGGGCGCAAGAATTTTACCGCTGCAAAAAGAACGGCAAGAGTGACCAAAGTAAGGCTTATGTCAATTATATCTAATGAAAAAGAGAAGCTGAAGGAATTCAGTGATATAGGCACTATATCGGAAGAAGAGAATATCCGCACAAGAACGTATCCGAAGATATTGCATAACGCGTTATAACCTGCGTGCACGATTATCGGCCACTTAATCGACCCGGTCTTAATATAAGCATACGCTGCCGCAACCCCCAACAACAACTGGCTCAACGGCAAGAATGTCATCCCGTTGGTCAAGGGATGGGCAATGGCAAAAAATACCGCCGAAATAATCACGGAACGCGATACACTAACGCCATACTTTTTGACCAGCAACCCGCCGAAGATCATCTTCCTCCAGAACACCTCTTCCCAGATCGGAGCAGTGATAGAGGCAACGAGTATCGTATGCACTAAAATATAGACAAACTCGCTGTCAAACGCGCTTAACAATGCTTCGCTTACATAAAGAGTAAATATCAACGCCCCGGAGAAATACGCCGGATATTCGGGAGCTTGCCATCTCTTATCAGATAGAGCCGGATATTTGCCGCCCGTCAGCGTCAGGCATGCCGCAATGAGAAGCCCCGCGGTCAAATACCAGGAGTCCTGCGAGAACGCCGCGAGGACCGTCACGCTTGCGTATACTGCTATGGAACGGTTTAAATTTCCGCTTTGAACGAACAATCTGGTATTGATAATAGCCAATAAGAATAATGGTATGAATCCGCACTGAATGACCATCCCGCCGAGCGCGGCGAAGATAAAGCCGGATATAGCCGTTGCCGCGCGTGATCCCATCTTCCAGCGCCGCAGCAACAGATCATCGAAAAGGAACTTGCGGAATAATACCTCTTCCAGGGCCGGGAAGGTCATAATCGCCAGAATAAATACAACTGCTTTTATATCGACTCCTGAAGATGCCAGTATTTCGATAAATGCCGGAAGGAACATTGTCGATATCAAGGAAATAATGAATACTACCCTGTAATCCCGGCCGAAAACTATATTGTACTTCTCTTCGCTGCCGGTAGTTCCTCCATCAAGAGGACGGGCAGAGAATACGATGTGCGTTGCTTTTGGACTACGGGGAGATCGCGGGGAGAACCAAGGATAAATCCGCTCCGCCGGTCCCGCTTTATTACCGCCCATATCGCTTACAAAAATACCCGGTAAAAGAGAACCATGTCCATATTCAAAGCTACCAATGATATGCCCTGTCAAACCTTTGTTAAATAGTTTAGTAACTGCTGACATTCCGCTCCCCCTCTTTACTCTTTCCACGGCGGAAACAACAGCCCATTGTTGTACATAAGACAAGATCAACGCCGCTTTACTGTCTTGAATCAAAGCGCAGCCGCATCCCGCAGCAATAATCCTGTCGACCGCATCCTGCAGTCCCGCAAGGTTAATATTCCGGCATATCCGGGAGAAGCCGGCGAGGAACGTAACCCCCAAAGGATCCATCGGCCGTAAAGGTATAATAACCGTCCCGGACGCAAACTGAACGCCTCGTATCCCACCAGCCACGGAGAGGTTGACGGGGCGTGCGCCGGGACGGCAAAGTTCATCTATTGATAGTATCGGAGACATATCGGGATATTTCCTGCCGCCGTCTTTAACATTTTTCTGCGTTACCTGTGCTCTTTTTGCTATCGCCGGCTTATAAACCGACTCAATATAGCGTTTCTCCATTGCGATAGAACTGACCTTGGCGTTCGCCGCCAGGTACGACTTATGCATCAGCTCTTTCCACGCGCCTTTATCCTCATAGAACATATTGGAAGCGGCAAGCAGCCGATTATAAATATCGGCCGGGGCTTTAGTATAGAAAAGATCGTCATCCGGATATACTTTACCTTCAATATTCCGCACATAATCACCGATCAGGAGCCCTGCTTCAGGCGTTATCCATTCGGCCGGGCCGGCGCCGTTGATGGCTATATTCACCCCGCCGTTAAGCCCCGTG
Source organism: uncultured Planctomycetales bacterium (assembly GCA_964488935.1). GTDB lineage: Bacteria > Omnitrophota > Gorgyraeia > Gygaellales > Profunditerraquicolaceae > Undivivens. Next base: position 29,746 of record CAZAVF010000013.1, on the reverse strand, counting down.
CGCTGGTCCGACGTCCCGCAGGCTTCCAATAACGGCTTGGGCATAGTGATGCAGATATCGGCGCCGATAGCCTGCATTTTAAGAAGCCCGGCATCCGAATAGGGGACATAAAAGAAGCTGCCCGGGAAAAGCCTGGACCAATTAACAAATTCATCCACCCAGAACGGCATATAAGACGGGCCGCCTACCACACACTGTATGCCGAGACCGCGCACTTCATTTCTGCCTTCGAATAAATAATCAAGGAATTTCTCCATCACCGGTCTATTCTCATAATACTGCAGATGAGGCATATCCTTGATCAATAGACCGCGCAATGATTCGCGTGTAAAGGCCTGCGAACGGTCGGCCGCCATAAGATGCGCCAGAAAACGCAATATGGGATACTGGCTCTTGTAATCCACGATTCTCCTGACAGCCCACACCGTAAGTTTTTGCGGATCGAGTTTAACATTCCCGATCCTTCTTTCTATCTCTTCGAAGGCCGTCAATTTGCCATGCTCATGCAGCGAGAAAATCTCTTCTTTATCGGCCGGCCATTTGCTCTTTTCTAAAGCCAGCAGGGCCTCGTTCTTCCAGCAGTCGCCGGAACCATTTAGCACCCCCACGACCTGGACATTTACTTCTTTGCCGTACATATCCTCAAAAAGCTGTTTGGTCTGAACGGCATGTTCCAGGCTCACGGCGTTGATCACGTCCGCCACCATAATGGCTATATAGCAGAAATCCATGACATAATCCCGGCTCCCGTCTTCTTTCTTGACTGTCCTTATGAAAAATTTCCTGAATTGCGTATGTACCGCTTCCGGAACGCCGTTTTGATATACCATCCGGTTGACCATCGAATCCAGCAATGCCTGGCGCTCATAAGGATTCAAAGAACAAAAATTGGCGCAACGCCCGTCAAACGGCTGACGACTTATGAAACCGGACGCGAAGAAACGTTCCAGCCCTGCAGGCACTATGGTATGGTTGGTATAACAAATAGCCGTTTTATTGAACAACGGATCTGCTCTCATCAATACGGCGGCGATCACGGTGTGCGCTTCATTCAAATGCAGGATATCAGGTACCCAATTCATCTCCCTGCAGATCTGGTATACCGCTTTCCCGAAGACCACTTCCTGCGCCAGCCTGTGTATTCTGGAGTCGTGATATAACACATCAAGTATCTCCGGGCATATAAGCACGCACAACGGCGTCCCGCCGCGATTGACCCGGTAAGCCTGCACCTCCACCTGCCGGTTGGCATTATTTAAGAGCAGTTGTTCGTTCTCCCATATCCATACCTTCACAGTTAAAGGACTGCCGGCCGAATTCAATACCGGGGCCATTATCCCTTTGGCGATCAATTCCGAATAATCCACCGGACGGACCTGCCCGCCGGAAACGATCTGCGAGTAACCCGGCTGAAAACCGATAGCGGGGATCCCCGCTTTTGCCAGTCCTTCCAGCTTATCGCCGAAATACGCCCCCAGCCCGCCCTTGGTGTTCGCATCCTGAGCAAAACCTAATCCGCTGAATTCAGGGATATTCCCTTCCATGGAAAGGGTTACCAACAACTTACGGCTCATCTCAACGGCGGATGCTTCACCCGGCTCTCCTCCGTCCATAATACGGGTCTCGGCGGGACAGGAGAAACGAAAATCCTTCTCTATTTCACGAAATATGCGTATAAGATTCTCTTCCTTGTATTCATATTTACCGCTGTCCGCGGAAAGCTTTACATCCGATGCTCTAACAAAATATGTTTTTATCCCTCTTTCGGCTAAGTTTTCCTTCAAAGCTTCTTCGTCGAATTCAACCGGGTCTTCCGGAGCGATTTTGCTGTATTTCAGTTCTCCCAGCATCATTTTCTTCTGAGTTACAGGCCGTTCCAAATTCTTTCTCTGTTCCTCTTTTAATTCCTGGAATTTCCAGTATGTCGTTGTATCTATTTTCTGATGGTCGAATATAACCAAGTAATCGCAAATATCTTCGAATTTAAAACTCTTGAATGACGTGTTCCGGCGGACAGCATTTTCAACTAATTCTATCTGCTGCATCACGGAAAGTTCTTTACTCTCGGTATCCTGCATTATTTTGAAGATAAATATTCTTGGGATATCCGTTCTCCCGGCGATTGCCTGCGGTATACCTTCCGTCATCAAATTAGGCAGCAATGAAGTCACCAGACTGCAATCCCCGAATAGAATCGCCTTCTCCGCGCCGCGGATGCCCGACACAGCTTCCGGGTTAGCCAAGGAATATTCCTCCGGATTACGCGGAGAATATTTTCTTATCTTTTTCTGCCCCTGCCCAACCGGCATCATCATTATATTTCTGAATATCACCTTTTCTACCGGAGCAAGATGATAGTCTTTAGCATCGGAGATATTCGTCTGTTCCTCCACCATACGGCTTTTAAACTCGATAACCGAGCGCGTTGTCTTTAATGCCGTCCAGGATGCGTTTGTGGCAAGAGTATAATCCTTATTCCGGAACCTTATTACCGTTTTACCTTCATCGCCGTTCGCTTCTCTTAACAAGAACTTCTCTCCGTCGCATCTGAAACTCACATACCCATTCTTATTAACGCTCAACTTTATTTTCTTGCCGCCGAGAGTGAACGTGACTCTCTTTCTATCAATGAGATGAAATTTATCTGTTCTCAATGGTGTCGTCCTGAAGAATATTTTGCGGTCTCCCGGATTATCCCGGCCTTCAGACCTTTCTACGTTCACAACCACTCCTTCAACTTTCGTGTAATAATAATTGCCGTTTCTTTTTCCTATAATGATAACCTCATCGTTTATTCTCACACCCATAGCTTGCAAAACGACTGCCATGGGAGACTGATCAAAACTACAGGGTACCGCCAACCCGTTTACAGCCCCGGCCATCTCATAAACTCCCGGATAGACTCTGCGTTCTACGTCTACTTTCTGTGAACTTTGTTCTAATTCCCCGGTCAAATATCTGCTCATTACGTAAAACAGGTTCTGCCAGCTTGCCTTATTGACTCCGGAGCCATTCAAGTTCTCGGTTATGATACGCGGAGCGACCCATTCACGGTCGATTCTCCGGGCAACGGAGAACATATTGGCGCAGAAAAAGTTCCAATCTTTAGGTAAATTATTCTTATAGTGGCGGGTTATTTCCTGAATGTTCTGAAAAACTTGTTCTTCAACCGGCTGGCCGGTAATTCTCTTTAAGGTAAGTAATTCTATCTTTGCATCGCTGTCGGTAAATATGCTCGGGAAGACCGCGATATCTCCGGTAGCTAAAGGATAATCAGCCCATTCCTGAGAATTCAGTAACGCGTCTTCCAGTTTCCGTATGTGCCCTCCGTCATCGGATATCCCGTCTATCGCGAGGACTATTAATCTCTTGTATTCCCTGTATTTCTCGGCAGACTTCTTAACGGCTCCGGAGACCATTGTCCTTAACAGGTTGGTTGTCCTTATCCCGGCTCCGCCGACCCAGACATAGTCAATCGGAGGTGCTCTGGATGCTTTAGTAAAGTTCAAACCGGCATAAAGCGACCTGGAATCTTTATTCTTCAGGATTCCGACGATCCCGGCAACGACTTCATTTAAGAACCTTCCGGTATGGTCGGCTTCGGATTGAAGGACGCACAGGACCTCCGCTGAACTCATCTGATACAGTTCCTCAAACAACGCCAGATTGAGTGTGTAGTCTTCACCCTGATCCCCTCCATCGTTATTAATCGCATCCCTGATTTCTTCAAGATAATCGTCGTAGATATTATGTCTTGCATAAATATCTTCAATCTTAACCAATAAGTATAATACTTCTTCATTATCAATAGCCCGGTAAACATTTAAACGTTTTAAGAAGCTTAATACATCTTGGCCGATATACTCCGTTGCAATATCTTGATGGGATATAAGATTCTCATCGTTAAAAACAGCTTTGCGCTCTTCTAAAACATTATCCCAGAAAACATCTATTTCGTCATAATGCCCTTCTGCACAATGGAATCGGTATTCATATCGTTTTTTTCCCATAAGTCCTTTATGCTCGAGCTTCAATAAATGCCTATAAATAATTACTAATGCCGGTAAAACAGGACAACTTTCCAATTCACATTTTTCACAATAATATAGCCGCATTCCAGTAGAACAACGTTTTCTACAATAATATGGCCATAGTTGAGTCTGAATCACGTATTGAAAAGAGTATTGAAAAGATTTTAAAGTCTCATCTATTTTCTCAGTTCCATTACAACCATATATGTCACATGTAATATCTTGTTTGTTATAACCTTGTTCTTCCCCCTTCTGAAAGATTAATTCGTGAATAATATGCGTTTGAAGATTCAACAGAACAGATTCCATAGTTATCAGATTGCAATTCTTGATCAACTCAATATTCTTTCTATGAAGAGATATCAAATTCTGATAGTCCCATCTACTGAATTTATTTCTGGCTTTTAATTCCTCTACGTCATAATCAAATTCAATATTAAGTATCTCTACAGTTTTGTACTCTTCCAGGATATCCTCATTAATACTATCAATCTTGTTTATCATTCCGGATTCAGCATCGAGTATAACTCTGTCTCCCGATTTTAATATCCCCTGACAAAACTGGATAGAATCTATACAGACTACCGGGATAGCTTGGCTTTTTGCTAAGACGCTTAAATGTAAAGCTTCATGTCCATTGACTAAAATTATCCCGGCCACAGTTCCATTGATGATCGCACTTGCTAAAGAGTTATCCGCTTTGTGGCAAGATTGTTCCCAACACAAAATCACGTTTAGTCCCTGAGATGAATACAATGAGGCCTCTTCTAAATTAAACACAATAATACCAGCAGCGGCTCCGAAAGAAACAGAGACTCCTTGCCATTGAATATCTGATTGGATTCCTTTCTTAAGTCTCAATACTTTCTTCTGTTTTAAATTAAGGAATGCCTTGTTAATCAATGCCACCATTGCCAATTGATCTATCAATCCTTCGGCAACCATATCAAACGCAACATTAATTTGCGCTTGTACAGTCATAATTGCGTCCCTGCACTGTAATATATATATATCCGCATCTTTAATTAAAAATTCAATCTCTTGGACAGACCTAAACTCAGTCTCTAAATTATTTTTTATCTTATTTAAAACATCTGGGACCTCAGGGAATGACTGTTCAATCTCATTAATGCTCATTGCCAGTTTATCACTAAAACCAACCACTTCCGCTCCTTCGCTTCCAACGATGAATTTTCCACATATATTGTTCTTGCCAGTCTGTGTATCTCGTGTAAACAAAACTCCGGCAGCTCCGGCACGTCCCGGCAAAATCATCTGTTGTATTATAATGCCCATAGAACTGACCTCACCGATACCATATCTCTGTCTGTAAACTAATACTTCAGACCTATCCCATGATTCTCGGACTTCCTGTATAGCACGTATTAATTCTTCCCTATTATGAATATTTGTACTTGTATGCAACAAACCCGGCATAGATATGGGAGGGGAACTTCTTACTACCAAAACCAATCCGGATTCATCATCAAATTTCTTTCCCGTCGATTTTTCTAATTCATCGATAATCATTTCTAAATAAATATTTATGACATCTTCGGTATTGACTTCTGCTGGGATCACTAAGGCAAACGGAACAGAAAAACCCTTTAATTTAACTTGTGATAAACGCATGGCTTTTGAACCATAATTATAAACTAAACTATTGCGGATATTCTCTTCCCCTAATTGTTCAAGAGTCTTGATATCACTATTGCGATGATATGCGATATTATCATAAGGAGCCTTACGGCCAATTGTTATAACTAATCTATGTAATTGTGCCTGCTCCAAGTAAAACTTATTGCCTCGACCTAATCCGAAGTTCTGTCTGTCGTCATGCAAATCGGTCCCTCCGGTCACCAAGAGCCCTCGGTCCTCTGCAATATTTCTCCAGAATGTGTCTTTTTTATCATTCTCCCATGCGGTATATGCCTCAATCCCATCCAGCCCGTTCTCATTCAATATAGAGATTGTCGTGAGCACAAAATCTTCCATTTCCGATTGTTTGATATTGTGATAATCGCCTATTATCGCCGGATACCAATTAGGATGCGCGAATACCGCAACTCCGGAAGCATTATGGATAATATTTATGACTTCTTCCGCAGAATAATCCGGATGCGGCATATTCAGATTCTCAAGATTGAACCAGCCGTTTTGTGCCATGGGAATCGCGGAAGAACCGGTACTTAATTGGGCTTCCAAGACCTTGCGCTCTTTCTTAAAATCAGGATATTCCATACCTTGAAAGAGATTAAATTTAGCGATGAGTTGTTTATCGACTTCGGACAACTTGACGTCAAGGCCGCTGCCGGCTGAGACTGCCAGCCGTTCTAAAGAATCCCAATCTTCATCCAGCAATTTTGCCGATTCATTATTTATCCTCTCATATTCCTCTTGCATCCCGTTCCTCGAGTATAAATCAGCCCTCTCCTTTATCGCTTGCATATATAAAGTCCTGATCCTCTCTAAAACCAACTTGCTCCCCAAAGTCGGCTCTAAAGAGCTGGATAACCGGTATAAATGACTGAATCTTTTAAAGAAATATAAATCGGAAATCCATTTCAATAATTTTATAAGCTCCCGGTTCTTAATATCTATTCCATAAGCTAAGATATGGAACTCCAGCAAAGCGCCGTCGCCCCAATTACTCAATACGCAAATTTCCGTTGCCGGGATGACAACTATCCCGTAACGCCGGCCTAATTCGCTTATCTTTTCCACGCCTTCAATGCCATTGTGGTCGGTCAAAGCTATGATCTTTATGACTCTTTTTACGGACTCGCGGATGATTTCTTCCGGCCCCAATTTCCCATCGCTGAATAGACTGTGGACATGTAAATCTCTTCTGCCTTCTAACTCCGGGCACCAAAATAGATCTTGTTGATATTTTTTGTTTATATAGGCATTTTCGCTTGCCCCGAGTTGATTCAACGCGGCAACCGCTTCAGTCAGCACTATCCAAGCTTTTTCCGCGTCTTGGCGCGCATCCTGCTCTAAAATAATCCGTTCGATGTCAGAACGATAGCCGTTTGAGGCCAAATCAAGCATACTTTTTCTTATACTGAGGACATATTCCCGCTCGTTCATTGTCTGTCCGCCGTCGGTTAACTTCTGGATAACCTCCACCAGATTATCATTATTGTATAATGGAGCCTGTTTATCAATACCAGTAATATTCTCTTCTCCTATTTTGATAATTTGAATGCCTTTCTGCTGTAGTGCTTCCGCTTCGCCAGCGGCAAACAACGGCTGCCCGCCCTTGACATGCTTACTCACCTGCGCTTTCCCCTGCAATACAGCCCTGGCGTCTTCTCCTGAGACCCTTACTTCTTTCAGCTTTTGCACGGAGGCATCAGATAAATCAGGGATAATCACCTGCGAGATTATTTCCTCTATAGCGATATCCTTGCCTAATACTCTTCCAATATGACGCGCTATCGCTTTCAATTGTTCTCCCAGTGTCAGCTGTTCGCTGATGTTAAGTTCATATTCTTCGCTGTCTTTAATATCCTTTATCTCAATCTTCTTGCCGCAATTTTCTATCCCTACTCCTTTGGATGTTTCCAGATCAGCTTTGATCTTGGCTATATACACTACCGGGACACCGTCTTTTCTCTTATTCACCAGAGTTTCCGCGACTTCTTTATATAACAACACCGGCATTAAAGACGTCCATAACGACCCATTTCCCATCACTATAACATCCGCGGCCTGCAACGCTTCCACTGACTGAACGTTTGCCTTTGGATAATGTGGTGAATTAACATCCAATACTACAAAATCCTTCTCCTCCCTGCCCACTCCCAGCCGATGCGTAAAATACAAGTCTTCTATAAATTCCGGATGCGCGCTATCCGTCATAATGGTCTGGGTACGCACATAACCTCCGCCTCTGTATTTACCGATCAACGCCCCATGTTCATAATCATAACTTACCGGCAGGAATTGGGTCGCTCCCAGGCGCAACAATTGTTCTATATTATAGAAACTGCCGCTTTTTATGCCGCTCTCTCCGAATAATCCCATATCATATGCCGCTCCCATTAACAACAGATTGGCGCTGGACATACCTTTTAACGGGATTATTTCCTTACTGATGAATTCACGGTCAAGCATAACGCCTAAATTAAGTATGCTGGCGGTAAAGACAATCTCATCTTCAGCCGGAGACAGCTCTACATCTTCTTGTTTCAAGATCTTACTTATGCTGTTTTTGAGTTCATCGCGTTTGATAGGATTTTCTACTGCGGCGATCAGTTCACTAAGCCTTTTTTCCCACTCCGGATACAACGCCGGGGCGCTTATTCTGCCCTTGCCCGAAATACACTTGGGCATTTCCTTGACGTTCGACTCCGACCAGAACAATGTCGCTATTTTAAAATTATCGTTACTTAAGAATATGGCCAATCCTCCGGCGTCTCCGGGAGGAATAAAATATATGCCCAATTTATTGAACAAACTCATCATCACTTCCCAGCTGGCGCCGCCGTCGTCAGAAGATGAAATAATACAGGCTAACGTCCGTATGCCTTTGACTATGAACCTTTGTAATAAGGTCGTGGTGGCTTTCCCGCCGCCGCCTAAGTAAACAACTTTCTTTTGCTTATCCTGCGGCGGACCGCGCACATCTTTACTTTCCATTACAGCTTTCTTGTGGCGCAAATAATAACCGTCCTGGAAATACCCGGTTAGTACCCTATTAATACTAATTCCCAGCCTGTCCGACTCGGCGATTACCGATTTGATCAATTCGCTTCTATCCTTACCTAATTGATCTTTATAAACCATCAGCAGGAACGCCAACGACCTTGCCGCGCGCGGGTCTACTCCGGCATAGAACCGGATCAAATCCAGCCGATCGTAAGATCTCCTTATAGTATCAACTGCCGTATTAAATTCTTCCGGGCTGGAGGTAGTGTGATATATCTCCATCACCCGGCTCAAAGCCGTATATAGTACGTTGTCTTCCTGCACTTCCATTCCTGTCAAATATAACCTTGTCCAAGTGGGCTTATCTAAATATGTCAAATTGAACTTTTCATAAATCTTATGTAATAATTCGACTTTCTCCTTAAAAGTAAGATTCTTATAATCTCTGTTTTTCATCTGTTCGCGCAGGTAATTTATTGAAGCTATTGAACAATATCCGTTCCGTTCACGCGTCAAGACCCCGAAAGTGCCGCCTTGCGCCATACCGTCAAGAAAATAATACACCGCCCCCATGCCGAATCCGATGTGCGCGAACGAGCCTTTCCTCTGCGGGGCGCTTTCCCAGCCGGTCATATCATTTACATACCTGCGCAGTCCCCTTATGTTGGCAAACGCCTGGTCTTCTGAATAAGTTTCCAGGTTGCCTAACAACACCGCATCCCGCGTGGAGACGCGATTAGTCACAAGATAATTAACCAGCGCGCGTTCTTTGCCGGTGAATCTCCTGCGCATATCTATTGATGTCACGCCGGATTCACGCATAGTGTATTCTTTCAAAAATAAAGAATGATGTGTATCCAACTTGGTTCTTAGCATTTCAAACACCCACTCGCGCCCGGATAATTCTTCATTCTCAAGATTGAATACTTCCAGTTTTCTGGAAGGCAGATAAAGGATGCTTACTCCGTATACCCTCTCCTGCTTGTCTTTATGCAGTACTATTTCCGGTTTGCGGAAAGGGAAATTAGGATATTTGTTTCTCCATGCACTCTTATCAGCTTCATAATTATGCCAATATTCTTCAATTGCCTCTTCGGCTTTACTTCTCATCACCGCCACATCCGCTTCACGTATATAAGTGGAATCGTTATAAGTGCTCTCTGTCTGTTCCAATCCTTCCTCGTCGAATTTCACTTTAAATGTGCCTGAAGATGCATATATCGTAAGGTTATCTCTCGCTTCGGAAGGAATATATCTCACCACCCTGGAGTATATGCCTTTATCTCCGGTAGAAGGATCGTCATAATACCTCAAATTACTGATTAAAACCATCTTTTGGCCCTTCTTCAGCAGTTCCACGAAAGGACTGCGTATATAGCTTTCCGCCAGCGTTCCCTTCCGAAATTTATCATACGGCATCAACACCCCGTCCGGCCCGCCCAGCACAATTACCCGCGGGCTGTATTTCTCGTTCATCCCGCCGTCTTTCCTGGCTAAATACTTAAGAAGCATTACTTTTTCCCAGTATTCATCAGTCGCCATAAACGTATTATCATCGAAAATATCTACTAATTTACTACGCCTTATCTCTTCCGCTAATGTCTGGCATTCAGCTGAGTAACGTCCCACTCTAACGAGTTCGTCTATTCCTGCACGATGGTCACCATAATCATCACTCCCAATCATTCGCTCGGCTCTCCAGTAGTCTGGGTCTTCGATAGTTCTGTTTGTTTTTAATCCCTCTGGTAAAGCGTCGAGTTTTTCTAAAGCCTCATATGCTTCGTTACAGACACTATTATCAGGATCTTCCATTGCTTTAATTAATGGCACTACCGCACGCTTATCGCTAGCCGCACCTAACAACATAGCGGCTACACGCCGCACAACAACATCGCCATCGTCCAAAGCCGCAATCAATGATTTCACTCCTATCATCTTGCAAACTATCTTGTAGAAACATGATGTAATAGCTTTCGATATAACTATGCCCAGCAAAATCATCCCTATTAATAAGCCATTATTCCCTATATAAGGATATAGCATGAAAAGAAAGTCGTATGCTAAGATTTGTCCCACAACAGATACTATTACTATTTTGAAAGTCTTCGCCATGATTGCTATCGATAAACATAAACTTATAGCTAATCCATGGTATTGAGCATCCATATACAGCCAAATTCCCTCAAGATCATATGACTGCAACATTTCTGCTAAATGAAGATCTACTGGACATAACATTAGCAATAATCCATGTGATAGGATTTGCCCTACTAAAATTGCCATTAGTATCTTAAAAACCACCAATAACTTGTTATCGATTTTATGAATTCCAATCCAGTCGTTCCAAATGAATTTAATAATAGCATTCTTGATTTCTCCACCGTCCGCCCTATTCAAATACGCCAGGTAAGCCGCTCCCTTGGCCCCGCCGTATTTGGGCTCCGGCGTGATGTGGATCTTAACATTCCCCGCCTCGCTGAATTCTGCCGCCAGTATCCGTTCCGCGCTCTGTTTGATCGTCTCTCCGGCCTTGCCGTTGGTAACTCCTCCGAACAATAACACATTCTCCATCCCGAATATGGCCTTGAACTCGACAACTGCGACCGCCAGGTACCTGCCGATCTCCTCAAACACCGCCAGCGCGGTCTTATCCTCGTTCTCCAGCAAGATGCCGGCATCGATAGCTTCAAAGGGCATCTGTTTGCCCGAACGATACTCAGCGATCTTATTTTCATACCCCTTCAACAGTTCCCCGCCGATCTTTCCTGATTTCAACAAAACTTCTAATTTGCCGGCCAGCGTATCATTCCAGGAGTAGATATCCTGGCCTTCGAATTCCTTGACCCACTCGCATAAGCCATACTCGTATGCCACGCGCTTTACCCCGTGCTGCGACAGATACCTCTGTAACGTCCCCGGCACCTGCGTAAAGGTATGCCGCGGCGCATTCGGATTCAGATCTATCACCGCATTCCCCGCTTCTCCCAGTATCTTCAGATTCAAGTTGCCGTTTGCGTCCACAAAACCGAAAGCCAGCCCAGTCCCCAGGCCGAACCCGATCATGCTGCCTGTGATCGGCAAAGATAAGTATCCTCCCATCAAGCCGGACTTGCCGTCGTTGGATACCCAGACGAACGCGTTATCCAATCTCTCCGATACTTCCTTATTGAAATTGGCCTTCAGCCACTCGAAATCCTCTTTGCTCAAGCCTTGCACGATCGGCCCGCCGCCTACAATCTTGCCGTTGCCCACCGCTCCCGCCCAGGACACCCCGATCACCTCTAACTTCGCTCCCGGGTATTTATTCAGTACCTCCTTGATCGCCTGCACGGTCAATTCAATGTACACGTTCCGATCCTTGATCGTCCGCGGATCGCCGTTGATCACCCTATCCCCGGCCGCGCTCCAGGCTAATGAATAATCGCTCTTTTCTCCGTTTATCATCGCCCAGATCTTCAAAGACGAACCGCCGAAATCAACGCTGGCGCGGTTGACTCTGCTGATATCGAGATCTCTCTTGCTTCCGCTCTCCAGCTCAAACCGCCCTTTGGAAGCGACCAACCGGTCTATCTCTCCAGCTTCCGCAGACCGGAATACAAACGGACTATTGTTGTTGACCACGAACCCGATATAACCGGAAATAGACTTGTTCTGCTTCCTCTTTATATCGGAATCAAATCTCTCTATGAAATCCTGCCTTAGCGCCGCATAAACCTCTTCCGGTGCCTCTACCAATATTGTAGGCATACCGATCAGCCCGATGCGGTCATAGATGCTCGTTGACAGGTACTCCCCGATCTCTTTCAACGGATCGTTCTTCCCGTATTCAACCTCAAAAACGTATACCGGCTCTCCGGCTTTATCAAACGCCACCCGGATACTGCCTTTTGCCGCATCCGGCAATGCCGTTATCCGCTCATACTCCTCCGCCTTATACCTCGCAATGCGCACCCGCTCCGGCACACGCTCGATAGTACCGCCGTCTTTGATCCCTTCGATGACTTCCACCAGGTTATCGTTCTTGTACAGCGGGCTCTGCGTATCAATGCCGATGATCTCGTTTTCCGGTACCCGGACTATCTTGATCCCCTCTTCTTCCAGTCTCGCCGCGGCTCCCGCACTGAACAACGGCTGGCCGCCTTTGACGTGTTTACTCACCTGCGCGCTGCCCCGCAATACGTCACGGGCATCCTTACCCTGGATCTTAACGGCTTTCAGCGTATTTATCGCCTCACTTGACAATTCAGGGATGATGACATGCGAGAAGATGTCTTTTATTCCCACGTTTTTGCCCGTCACCCTGCCCACATGCTGCGCAATCGCCTCCAACTGCCTTTCCAGCGGCATTTGCTCGCTCATGTTCAAATCATACAGCGTCTCGTTATCGATATCCTTCTCCGCCACCGCTTTCCCGTCCTTCATCGGCTGTACGCCCTTGGCCGTTTCCAAGTCCGCCTTGATTTTTGCGATGTAGATCACAGGCACGCCTACCGCTCTTCTCGCCAGCAATGCCTCCGCCATCTCCTTATATAAGAGCACCGGCATTAAAGACGTCCAAAACGAACCGTTGCCCATGACGATCTTTTCCGCGTTCTCCAGTTCTTTTACCGCCTGCGGGCTGGATTTCGGATAACCCTCAGAGTTTACCTCCAACTTCACGAAGTTATGCTTTTCCCGGCCCACGTCAACGCGATGCGTGAAATATTCCTTTATTATGAAATAGAGATGCGCCTTGTCCGTCATGATGGTCTGCGAGGCCACCTCTTCGCCGTTCTCGTATTCTCCCACCAGCGCGCTGTGCTCGTAGTCGTAACTCACCGGGATGAACTTCGTATCACCAAGACCCATGAGCCTATCTATGTTGGTGAACCCTTCTTCCTGCACGCTCCGGTGGCTGCTTAGAAGCCCCATATCGTAAGCTGCGCCCATCAAAAGCAGGTTCGCGCTGGACATCTTATTCAACGGGATCAGCCCGCGGCCCACCAGTGCCGAATCCAAAAGCTCACCCAGGTTCAGGATGCTCGCTGTGAATACCAGGTAATCTACCGGCTTCTCGAAGGTCTCGGTGTCGCTCTTAAGGATATTTCTGATAAGATTTTGTATCTCGGTCTTTTTGGCAGGATTTTCTATGGCGGTCAATACTTCACGCAGCCTCTTTTCCCATACCGGATACAGCTGTTCTGCGGTTATGCGGCCTTTCGTGGTGATATACTTCGGCATCTTGTTCGCTTCCGACTCGCTCCAGAATAACGTGAATATCTTGAAATTATCGTTGCTTAAGAATATCGCCAGGCCTGAGGCGTCCCCCGGCGGCATGAAATACATCCCCCGCTTGTTGAACATATTGGCCATGACATCCCAGCTCGCCCCTCCGTCATCTGACGAAGATATGATGCAAGCCAGCATCCGTTTTCCGGCCGCGATAAACCTCTGCAGCAGCGTGGTCGTAGCTTTACCGCCGCCGCCCAGATACACCAGCCGCTTCTGCGGTTGCGCCTTCGCATCCTCCTGCGGAGGACCGCGGCCTTCGTACTGCTTCAACGTCACGCCCTTATATCTCTGATAATACCAGTCAAGGAAGTATCCGGCCAGCACACGGCTGACGCTCAAACCCGTGTTCTTCTGCGCTGTCAGGATATCCGATTTAAGAGTATCGTTGCCTCTTCTCAAAGTGTCTTTGTAAACCGACTCCAGGAACGCCGCCGTCCTTCCCGCGCGCGGGTCAACTCCCGCGTAGAACTTCAGAAAATCCAAGCCTTCGTGCTTAACGTAGATCTCATCGGCAGCCGCGAAATATTCTTCCACGCTCTGGGCGTTCTTATAGGCGGTTTTTACCTCTTCCAACGCCGCGTACAGCTCTGTTCCGACATCTATCTCCGTGCCGGCAAGGTACAACTCGGTCCAGCCTGCGTGATCGAGGTAGCTTAAGCTGAACTTCTGATAGATATCCGTCAGCATCTTTATGCGTTCCACGAACGTACGGGCGCGGTTGCGCTGACGGATATTCTGCTTCTTCACGTAGGTAACTGCCGCCCTGGAGCAGAAGTCACCGTCATCTTCCAGCTCGCTGAAAAGCCTTCCTTCCGCCATCCCCTCCAGGAAATAATACACTACGCCAAGTCCGTATCCGATATGTTTGAGCCCCTGCGCGCTGTAGATATCGTTCATGCGCAGCGGGATGTCGTTGTTGAATATCCGCACGCCCTTCACCTTAAGGAACTCCTCATCCTGCGCGTAAGACTGCATGTTCCCGAAGACCAAAACGTCTTCCCCGGCTATCCTGTGCCGCCTCAGATAATCGATCAAAGCCCGGTCCTTGCCGGTATGGACCCTGCGGATGTCTATCGAGGTCA
This sequence comes from uncultured Planctomycetales bacterium, assembly GCA_964488935.1. Classification (GTDB taxonomy): domain Bacteria; phylum Omnitrophota; class Gorgyraeia; order Gygaellales; family Profunditerraquicolaceae; genus Undivivens. The sequence continues at coordinate 14,709 of CAZAVF010000013.1, read as the reverse complement.
CGCCCGCCTTTACCACTACGTATTCCTCCCAGAAGAACGGATCGCGGCTCATCAATGCGGCTTTCACCGCGTCTAAACTCTTCTCGCGTACCGACTGCTCGCCTTCTTTGAGCTTGATGACATCCAGCTCCTTTGAAGGCAGATTGATAATGCTGGCGCTGAATACCTTGCCATTGCTGTCCTGGTGCAGGATAACCTCCGGCTTGCGGAAAGGATAATTCGGGTAGGTATCCCGCATCAGGCTCTTATTATCCTCGAATTCCTTCCAGTACGCCTTACCCTGCGCTTCCAATACCTCCCTGATCATCGTCACGTCCGTTTCAGGGATGTAATTCTGATAGTTATAGACGTTGTCCGTCTGAGCGATACCCCGCTCGTCGAACTCCACCTTGAACGCCCCGGCTGAGGCATATACCGTCAGGTTCTTACGCACATCGAACGGAAGTAATTCCGCTACTCTCGAAGCCACGCCCTTCTCGCCCGTGCGCACGTCATCGTAATAACGCAGGTTGCTGATCAAAACCATCTGCTGGCCCTTACGCAGCAGCTCGACCAGCGGTTCACGGATAAAGCCGTCCTTAAGCGTACCCTTGCGGAACTTGTCGTACGTCAGGATAACCCCGTCCGGCCCGCCCAGCACCACCACCTTCGGCGTCCAAGGACGGCGAGAGCCGCCGTCATTATCGACATTTTGCCGGCTTTCTGTCCACCATCCTTCCTTGAGCTCATCTGTAAGCATTCCCCATTTCTTCATCATTTCGGCGGCATCCGCGCGCATGGCAGGATTATTATCGGCGGCTTTAATCAAAGGCTCTACCGCCGGTTCACCGATCTCCACCAAAATGTTGATTATCCTTGTGCGTAAAGAATGTTTTTCTGCCGTATTCAACGCGCCGATCAAAGAACCGACTACCGGCTTACCTATCTCTACCAGTACGTTCCCGGCATTGTCGTAAACGGATTTATCGCTGTCATTAAGGGCGGCGATCAGCGAATCGATGATTTTCTGTCCTTCATCTCCCATCTCACCGATATCCCTTCTCATTTTTCCCATATTCTTAACCGCATTCAGCTTCGTCTCTACATCTCCGTTCTTTAAATCAGCAACCAGTGCCTCAGCAGAAACGGCAATTCCCGTTTGTAATCTTTCTTTGATCCTGTAACGGACGGTTGAATATGTATCGGCTATACGCTGGATGCCGTATGTGACTTTCAAGTCAAAAGGAGTTTTCCCGAATACCCTCGTCTGCAGGCCGGATTTCTTTTCCTTCAAAAGGCTGAAAAAGCCGGCAAAATATTGTCTGGCGGCATCCCATTTGCCGGTATTGGCCGACTTTAGGTATTCATTGTATATCAAGGATATATCCCGGGCTTCTTTGCGCGCTTTTTTAATATCAATGGCGCTTCCCTTACCCGCTTTAATGACGGCTTCACGCTCTTCAAGCTTGTTAAACAGGGAATCTACCTTTTTCACGAATCTCTCCTGATTCCCCGCGCGGATAATTTCCACATCTATCTTCGCCTTACCGATTATATCCTCCATCACATCGGACATCTCCGCTTTCGTCATCGCCATCCCGAAATACTCTTTCGCCATTCTCAACAATACAGCATTCCCTTTATTATGAAGATCCCTGTCGTTGATTTCCCGTAATATCTTTTCTTCCAGTATTCTCTCTACTGTATTGTCGGTACCGGTTTCCCAGGTATACATCGTCCTTTTGCGGATATTGGCATTGGTCTGGGCAAGATTGACAGGGGTAGCAATCCAAATCCGGGGAGATTGCTTAGAGGAATCAATTAAAGCGACCAAGTCTTCATTCTTTCCATTCGAATAGACCCCATCACCGAAAAATATCGTGTGTTCCGGTTTAATGTTGCTGCCGGACATAAAGTCCTGAAGCGCGGCGTCTTTCCCATAATCTCTATACTCGGTGCCCAACACCGCACTAACTTTACCGGAGGAGATATCCACTTCAAACGCGTATTTCTCGTATCTCATCTTCCCTTTATCATCCTGATCCCCGGTCTGCGTATAAAGGATCAGCCTGCTTAAAGCCTTCGCTTGTTCTTCATAATCCAATCCTTCTTCCATCATTACGCTCTGGATCGGTTCGACCAACTGTCCCATCAGCGTATCTGCGCCGCTCTCCGACATAACCGCGAACGGCGTAGCCAGTTTAAGCAGCTCAGCGATTGTTTTTGCGGTTCCCCCGCCGAGGCTGCCGTTCGCCGCCGCCAAAGTCCCTTCGTAGTCCCCGGCTACCGCTTCTATATCCCGGTATTCCTTCACTATCTCACGGAATATCTCCTTGGTGCTTTCAGGCCCGCCTTCACGGTATAATACCCTTTCGTTATTCTGTATCTCCGGAGGCGCCGGCAAGTCGCTCACGTTTATCGAACAGATCTTGACACGGGAAGCATTGGGTCTCTGGGTCTGTATGAAAATGATATCGTTGCCGCCCGCGTAGAACTCATCTCCGAAATAAGCGGTCTTTTCCGGATCCAGTCCGCGGCTTATTACGTAATCTTCCATAGAAACATCTTTCTCCAGCCCCTTCCTGAAGATCTCAATGGTAAAACCGGTCTTGCCGCCGCCATGCCGCGCTTCAAATTTCTCGTTAAGTCCGGTTTTCTTCAAATAATCCCTGATTTGCTGTAGGTAATTGTCGTTATCATAAATATATTTGAAGAAAATGTCATTTAAAGCGAGAAGCGTAATAACATTGTCTTCTCCCTTTTCTTTTGAGTCAACCAGCACTTCCCAGCCGTCAGGAGTATTCTTCACCTCACCGCCGCGCTTTTCAAATGAAGGGGCTTTCCTTGGTAAATAGAACCCCTTCCCACCCGGCAATGGGGTCTTAGCCATCAAATCCCTAATTTCCTGACGCGCCGTTTCCTGGCTGTCGTTACCGACATAGACACCCAATATACCGGTTTTTTCCTTGGCGCTGCCGATAAACGGCTCTATTTGCTTGATAACTTCATCTTTGACTATGTTCTGATCCGAATAACCACGGTCAAGATATACTTTAATCTTCCTCTTCCCTTTTTCGTCAACCACTTTAAAGGTATATTTGGAGCCTACGCCGTTGCCGTAAAGGATAAAATTACCTATCACGTCGTTCTGTTTGACAAGGTCATATCCTCTCTTGTCCATTATCGCTTGTATCGGGCCTACCAATCTGCTCATCTGCTGATTGACGTTACTGCCGGACATTACGGCCACCGGGACATCTACTTCAAGCAGGTCCACGATAGTCTCCGCCATGCCGGGATTATTCAGAAGCGATCCTTCGGATAATGTTTTATCATAGTCGGTAGCTATGGCATATATTTTATGCTCATGGCCTATATCCATTTCTATAAATAACTTCTTGTTCCTGATTAAAATACTTGCGTTTGATACTTCCGTCTGCCCGATGCTATCCAGCAGCTTTTGCCTGATGCCGAAGACCTTCCAGGGCAGGATTTCGCTCCTGATCATCTCTTCATATTTAGGCATGGACCTCAACGCTTCTTTCCGCAAATCCTCCAGCACCTCATCCGATAAATTCATCCTTCTTTTTCCGGAGATAAGGCGCTTGAAGAAGTTTATCTTGATCTCATCCTTCTTCCCTTTTGCGTTTTCCAGGGCATCTACAGCATTCTGCAGCCGCTCGATATCTTTGCTGTAAGAGGAATTAATGTAATAGATCACGTAATACTTCATAATAAGCTGCGAGATAAGTGTGAACGGATAGATAAAGACGAACAGCCAGCTTCCTAATGCCATAAGCACATTACCGAGTTTCGAAAAATATATGACTTTCTTGAGATCATCCCGGCTCACTGGTTTAACGGGATTGAGCATAAACGGAGTAGCCCACCAGCTGATAGCCATCATCACGAAGAAAATATTGACCGCCCACGCCAGAGGATGATACGGTCCCAGAATAATCAGCAGAGTGATAAAGATACCCAGGGTTATGCCGAATTTGAATTCCACGAATATCTGGGTGAAATTCTTCCTGGTTATATCGCTTACCCTGGGGCTGAAAGTGAATACGCCGAGACCATTAGTCCCCTGACTTACCTTGAGGTAATGCTCCGGGATGAAAGATGTGTAATAGAAGAATAGGATGAAGAAGTCGTGGTAAAAAGCCAGCATCCCCCGCCAGAACCCTCTCTCTTCCTGGTAGCCCTGAATGGTCTGGGCGTTGATGGCCTGGGAGGCGCACAACCCTACAAAACCGAGGAACCAGGCCATGGCAAAGTAATTGAAGAGGTTAAAAGGCGTGAAGAATGTCAGCACGAAGATAAGGATATTGGCGGCGACTATCCAGTTCTTGTTGAAATAGTGGTCCTGGTTGAATAACATACCGACCTTCTCAGTCCAATGGACAAGCGGGCTCTTCAGGAACTTCTGGAACACCGGGCTCAGGAACATCTCCACGACCGGTCCGCCGAACCTTAAAATGAATCCGGCCGCCTCGAAACGGACTTTTTCCGCCGACTGCGCTATCCTGATGAATTCTATCTGTCTTAAAGAATACCCTGCTAACAACGCCTGATAACTGGATACGGTGTCTTCCGTTATGTAGTGGCTTAATATCGCGTGCGCCTCATCGAATACTTTCGCTCTCCAGATGCCTTTACCGTAAAAACCTTCGGTATCTGTATAATTCTTCACGCGCTGTATTCTGATATTCCAAGTGCCCTCTCCCACGGAATTAGACAAAGTTTCCCCGGTGACCGCATCGTTGTAGATATAAAGGGCAGGCACAACGCAGGCGAGACCGTCATCCTTCTGCATTAGCTCCAAAGCGCTGGAGACGAATTTGACCTCGTAAGGCTCAACCCGGTGACCGGAGTCAAGCCCGAAGAGATACGGATGGTTCACGTATTTCTTGGACCTGGCCCAGGAACCGTATTTTGCCCCCGGCATGGATTCGGCCTTCGGCAAAGACACGAAGACCAGTGAACCCTCCTTATTATTTACCCACTCATTCGGATATTCCTCATTATGCTCCCTGATATGCTCCGAGACGCCGATGGAGTTCTTCTCGTCGGACTTGGTCTCTCCTTCATCATACGTTACATACACGATTATGTGCCTGACCTTGCTGTCGGCCATGCTGGTGATGAATACCGTATCTTCCTCTTTCTTATAGAAGAACTTGGAAGCAAGGCTCTCCCTTTCCTGGCGGAAACTTCTCCAGGAGCTCTCCGTCGTCTTCCATACACTCTCCAGTCTCCAGTTGGCAAAATGTCTGAATTGACGGGTAAATGCTTTATCTTTATCGAATCTGACATGGAAATCGCCCATAACATCTTCCACTCGCCTGCCGCTCCGATTGGTCCAGTTAAGGAATTGTTCGACGTTCTGGAAAACGCGGGGTCCTGCGGTTATTTCTTTATATCTCTTATAATTCTCCTTGGTCTCGGCGGAAGCGTTCTCTTCGCCGTCGGCTGCCGCTTTTTTCATCCAGCTAATAATAGCTTCGCTGGTCTTAATGAAACTATCCACCTCAACCAGGAAATCATCCAGTGTTTTACCGGACGGGCTCAGCTCGGTAATATAATTCGAACCGCTGGGATCGCCGGCGGCGGTTTGAATACTTTCCTTCTGCATTAGCGCGAGAACTCTCTTCTTCCAAGTCTTGAGTTCTTTGATATTCTTAAGGATCCCTGTTTTAACGACTCTTTCTTCGGTCTCCTTCACGGCCTCTTGTTCAATGATAACTCTTCCGGCGAACTTGGCAGCCCTTGCCGCCGCTTTGGCGGCGGTCTCAGCGGCTTCTATCGCTGTATTGACGGTGTCATCTCCGGATAACTCTTCCGAAGATCTGGCCTTTTTAACACTGATCGCTTCCGAAGCATCCTTGGCTGCCTGGGAAGCTTTAGCGGCCTTCTGATTTATTACGGCTTTTTGAACGCCAAAATCTTCTACGGCCGACTCTATTGCGTCTTTATTCCCGGCATCCCTGGCTGCGGCTTCAGCCTGAAGGATAACGAAGATACTCCCGGCAGCTTCTCTGGCGATACCTGCCGCTTCCCTGGCAGCCTTGGCAGCTTGCCCGATGATTTGCGCTATCTCCATATTTGTTACTGTGTTAGCTACGTCTTCAGCCTTCTGGGCGGCTTTATCAGCCGCTTCTGCTGCCTTGACGGCATCCGCAATGGATTTCCCGGCTTTGATCTCGCCGTCAACCACGCTCTGGAACCATTTACGAAAATCTTCTTCATTCTCAAATGCGTCCAGCTTGGACGGATCCTCTTTCTTGTAATGATAATATATGAACCTTTTGAATGTCTCGTCCATACGCATATCGGGGGCGAGTATCCTGTTCATTTCGTCCTCCGGGACATCTTTTCTATCAGTATGCAGATCGAACATCTTATTGATGAAGTTTACCCACTGATACGGGAATTTCTTCTTGATGAACTCGAACCTGCTCAGGACAAGAGTACCGGTGGCCTTTCTTTGTTCATTGTCGTCCAACTCGTTAAAGTATTTTGTCTTACCTTGATCATATCTGCCGTATAAAGATTCATAGAGCTCATCCACCGCGCTATGCCTGACCACGTAACCGGGGATATCTTTATTCCATATCTTTATCTGTAAAGCAATGACCAGGTTTTCTAATTCTCTGCGGCCGTTCTCGTCCGGATCCCGGTCGGACAGTTTCTTCAAAATTGCGTTTAGATCGTTCCGTATTGCCCTGCCGGCAGCTATGACCTTTGCGTGGTCTTTAGATGCTTCTTTTAATCTGTCTATTTCCGCTGCGACAGACTTGTCTTCGCTTGCCGCCGACTGCAGATTGCTTCTATTGTTCATATATTTTTTAATTGCTTCCTTCTCGGCTTCAGCTTCAGTTCCATATTTCCGTAAAAGTTCTTCTATCGTGTTTATCATTGCCGTCCTGGCTGTCTCTTTATCACCGCTGGCTGCTTCACTGCCGTTGTAAATGCTTAAGTTCTTATTCAAAGACTCCATTACTTTCAATATGGGCACTTCTTCTTTGGGCATAAACTCCAGATTGAACCAATCGCGGAGCATTTCCACCGCTCTCTGATCAACAGGTCTTGTCCAGTCCTTGGGGTCACTCTTGAGCAAGTTATCTTTTTCTTCTTCAGTCACGTAATTTCCCATCCACGGCTCATCAGGATCATTACCGTACAGTTGTTTATTGACAAAAACGTCAAATTCCTTCCTTTTATTTAAATCCTTATTATTCCTGAAGAACTCCCCGGCTTTCTTCTGCACATCTTGGAAATTGCGGATTTCATAGAGTCGTCTTTCCTCCGCCACGATCTTTGCCATGGCCGCGAAGTTAAGGAAGGCTATTGTCCTGAAGGATATCCTTGCCAGGGCGAAAACAAGGAGCATGCCGATCGCGAATATCCATACAGGCACCATTCCCCAGGCAAAATATACAGTTAATCCGGCAAGAAGGCCGTTGAATGCCAGCCATTGGAATATGATTCTTTTCCAGAACATACTCTTGAAAGCCAAGGCTGCGGCTTCTTCCCGGGATCTCTCCGCGCTGAATCCCGCTTTTGACTTGAATATCAAGTACAAGGCGTGCGGTATATGGTAAAAATGGAAAGCAAAAAGCCTGCTGGAAAGACAAACGGTAACAATAGTCACGGCAAGCGTTAAAACAAAAACACTCCACGGGACAACCGCGGCATGGACAAGAATAAAAACAACCGCCAACAGTGAGAAAGCTATCTTGTCGGCGTGCGGCACATTAAGAATCTTTTTTAACGGATATTCCTGAAAACCGGCGATCTTCCCTTCCGCGCGTTTCTTATCCAAATAAGACTTTATGCTAAGAATAAAGTTCTCCATGATCTTATGCAGCGGTATATTATTATCAACGCTTATCTGCAAGACGCCGCTGAACAACAAGGCATCAAAGTCACTGGAATTCAACGGATGCTGCACGTCCTTCTCGTCGTAAAGCATGAAAAGATTGTCCAATTCCTCATCGTCCAGGATCCATCTGCCCCATTTTAAGGTTTTCGCGCGTTTACGCTGCCCTCTCCACAACTCCTCATCCTGCAGTAAAGCTATTAAAACGTCAAAGAACCTGCTGAATTTAACCACGAAATCCTTTATCTTTATTTCATCTTTAGAATCAAACACATCCCATCCCTTTCGGTCTATCATGGAAGTAAGGTATATGCCTGCTTCCGGGCGGTGAGAAAGAGCGCCCAGATTCTGATCAAATATCTCGCGCAGCTTCTTTTCCTTCAAAGAAGAAAGAACTGCTTTCTTATGGGATTGCGGTTTATCCTCCGGCACGGAAATCATCAATTCCCGGAATTTGCGTTTTAATGAGCCCATAGAGAATAAAGTGACGATGAAAACCGTAGCAAGTATGACCGCCGCCGGCACCAAGAAGAAAGCCAATCCCAATATTATTACGCTGATAAATATGATATATCCGGCGTCTTCCTTGAAGAATTGCGGAATAAAGCTGTTATTTTTGATGTGCTGTTCTTGAGCTTGAAGCACACTGTCAATGCTATCTTCCACCTTGCGGTTTATCCCATAGCGGGAAGACTTCTCCATAACTTTATCGCCGTTAACAAATAAAGAGGTGTCTCTGTAAGCAAGACTATCTGCGCTTTCGGCAGGAATCACCTGAGTCCTTGAAGTATTATTATCGGTATCCCGTATCTGTTCTCCATTGATGATATCTTCGGCCATATAAATAATGCCGTCGGAATCAACATCCCGGCTATAAACCCACATCTCGCCCGGCTTATTCTCGACAAAGACCACAAAATACTTTTTATCCGGCTCAGGCTTTGCTAAACTCTGCCCAAGCTTGTCGGTTACGAAAGAGCTGTTTATCGGCAGTTCGTATTTATCATAATTTGCCCCCACATTAGGATCTTTGAGAAGTTTCTTGCCTTTATAGACTTTATATGCGACCGTCCCGTCATCGCGGTATGAAACCAGAATAACCTCATTTTCCTGCTCGTTGTAACTGCCTTCGTATATCCATAACCTTTCACCTTCAAGCCCTGTCCCTTGGCCGCTAAGCTTTGTCCAACCGGAGAGCCCTTTTCTGTCTATTAAAGATGTCTCCGGTACCTGGCCGAACGGCGCGGAGCTGTTGTCCCACCATTTATTAACCACCGCGCTCAAGCGGTAATCATCAGTGGTAGAAGTGGATTCGAATATCTTATTGCCGAACGGATCACGCGGGACGCTGTAGCCGTAGGTCACCGCTTCAGGGCTGTCGGAATACACCCATGTCCCGTTGGATGTTCCCACCAGGCTCAATTTTCTGTATCTCGCCTCGATCAAAGAAGTGTTCTTCAGGTCCACGCCGAAGCTGCCGGAATAAGCGCCGGCGGCGTTATCCAGGGAGACGCCGGTTTGTCCCAGATAGGCTTTCTTGACCTCCGCCGGAATGGAGGTATCGAAAGACGTATTCTTCCGCTCAGTGGAAGAGCCGGGCTGCAGTATATAATCATATATGCCGGAGACGCCTTTACCGTCCTTATTAACCATCAAAGTATCATTGTAATAGGCCCCTTTGGAATCTATCTGCCAATTAAGATTGACGCCGTAAGCAAGGCTACCATTCGGATCGACGATCACCGCGTCTTTCAGCGGATGGCCGACGTAATAATAACGGTCTTCCTGCTTGCCGTAGGAGTAATCGTACTGGACTTCTCTTAACGGAGTCGCGTCAGTGTCGCGGAGTTTATCCAGGTCCTGCGTCTCATCACTACCCAGCGTGGAAGAATTGATATTACGCATCATATCCGGTGAAAGCATCAGGGATATCTCTAATCCATCGGCATTTCCTTTGTCGGAGGTACTGTAGATCAAGGTTCCCTCCTGTCCCGGCAGGACGAACCAGGAAGAGGTATATTTCTGGCTGTCGGAATCATCCAGCCAATCCTGGACGTCGGTATGCACCACCGGCACCCAGTTGTTTATCTGCCTGCCGAGAGCGTCGGTGCCCGCCGGCTCGAAATAACCTCTCTCCTCGTAGGCCCAGCCGCCCCAGACGTGATACTGGTAATGCCACCTGTACCAGACTTCGCCCGAGATCAGATTGCGATAACGCACGCGGTAATAATTCTGCTCGTTGTCCTTGCCCAACCCGTATTCCGGATCGGCGTCGTCGGTATTAGTGATCTCCAGGAAGGCGGTCTTGGTCTCGCTGTCGATGAAATACCCGCTCTTGGGAGCGCGGTTGCCGGCGATGAACTGTTCGGTGATGAAGACCGTCCCGGCGCGGTCCAATACGATGGGTCTGCCCAGGCTGTCGCCTTCCAGATAATATTCCGCGTAGGACGGCTGGCTGCCGATCCTGGCGTCCGCCTTCACGAAATGCAGCTCGCCTCCCGCCAGGACTTCTTGCAGGTTGGATTCTATCTGGGCTTCAGTATAATTGTCCTTCTCTTTAAGGATATGCAACGCGCAGGAGGCTATGTCAAGCTTCTGCGCGTCGGTAAGGCCGAGCTCTGCCTGCATTCCGTCAAGGTCGAGCGTCTCGTTGTAAACCACCGACTTGACACCCAGGTAACGGTTATTCTCCGCGTCCCAGATCAGCACTTCCGACCTCTCCGGCTGGTACGGGTTGCTGTCCAGGAACTTCTCTACGTAATAGATGCTGTCTCCCTTGATGCTGCTCTCCATGATAGTCCTGCCGAAGATGCTCTCAGTCTCGATATAGCGGTAATTGATCGGCTGGTTGTTTATATCGGTGACCACTTCCCTGCGCAGGGACGGCAATGTCAGCGAGAGGTTCTTTCCGCTGTCCAGGTCTAAATACTCAATAACGGAGACGCCGGTATAATCGCCCATATAATAAGCGGCCTGTCCCAGTGACGGCAGGAAATCCGGGGAGGGCTGTGGATCCATAAAGAAAGTATACGTCTTTTCCGCTTTGGACCTTTCTATCGTATCAGTCCGGGTATAAAAGGAAGGTATCGCGGCCGTTGGCACTGAATCAGAGCCGCCCTTGACGGCGGTCTGCGCGTATTCTCCGGCAGCGGCTTCCCTGTCCTCCGCCTGGGCCTGGATTGCTTTATAAACCGCCTCGTCCACCGCAGCGGTATGCAGGTACTCTTTACCGTCCCAGTTGAACCAGTAGATGTTGACGCTCTTCTTGCCTGACTGCTGCGCCTGCTGTTTCTCCAGCACTTCGCGGACATCCTGGTAGTTGACCTCGTTACCGGCCAGCGAACTCTTACCAGCCTGATATGCCTCATAACGGTTGAAGGTATTCAGGGCGTCCTTAGCGGTGCCGTTGATGTCGAACATCCCGAAATAAGCCTCGTTGCCGAAGCCGTCGTATGCCACGTTCATCGAATAACCGCCGGAGGTGTACATATGGGTGTTGCCGGATTTGTAAAGTTCGTCCTTGAGCGTCATGTAGGCGGCGCCGAGGGCATTGGTATCTTCTTTGACCGACTGCCAGATCAAGGCGTCGGCCTGCGCCTGCAGGGTTTGGTCTTCTTCGCCGGCGGTGACATTATAGGAATCCGCGCCCACCTCGGAGAAGTAATAAGCCTGCGGGGCCTCCGGCGAAACTTTCCCGGCGATATTCTCGAACCTTCTGCCGCTGGTCTCCACGCTGTCCCAGTTATAGCTGTTCAAGCCGGTGGCGTCGATTATCCCGGTCGTCCTGTTGATATGCTCCTCCAGGAACACGTAATTCTCCTTCGCCGCCACGTCCGGATGTAGGCGCATATCGTCGTCCTTCTTGATATCCAGTCCGTAGGTGGTAAAGATCAAATGCCCGCTGTCGATCTTTCTGGAAGCGGAAGCGGCGTCCTCCAGGGCGTCGTACCAGATGTTCATATCGTAATTGAACCATTCGAGATGGTAATTATATTCGTTGCCGAATTCCCAGGCGATGACCGCCGGGTGGTTCTTATTCTTTTCAATATAATCGATATACGTCCCGCTCTTCATGTCCGGTCCAGGGTTATACCTGTCGTCGTGATACGGGAAACCTACGATCACGTAAATGTGGTGCGCATAAGCGAGATCAAGGATATCCCGGGTCGGCGGGTAATAGAACCTGAAAGTATTCACTCCCGCCTTTTCCAGCGAGGTGAATATTTCTTCCGCCTTGTCGCCGAAATACTCGGCGCTGGTCTCCGAGGCCTCGCGTTCATCGTTGATGCCTGTGAAGGAGGCGGTGAGCCCGCTGATATAGATTTTCGTTGTATCGTTCAATACGATGGAATTGTTCTCGATCTTTACGTTGTTGCCCTGCGCATACGTCTCCGCGGTGCTCTTTCCGGCCGCGTCCACATAATATGTCGTGTTCAAATCCTTCTTGACGCTCTCCTGCGTACCGGCAACGGACAGGGCCGGTTTCTCCCTCAAATAGACCTTTCCGGGGATACCCTGGGAAGCGACGATATATGTCCAGCCCGCCTCATCTATTATCTTATAGGTGATGATGCCCAGCGGATAATCTACGCGTTTATAAAGCTGGAGCTGTTTGCCGGCCAAGTAGTTGTCGAAATAAGTCTTCAACAGTTCAGATGACAAGCCGCCTTCCTTGTCGAATTGCGTGCCCCAGGCCAGGAGATGATCCTTTATGATGTTGTAATCGGCCGGCATATCCTGCACGTAATTCTCCCGGTATGTCGAGACCTGGCTGCTTTCGGAATTCGGGTCATAATACAGGAACTGGTTGAAGGTCAGCTGCCTCAGATCGCTGGTTGCCGTGTTGATGTTATAAGCGCTGGTCTCCGTCTGCGAGATGCCTTTGATCTCGCTTATTTTATTAAGGATGACCTGCACGCCCGAGCTGCCGATATCCGCCGTGCTGCTCGAGATCCTGAAGACCGGCAAAGAGTGCCTGCCGTCATAACCTTCGCGGATAAGCACCGGTTCACCGGTATTGCCGTAATGTATCTCAAGGGTCTGGTATGTATAGATCTGCTTCAGGTTCGGATACCAGCCGGACAGCTTGTCCTGATACACAGAATTCTGCAACTCCGGTATTTCATCTATGTTCTCCCAGCCTATCCCAGAACCGATCTGGGTCAGGCGGTAAACGCCGTGGTCGATCATCCAGGTGCGGTGTCCTATGATCATTTCCTGGTTATTGGAGACGGCTATCTGGCGGACGCTGATCTCGCCGCTGGACTTGATGACCAGCGCCGGAAGACTGTATCCTGAAGTGAATACCCTGATCTCGTCGGAGGCACCGAAATCAAGCGACTTGCCGCTGTCCGAATACGAAATGAATTCCACCCACACCTTATTTTCATCTTCTGTAACCGCATCATAAACATCCCACATCTCTTCGGTAAGGCCGTATCTGGCGGTGAGGCGTTCCTTCATTACGGATGTCTTCTCATAGGAATTCTCGCTGTGATACAGGAAGCTGTACCTGTCGTTCGCCGTTCTCTTCCAGACGGTCATGGCCATGACCCTGTCCTGCCCGTCGATGCGCTGGACGTCATAGACGGCGAAGAAATCGGCGCTGTATTCGAAAACCGGCAGGCCGTGTTCACCGTCAAATCCCTGATAAGTCGTCTCTCCGGTAAGGGCATCGGAAGTCTCCACCAGGGAAATGTTGTTCAGGCCGGAATAATAGGTGTTCAACAGGTCCTTCTGCGCCCCGGAGATACCGAACACGTCATCGATACTGTTCAAGGATTTGATCCTGCTGCCGTCCTCTTTCTCGGAATAATCGTACCTCGACCAGACCCTGGAACCGGTGATTACATCTTCCCCGTCCAAATTCTCTATGACATTGATCGTCACGGATTGCGCGGTCACCACCATTACCGGCGGCACGTAACCGCTGCCGGTCCTGGCTTCCGCGTAGAAATTGATATACCAATCGTCGGAATTGCCGGATGTGTAAGTCATCTCGGCCCAGAGATCATCCGTCTCGTAATGACGGCTGTAATACTTGTTCACTTCATTGCTGAACAGGAAGTAATCGGAGACGCTGCCGAAGGTCTTCTGCTCCGTTCTGACGTGCGAGATCGGGTCCCCGGTAACGGTATAGGTATTCCCGGAATGGACGAAGCGATACACATCCGAACCGGCCTCTTCACCGGCGGCGTCCCTAAGAATAACGGAAATAATATCGTCGTTGATGCGGAACAGCTCTTCGCTTCCGTCAAGAGACATTCCATTATGGCCCACGATCTTGCCGTTCAGATCTATACGGCTGACCACGGGATAAACGATACCTTCAAAGACTATGTTCTCTAATCCGGAACGGGTATACTCTACAAGCCCGGCCAATTCATATACGACGACCCCGTTCTGTTCCCGCTCGTTATATTCATAAACCTCCGCTTCTTCCAAACCTTGCGGGGTCTTGTTTGTGATAAGCGCTATTCTTCCGAACTCATCATAGAACCTGAATTTGATTTCCTCTCCGTCATAGCCGGTGTGCTCGACCACTTTGCCGTTGACCGTCACCGTCACCACGGGGTAGGTATTGCCGTTGTATTCGATCAGTTCTTTGCCGCTTTCAAAGGTGCCGATCTTCTCCGTCACGCTGTAGGTCGTGATCCCGTTGACCGTCCGGACGGTAGAGCCGTAGATGCTGCCTATCTCAAGCCCTTCGGCGCTCTGTTCTTCTATCACGCTCACCTGGCCGCTCGTGCTGTCCAGGCGGAACATCACGGTCTCTCCGTCATAGCCGGTGTGTTCGACCACTTTGCCGTTGACCGTCACCGTCACCACAGGGTAGGTATTGCCGTTGT
>CAZAVF010000012.1:0-35557 GCA_964488935.1 uncultured Planctomycetales bacterium | reverse complement strand
GGCTTGAGATTCTTCAAATAGGCGTGAATAGCGGGATACGACTCTTCTTTGCAGACGTCCAACATCTCATCATCAAGCCAGCCGTTCACGGCGTATTCGGACATCAGCCTGATCTCATCGGAGATCGACCGGATAGAAGCATCGAGTTGATCTTCGGGCATACCGAATAGAAAGGGAACATAAGCCGGGCATGGAACTATATTTACCTTAAATCCGTCTTTTCCCCCGGTGAAATTCTTTTCGAAGGCACGCGCCGTTCTTCTTAAAGATAAAGGGGACTGCAGCAGCAGGATGGAATATGTCCTCGGCTCAGACAAAAGTCCCAGTCCCCTGATCGATTCGCATGTCTTCGCGGCGCATTCATACATGTTCTCGGCCGGCCCGCTCTCAATGATGAAAGGCAACGCAACGCCGTTCTCCCGCAGGATCATCTCTATCAGCCCATAAACAGGCAAAGTGTCGATCTTTATCAATTCGATACGTTCACGGTAAACGGAATTACGGATATTCCTGCGCAGACTTATACCCACCTCTTTCTGCGCACCGCACAGGACTATCCACTTCGCCATCCCTTCACGCCGCAGGCGCGCCGCCTCTTCAATGACCAGTATATCATCCGTTGCCATAAGTATGACCATATCCCCTTCGGGAAAACGGTATTTTCCCGTCGCCATAGCCAGAAAAGACGCGGCTTTCTGCGCGTCCTGCGTCATGCACGCGGTCTCAGCCCCTAACCTTCTCAACGCTTTGTCTGCCGCCGCCGAGATCACGGCCGATTTACTATTACGCAGAGAGATAAGCTGCTGGACAGCGTCGGTCCATCCTATTTCTCCCAGCGCCCACGCCGCAATCTTTATCGTCTCTTCGTCATCCTTAAGCATACCGGTCAGGGCTTCACCGGTGCCGCGCACATGAAATTTACCCGCCATCCGCGCGGCGGTCCTGCGCACGAATTTGGAACGGTCCCTGCAAGCCGCCATAATGTCATTTTCGATACCCGGGGCGTGGACCCTTGCCAGCGCCGCAAGCGCGGCGCTCCTGACGTCCGGATCGATATCATTATTAAGGCCCCTGCGATATTCTTCATAACATGGACAACCGATCTCTCCCAGCGCCCAGAGCGCTTTCCGGCGCAGCAGCCGGTTCTCAGAATGTGCTCTCTTCGAAAGGACGAACTCCGCTCCGGGATCTTTCAATTTTCCCAAGGCGGTCATAGCCTCCAGTTCGATCATCCAATTCTCTCTGCCGTTCAGCAGTCCTGTAAACACGCCTAATGACCTTACATCCTTGAATCTCCCCAAAGCCGCAACCGCCTCCGACATTTTATAATGCATCGGACTCGCCAGCAGCTCGATAAGCGGCTCAACCGCCGCCGGGTCGCCGATCTCGCCCAGCGCGTATGAAGCGGCCGCGTATTCTTCCGTCTGCAGACTGTGAAGCATCTCGATAAGCTGCGGGACCGCTTCTTCCACTTGCAGTTCGCCCAGTCTTACCGCGGCCTCCCATGCCAGGGGGCCGCTCTTCAATCCCTCCAACAATTCCCTGATTTCGCCGTCTTCTTTCGTCTCAGAAGACTCAACCGCAGAACGGTTCTCTTCCCTCTCCATCCCGGGATCAGAATGCAGCAGAGCATCAATATCATGCTCTATCTCCTCTGCCGCATGTTTCAAGTGCGACAATAAGCTCCAGCTGTTTCGCTTGTGCCGCCGCAGTGACGGTTTCTCCTCGCGTCTCTCTCCCCCGTCATTCCCGCAGCTCCCCGTAGAAACCGATTCTATTTTGACCGGCTGGAGCGCGTGCTTAGCGTCGAAAGATATTATCATTCCATTGATACGTTCAAGATTCTCATCCCCGACCTTGGTCAAATTAGGCACTCCCCGCTCCCTCAGAACTATCTCGAAATGAGTGCGCATCGTACTGTCACCGAAGAGAATGCCCTGCAGCAGTCCGCTGCCGGCCGTCTGAAGGAACCGGTTAAAAACTCTCTGCGCGAAGGAATTAAAATCCGGCTCCGATCTTAAAAAAGCGAAAATGACCGGGCCATCTGTTTTCAACGGTATGTCTTCCTCAGACTTGATATAATATACCCTGCCTTGGGCGCGCCCCGGGCAGCCGCAAAGCCCCTGGAGGACCGCCCCGTTCTTCCTCATCAAGGAACATTTCTCATCCACTTGCCTTAGAGACGGCACTTCAGGAGTCACGACCTTGGCCCCGATTATCCGCTCGACAACCAAAAGCGCCCTTTTCTTATTTTCTCCGGAAGCGCTGATGATGACCGTTGCGCCGGCCGGGACCTTCAAAGCATAAACTGCCTCTATATCGCCTGCGGAGGCCTGTTTCCCGTTATAATGTATCAATATTCCGGCAGCGGGGAACCTGTCGGCGGCGTCTTTAATATCTAGAGTATTCCTCTCGTGTATGCCGCGCTCATCCACTACAATCACCTCTTTCCACTCGCTGCCTTCCGGCATAGGAACAAACCCGGGTTCATACCGGGGAGTATTCACCGCTGCCGACGGGCCGCGCTTGACAATCTGCATAAAAAGCCCCGGAGTCAACTCATCCGGCATACAGATCCCGGCCAGGCTGAACAACGTGCGGATATGCGAATGCAACAGAAGAGGTTTATCTTGGTTTGATATACTGCTGAACAAAGACACCGCTGAAATGACCTGCGTCAACAGCAACGAAGGATAAAACATAAGGTCGTCCTGGGACGACGGCGGCTTATAAAGTTTCTTGCTCAGGAATGAGAATATATCCCCGGGCATATCGATACTTATATAACCCGATCGCAGCATCAATTTACGGCTTACCGCCCCCCGCAGCCAGAACCCGCCTACCAGCTCCGCCAATTCAAACGGGATCTCGCCGATACCGTCTGGATTGCCCATTCTTTGCCTTGCCTCCTCCAGCATCGCGTTCTCCTGGTCTTCCTCGGAATACTGGACGCCGTCGGCATGTATGGTCATCAGTTTAGGCTCGTCCTTCTTCTGGGGAACTGTCCTGAAACCGACACGCCCCCGGCAATCGCAGTCAATATTAAAGAAAACCATCCCCCCTTCCGAGGCAGCGAGATCACGCTCTATGGCTTCCGACAGTGCAATCACCCGTTCCGGCTGGACCGGAGCGATATGCAAAGAAGAGACACTGTCAACCAGCAGCTCACGCAATTTCCTGTCCCGGAACAGAAGGCCGACGATCCTCTCCCTTAATCTTCCGTTCAAATCAGTGTATGACCGCTGGGCGAAAACTCTGACGGCGAAATCCGCGTCTGCGAGGAAACCGCGCACGCAGGCAATGGCTTCAATCTCAAGCCACGCCACTTTGCCCAGACACTCCACGGCACGGGACCTGATGAAATGGTTGGAACTACCGCTGAGAGAACACAGTTCTCTGACTGCGCGCTCATCACGTATACTGCTTAATACCAGGATCGCCTGTGAAGCCACATCCGGATTATGGTGATAATAACTATCCTTCTCTTTCTCAGCCACCCGGATAAGTAAATCCATCGCTTTGACATGTTCGTCAAGCGATACCAATATATTTATGGCGTTAATGTAAACGATATTCATGCTGTAAGCGGTGTTGTTCTTCAGATAACCTTCCAGAACGCGGGTCAATATACCGGCTGCGGCTATACCGTATCCGCCGGTTCTCAGGATACCGGCGACAGCCGAACTTAATTTATCCGGAGAATACGGACAATTATTCTTCCCGGGGCCGGCCGGAACGGGTTTAATGCGCAGGAATCCGTTGACAAAGACGTCAAGCCCTATCCTGTCTATGACTCTTTCCAATGCGCCTTCATCCGATAGAATGATTTTCTCCAGGTTATTGCCGTCGGCTACAAACCCTTCCCACTCGGACTTGCCGATGTTGAGCAGCTTTTCTTCGAACGACGTTCCGCCGTCCCCCGGCACGCCGATATCGGTCATTTGTAACGGAACATCGGCGGCGAAAGCCACCTCGACGCCGTTAATGGTATTGAGCTTATCCGGACCGATCCTGCTTATACAGGGCACTCCCCTTTCACGTAATACTATCTCGAAATGCGTCCGTAAAGAACTGTTACCGAATAAAACCCCGGCAACATTTTTCTGTCCATACATGGTAATAAATAAATTATACAAACCGATGACCATGTCCAGACGCGGATCCGCGCCCGGCGAAGGGCTGTCGAAACAGAGAATGACCGGTGCTTGTATCTCTAAAGGGATATCTCCGGCTTCCCGTAAATAAACAGCTTTACCGTGCGCCTCCCCCGGGCAGACACATATTCCGCGTAAAGCGGCATCCCGTGCATTCAATACGGGGATGACCCCTCCGCAGACGCGGCATCGGGGAAGCGATTGTCGTGCCGCTGTCTTTGCCAGGAGTATATTCAAGACCGAATCGATAGCGCCGGCAGCGTTATCTCCCTGGGCACTGACGACTACTTCCTCCCCTCCCGCCACTCCAAGCGCCAGCAAAGCGCAGATGTCATATGCGCCTGCCTGCTTTTGACCGTAATGGATCCTGATATCGGCCCCGGGGAACCTGTCCGCCACAGCTGCGATCTCGCATCCATTGCGTTCATGTATACCATTGTCGTCTATAACGGTGGCCGCGTTCCATATCCTCCCCTCAGGGATATCGCGGGCATTTCCGGACATCGTTTCAGATCCCGGTCCGGGATTGTCCGGTCCCCTTTCATGCTTTATGAGCCGCGTAAAATCTCCTACTGTCAATTCACCGGGTAAAACTACCCCTAAAGCCCTGAATAAGTTCCTTACGGGAGCCTGTACCGTCAGGGTCTTATCGCGGCTAACCTTACTGCTTAAAACCGACACGACCGAGATGAATTGGGCCGCAACCAGCTCAGGATAATACTTAAGGTCTTCCGGAACAAGCTTGTGTTTCGCTAACTTGCGCAACAAGAATGAATAAGTGTCTTCCGGGAGATCTATCCTTATGAAACCGGAAGGCTCGCCTAATCTCCTGCTTACGGTACCGCGCAGCCAGAATCCCCCTGCCAACTCGGATAATTCAGCCGGGATCAGTCCGGCCTTATCTGCGGGCTGCAATTTACGCCTGGCTTCCGACAATAACATCATCTCCTCGAAATCTTCCACGCTATACTGAACTCCTTCAACATGAAAGGTCCTCGATCCGGGTGAGAAATCATCAACCGAAGTCACCTTATACCCCAAACGGCCATGGTGATCAAAGTCCATTGTGAATAACGCCAAGGATTGCCCGGAAGATGAAACGGCGTTCTCCAACTCGTTCAACATCGCCTCCGTTCTCGAAGAGGAAGCCGGTTCTATTATCCCTGTCCTCAGCCCATAACGGAATCTGTTAATGAAGGAACTGTTACCGGGAACATTTTCCATGCTTCTTCTGCGGATTACGGCATTCAATTTCGCATAAGATGCCCGGGAAGAGCTTCTTACGCTCAGATCGTCATCCACAAGGCATCTCTGCAGGTTGTAAAGCGCCTCCAGTTCCAACGACCGGACCGTGCCCAATGAGTGCGCCGCTTCCGACCTCAGGACCATGCTCCCGTTATGCAGAAGATAAAACAATATCTTTATACAGTTCTGTTCGGGCATATTACTTAGAGCCCTGATCAACTCCAGCCCCACGCTCCAATCATTATCACCGACATATTTCAACAGACCGCCGGTTTCATCAATAAAGCTGGGCTCCTGCGCATCTGCGCTGTTTTCCTGCGTTTGAACCAATCCATGGACAAAATTATCCGGCCCGATCTCCTTTATCTTAGCTGCGAGCAAATTGATATTGCGTAATCTCAAAGTATCTTTCAGGTTCTCTCTCTCCGATATAAATGTCCCCCACGAAGCAGGGCGGACATCGCGAAAATCATTCCTGAATAGCCGCACAGGTCCGTCTTCCCCCCGGATCACTTCTTTCGTCCCGCCGTCCCCCTCCTGGTCCATCTTGTGATCTTCTTGGACCGCGCTTAACTTTTCTTCCTCAATATACTCCATTATCCCGATTATTTCGGCGGAGGCTCTTGGGTTTATTGCCGACTTAAATTCCTTTTTCCGCTGAGACTCATCAGCCCGGGAAAAAGCCAGACGCTCCTCTTCAAGCGTGCTCACGTCTACGGCGGCAAGCAGCAGGGCTACCCGCACATCTTCCTGCATCATCGCATGGCATCTATCGCGCGAGAATGATTCCATCCGCCGTATTATATCCGCTTCGTTCTCGGCGCAAAGCGAAGAAAGTATTCCCTCTCTCAACGTCCTGATCCTGCTGCGGCTTTCTTCCGATATCGAACCTTCATACCCATCAAAAGCCGCCGAAATAACCGCGTCATTGAACAGCCTCTCCTTCTGCGCCGGGACTCTCTGCAGTAAAGACGACCTCAATCTGGAAGTGTATTCGGAGATAAGGAAATCCTCCGCCGTTCTTAAACTGCCGTCAAGGGAATGGACAAGACCGCGCGACAGGTCCTTTTCCTCGGAAAGGTCTATCGCGATATCGAACGACCAGAACACTTCATTCAATGCGCAAGCGGCAGCTCTCTGGAATAATTGTACCCTCCGGGTATCATATGAACCTGTGCTTATAACCAGACCGTCTGCCTTCTCGACCTCCATATACATATACTCATAACATTCTTCCAGAGCCGCAGCTATTTTTGCCGTCTCCCCCTCCTTCACGGCGTCTTTTAAGACAGCCAGTTTCTCTGCCGGAAGCTTGGGCAGAACGACTCCGGGCGGCAGCTCATCATGCTCCTGGAAATAAGAGAGCATCACTTCCCTTGCGGCCTCGATAATCCGCCCGAGCATTTTAAGAACTCCGGCATTTACCGATCTACCAAAAACGGCAAGTGAAACCGGAGGACAAACGGAATTTTTCCTGCCGTTTGTCCTGCGCGAAGCGGCGGCTCCGTTTGTGCCTTGTTTATTCATGAACTCCGCCGTGAACAATTCGTTGACCGCCCGCTTATTCCCGATATAAACAAGCCCGTCTTGCCGCAGCCATAAACCGATCCATTTCTTGATCTCCTCCTTATTCTCCCTGCGAAGATATTCAAGTCGGAATTCAATGGAATTCCTTATATCAAGCCGCTGCCTGGCCGGTATCCCCATCTCCCGTTTCTCTAAAGCCTCCAGCGCCGATTTCTCATTTATGGGCATCCCCCCCAAGGTCTCTATGCCTATTTCAAACGCTAATCTAAGTTTGGAATCATAATCCTCAAGGAAGAAATCGCTTGCCGGGCGTGTCCGGCCGTCGGGACAAAGCACCATCCCGCTCCGTAGATCTTCTTTGCTGCTGACATCCATTGCCAATTCCAGGGAGGAAATCGCCCCCATTAACGCGTATATCACCGCCTTCTGAAAAGACTTTATCCTTGAATCCACAGGACCGTGCATCATCAACCTCGATTTCCGCACATTCTCGAAAATGCATTCGAAGTAACCCTGAACTGCATCGGCTATGCCCTCGGTATTCCCCGGGGCAATGGCCTTTTCCAAAGCGGTTATTTTTTCTTCCGGTATAACGATACAAGGCGGCAGTTCTTTACTATTCGACAGATAAACATCAAGTTGCGTGCCCGTGGCCGCCGATACTCTATCAATCAGGATATTCAGAAGGCTTTCCCCTCTGCGCGCATCCTCGCTTCCGCTCCCTCCGTCTAAGGCATTATTCTTGCCGCCCGCTGTCCCGTGTTCGGAGCTCAAAATGGCCGAGATTATCCCTAATGCCTGTTCCGCATAGCGCCCTTCGGCTATTACCAGAACAGTGTCCCCTCTCTCCGGGTTCACTTCCAGGAGTTCCTCCGCCTTCTTGGCGTCCGCTCTCTTCACGCCCTTGACGATACTTACCTCGGTATCCGCCAACTTTCTCAGGGCAAGCGCAATGGAATTAGCCACACTATGATGTGTCCCCCAGATAGTCTTTACCGCGACCTCGCATGAAATCGCCCCTTCCGGAAGCACGACACTGTTTTCCAGCTGGATTTCCGGCCTGAACGTATCTGTTTTCTCAACGGCCATCTCTAAAAGCTGCTTTATGCTTGTCTTCTGCGGCAGATGGATACCCAATGATTGCGCTATAGAACGTATGTAGTTCTGGACGATGATCTCCTTGTCTCCGTTGATATGCCGGCCCATAAAGTTCACAACCTGAAGAAAATCGATAAAGACTTGAACCGGATAAAAAACCTGGTCTTTCTCCGATATCTCCCTGCCAAGTCTTTTTGCCAGGAAAGAAACGATGTCTTCCGGCAAGTCTATCCTTACGAATCCTTCGCAGGAATCGAGTGCGCCTTTGGCCGTTCCCCTGAACCAATAGGCGCCTACTTTCCCGGACAAAACATCCGGCAAACCGTCCCTTAATAACATGTATGATCCTTTTGCATCCTTTGCCTCGAGCATAGAGATATCTTCTTCCAAAGCGGCATCATCCGACATCACCCCGTCGGCATGTATAGTCATAGCCCGGATATGCGGCCTTAAAGGCATACTTATCAGTCTAAAATCATCATGTTCATCTATAAACGCGTTGAACGAAACTGTCCTTGCTTCCGATAAATAAATATTCTTCCCCATCTCGGTTAAAGAATCCATCGCCTCCTCAATATTACGGGGGGCTGACGCCGTCTTTCTCATCCCGGACTTTAATCCCGCAACTAGCACCTTATCATTGCAAAATTCGGTCAACGCCCGCTCCTTGATTCTGAAACTTATTTCTTTGTAAGAGAAAGAGGAGAAACTGCTCACGGCGAGGTCCGTGTTGAATAAACACTCGGCTAATTGCACCAACACCGCCAATTGCATATAGCGCGCTTTGCCCAAGGCGCGCGCCGCTTCCGATTTCTTATGTTTGTTGTTCCGCCCCAGGATATTCAATAAAGCCTTAACGGCCTCCGGGCCATCTTCATTGCCCAGGTCTTCGATAGCCTTTGTATAAACCGTATAAAGCGGGGATCTGGCATCGCTGATGAGCCTATTCAATCCCCGGCCATCCCCTCCGTCGAAATCGCTCAGCGCCGCCTGCCCGGAGAACAACGCCGCCGCTTTCTCTTCAAACCCGAGGTTGCCGTATAAACGGTTGACCCGCAGCGCCCCGGTCTCCGGGTAGAAAGAAACGACCTCCCGCTTCAGCCTGTGGTAACGGCCGTGCAGAGCCTTCCAGACCGGGACCGGCAATTTTAACACCAGGCGCGGGTCTGTCCCGGTTTCCGCTTCAGCTCTTCCCCACTGCTCAAGCGGAGCTGATTTTCTGACCGCCTCCACAACGGTTTTAAAACCCGGCAGATCAACCCGCCCGAACCTGAACAACAACAGCACTTCCATGATCCGCCGTACATCCAATCCGCCTTCTCGGGCCACCGGCAGGTCGAACAAATAGATCTCGCCGTCATCGGTAATATACGGGAATTTGCCGTCCACAAGCACGATATTATTTTCCAGTATTTCCCTCAGCGGCATTCCCTGAACGGCTTTGAAGAAATTACACACCCAAAGCCGGAACAACTCGTCTTTATAGAAAGAATGCAGGTCTTCCGTCGCCAGGATATTAAGCACTCCCAAAGGATCATACAGGTAATCAGGACGTATACTGATGGAGATCGCCATTTTATGATTCTTGCTGCCAAGGCTGAAAGCCACTATAGAGCAGATTTCGGAATTGTCTTCGGAAACAACGACAAAACTCCTGTTACTCCCGGGCCGTATCTCCCTTAGAATGAATGTGCCGCCGTCAAACGGAACCGTATTCCTACCCCGGGGACTCTTCTTTACGATCAGCAGCCTCCATAAGCCGCCTAAGTTCTCAATGGTCTCGTCCAGACAAATATCCAGTTCATGCTCGGGAAGACTTTTGTCCTTTTGAGGGACAATAAGCATCGCCGTCCCGCTCAGGACGCGCACGATCTCCTGCCATGCCGGATATACATCAGACAAAAGCAGGCTCTTGTCCAGGACCCTGGCGGAATAAACGAAATCGAACTCCCCGTTCCTGAACGGAGCCGTCCGGACGTCTCCGCGTACAATATTTATCCTGCCGCTCAGGAGAATATTCCTGTTTAATTCTTCCCTCAGATCATTTATGTTGTTGTTCAGTATTTCCATAAGCGTTATCTCGGCGCGGGGGAAGGCGTACGCGACCGGAATGACTTCGGCAAATGTCGGCCCCGGACCGGCGATCAGGACTTTTTTCACGTCTTCATTGCCTGTATTTAAAGCCCCCTGCTCCCTGGAATAATCGATCAGGTCAGCGGTCATCGCCTGCAGGATCTCCCTCATCCAGGTGTCTCCCACGTAAGTCCGTCCGGAATACCCCGGATGCATCAGTTTCAGACGCAGTATGTCTAAAACCGCTTTCTCCGGCAGTCCTTCTCGTGCGCCTCCATCGTTGGTCTCTCTCTGCGTTGGGACGACATCGGCTGCAACTATCTCTATAAGCTTATTCAGCCCGTCTTTGAACCGCCGTTTGAGGGTATCCTCGGTAACCCCCATAAAAGCGGCGATCATGCCCCAATCATGCGGACAAAGCACGAAAGGCACAAAGTCGTGGACCTCCCCCGAAGACTGTATACGATAAGCATTCGTGTTCCGCAAAGAAAGCACCAACCGCGTAAAATCCTCCAATTCAGCCGGTCTTATCTTATTCCCGGACGCGCAAGCCTGCGCATTAAAGAACTCAAAAGTGGCGACGACCGGCCTTCCGCAGCAGGTATTTAGAAACCACTGATAAGAACGCACGGCCTTCAGCACGGTCTTCAGATCGAAGTTTAGCGGCCATTTACCCGCCTGGATGCCGGCGGCTATATCTACCAGAACATCGTATTTCGCCAACGCAAGAGCATTCTCCCGAACGTAAGAATATCCTTTCCCGGAAGGCAGATATACCTGGCGCATTATGAACTCGTCTATGGCCGTGGAGATATCGCGGTTGCCGTATACGTACGCTCTATCCAAAAGCAGGAATAGTTCGGTATCCTGCAAGAACTGCTCTAAATGTAATATATCGATATTTCTGCCGAATTGGCTGTCCATCGGATATCCGGATTTGATCAACAGGTCCCCTATCCCCGTGTATAGGTCTCTGGCAAAAGGCACGTATTCCGATGACGAAGGGACAACTATGAATTCGATATCCGAGCTCAATGTGAACGTATTACGCGCCACGCTGCCGAAGACCTCCACCGTTACGGCCCTGCCCTTCGCGACGGCGCTGTACTCCTCGTTTTGCTCGATCAGATAGGTTTCATAGAACCCGGCTATCCTTCCGATAACATCCATTATTTCCATGCTGAAAATGCGGCAGACGGCCTCCTCTGCTGTATTGTTCCTTTTTAATAAAGGATACCTGGAGTAAAAGCTCTCTCTTTTTATCCTGCATTCTTCGATGAGGGCACAGAAAGCTTCCGGTGAAATTCCCCCGTCCATAGCCTTCCTCAGCACTACGCCCCAGGCCTTGGTCACGTCGTTGTCTATCTTCGTACCCGCGGTGAGCTCCCGGAGACCGATTATCCGGAAAGCGCTCCCGGCGACCATATTTGTGATATCCTGCATCGAGAATGGATTAAGCATATGCACTAAGCCGTTCGAAGTCATCAACTCTTCCTTCTTCTGGCTTTTGGTGATGCTCAATCTGGAGCCTTCATGATGAAGGAACAGTATCACGAAAGCCCCGTCGTCAAGGATCCCGGACAATTCCGAAAGGACTTTTTTCCTGTCCTCCCAGGAAAGATAGTCCAGCATGAGAGAGGATACCGCCAGGTTGAACCGGGCTTTGAAAGGAAGACTGGTGGCCGTACCGCGGACATGTGATCCGCGCGAGACCGGGTCTAAACAGGCAAGGTCCATGGTCACGGCAAAAGTGTCCTTGCCGGCCCCGTCCAGAATAGCCTTTACCTTCAGGCTTATTTCTCCGCGGCCTGAACCGATATCCAGAAGCCGGATCCTGCCGCCAGGCAAATACGCCGCGGCTATGGATACTACGTGTCCCAGGAATTCCAGGTAGTTACCCTTTAAAGGCAATACCGGCGGGGCATCGCTTGCCCATTGACTGCTCCATTCAGAACCCAGGTCTTGAGGAGAATAAGAGCCTATTACCAGTTCGTGCGGCATAGATATAAAACTCTTTTTCAGGATCGCCGGCAGCGACTTGCCCGGGGTCAGATGTTTATGCCTTAATTCAACCGCCATTTCAGCCAGCCCTTTATTGACCGGCAGGAAGCCCATCCGCAGGAAGAGCTCCACTTCGCCGTTAGTGAACTGCGTCTCCGGGATGACAAATCGCACGACATCAGGGAACTCGCGATAAACAACCCGCAATAGACCTGTTATGATAGATCTATACCTGCACACTCCGGGTAGCATTCCTCCGATGAATATCTCCATTAACGCCAGTCCGCGGCTTACATTAACGATAAAGTGTCCGATAAGCGAACCTGTGCCGCTGTCGGTTATAACTCCTATAATCCCCTTGTTGTCGGTAAGAACGGCTGCATCGATAAAGAACACCTTTATATCAAACGGCAGGCCTGCTGACCTTACTTTTTCATCGGCTGCCGCTATCGTTCCATTGAAGAACTTGGACCTGAATGCCTCTATGATCAGGTCCCGGTATTGTCCGGCAGAAAAACCGCCGATTCCATCGATAGCGATCGGTAACTTGACCTTGGCTGCCATTTGTACGGGCGTCAGCCAGTCTTCTTTAAGTTTATTCACCTGGACCATCAGTACGTCAGCATTCTCCGAGGATTTACCTTCCATGGAAAGGGTCCTATGCAGTTCCTCGTGCTGCACAACGAAATTCCATACGGCCTGCGCCTCATCCGAGGAGAATTCTCCTCCGGCGGTCAATACTTTGACGGTTTCTTGCATGTCGATGAAATACTCTATAGTACGCCCCCTAATATAGGCTATTCTGGTGTCTTCGCGCGAGGTGCCGCCTGACTTATTAACAAACAGATGTTTTTCCAGGAGCTCGACCGCCCGGATGGTCCTTTGGAAGATGGCGGCTGTCCGCTCATCGAATAATCCTTGGTTATTATGCAGAAAATCGATCAACTCGTAGGAATATATACATTGCGTCTCGGCTTTTTCCAGAGGGGAGAGCTCGGAATACAGCCTCCCGCCGTCGCGGTTACCGGCTTTTTCTTTTCTCAGTCGTTCAAGAATATCCTGATACTCATAATGCAGCATAGTATACATACCGCCTGGTTCGTAAGTTTTCCTTGTCGAAGGCGGCAGATACTGCATAATCTCCATATCATCATTTTGGGGGGCAACGATTATCAAGTCGCTTCTCACGCGGAATGCGATCTTTAAAAGAGACAGGCCTAAACTCGGCGGGAACGGCCTTATTGTATAGATCAACGCCGCATCCCTGTATATGGCAATATCCGGATGTTCGGCATCATCAATTCTTGTATTGATCCCAGGGTACCGTGACCGCGCGTTATCCAGCTCAAAGGCAGCAAGATCAACCGCCCACACTTCACAGACGCCTTCCCGGGACAGCCGCCCTGCCGCCCAGGGATGTATTCCTATACCCACTTCCACTATCTTCGCACCGGCGTATTTTACGGCGATATGATCAGAGACAAAACCCCATGGGGAATCATTCTCTCTTATATCTTTACCGCCATCCGGTTCTTGAGCCCTTATATCATCAGCTATTGCTATTTGTATATCCAAACCTCCCCCGAAAGGCGGCAGGACGATAGTTTCTCCGGCAGCTATTCCTGAGACTTCAGAGCCGGCGATTTGTCCGACTGACACAATAATCGTCACTTTATTTCTTTCAAGACTGTAGCTTACTCCCTTAATCCCAACTCCGCTGATGCTGAAATGTTCTTCTCCCGCATATTTGATCTCGAGGTTGCCGCGGTCAGCCGAGAATTCACGCATCACCTGTGGATTCTTCCAATCCGTCCCCTCCTGATAGACCGTTACAGTCAATCTGTTACCCGTTATCAAGAATTCCGTATGAACACCCTCCCCTCCCAGCATGAATTTGTCCCTGCTCCCGGGCATTCTTCTGAATTTTCCGGCCGGGAGACGCCGGTCATGCAGCATATCCTCGAAAACTGCGGCAAAAGGATCGTCGGAATTAAGCATAAAACTTATATGAAGCCTTATCGCAGGCCGATCATCCCTTCCATAATCTGCCGTATCTATATAATACATACCTTCTTTTATTGCTGTAACAACAGACGCGGCCTGATAGCCGTGTATCTGAAGAGCCTCAGTTAAAGATTTTAGTCCTTCGGCAAAAGGCATATTGCCGGGATAACGGCCGGGGCTGACCTCCATCTCTACAGCTTCATAGTTCAACACCCTCTCCATAAGCGCCGGATCGGCGGCGATGGCCTGATCGAACCCGAAATGCCATCTTTCCCCTCCGGGAAGCACGGTATAAGGAATGTTCAACAGCCAGTTTATATCCCCGGTATCTACTCTATAGGGATAATAATCCAGGATATACTGCCCGTTGCGTTTATATATGGCGGAATATTTCTGCCATTTTGTATAGTCCCTGGCCGGGAAATCACTGCGGAAATGCGGCCCTCGCGATTCTTCCCGCGCCAAAGCGCAGATCACCACCGCTTCGGCGACCTCCAGCTTATTGCGCGTTTCGAACGCCTGCCGGGAATCCGGTGTTAAAACGGAAAAACGGCTCTTCAGTTCACGGATGGCTTCAAGCGCCTTACCCAGCCCCTCATTGTCCATTATCAGCCAGACATAAGTCTGCATAATACAGCCTAATTTATCATCTATTGCCGCGGCCGCCGCTTCATCTTTGCCTTGAAGGGACATAGAGAAGATATCCTCCGGGATCACGATGCCTGCGTACCGGGATGCACCCTCCGGGGAATCTGCATAATCGGACATCGCCCCGGCCGCAAGATACCCGGTTACCAATCCTTCAGGCAGTGAATTGCTGGCCATGCGTTCGGCCCCATGCAGTCCGGTAAATGATACTTCCCCGCCGGCGAATAGACCCGGCATCCCGGCAGCCCCCCGCTCATCCACTTCTATTCCGCCGATTGTAAAATGCGCCGCCGGAGCAACCGGGATCAAGTATTTCCCGGCATTATCAAGGGCTATACCTCTCTTTGCGCATTCCGCGTAAAGATTCGGGAACTCGCTCCTGAAATCAGCGATACCCCCGACATCCAGCCACACGAACGGGCTGCCGGTCGCTTCCATCTCCGCCAGCACTGCGCGGGAAACCACGTCACGCGGCGCCATTTCACGGTCTTTGTGGTACTTATGCATAAAATATTCCCCGCGCACGTTCATCAACCTTCCTCCGGAGCCCCTTACCTTCTCGGAAATAAGGGATGCGTCATGGACATCGTTGACGTCATACAGTCCGGTCGGATGTTTCTGGATGAACTCCATATTTATCAAACGCAGTAGACGGCTCTTCATCCTGTCGCCGGCCCTTAAAGCCATCGCAAATCCGTCGCCGGTGGCATCGGCCTGGTTTGTGCTTCTCTTATAAAGCCGGCCCAGGCCGCCGGTGAACAAACCGGTCGCTTTGGCCCGGTAGACGACGAATTCACCGCTGCGCAGATCGATCCCCACCGCCCCGGCGCACGCTTTATCCCCGTTGGAGATAAGTTCAAGTATGAAAATACCTTTATCCAGCCGGATATCGCTGCCTTCTCTGCGCAGCGACTTTACCTTACGCACCAGCACTTCCTCTATCTCTTTCCCGGCCTGCGCACCGCCGTGGCTGATTATCCTGTGGCGCGACGACCCGCCTTCAAGACCGGTATGGATACGTTCTCCGGTATCATCCTTGTCGAAATCGGCGCCGTCGGATATAATATCTTCCGTCATCCCGCTAAACCTTCCGATGATCGACCTGGCCCTGCGCAGAACACTCATTATACCGCTCACCACCAGCGTATCCCTGACCTGCAGACGCACCGAATCCGCCCCCTCGCCAGGCCACTCCTGACGCAAATGAGGAGAGAGAGAAACGGCCATTCCGCCCTGGGCATTGTAAGTGTTACAGGTGCTTTCATCGCCTTTCAACACTACGGTTATGACCGCGTCCCTGCCGGATTTCCGTGATAATAAAGCCAGCCTGCGCACACAGTTCAAAGCCGACAGACCTCCTCCTATTACCAGAAAATCCGTATCTTTAAGTCTGAACTCGGCCAGTTTCTCCAGTTTGGAAAGGATAAGGGGATAAGATGAAAGATATCTATGATATGCCTCGGCCGCCGATATATGGGCCGGAATAATTCCGGCGCCTTGTTGAAGCATAGCGCGCTCCGTGGAAGCATAAGTTATTATCGCCTTTAAAGCGATGGCCTTTTCTCCCGGAACGAATACGGTATCGAACAAAGCGAACGCTTCTTTTGAGAAAACTATCTCCATGCGGGAAGGATTGCGGGACGTCCAGATGAAAACAGGCGGCGCGCGCGGCATAATGCTGTTTAGAACGAAGAACCTGACCGCGGCGCCGTTTTCGCTTAATTCGTATTCTCTAAAGATCTCCCGGCGGATTCCTGCGGCATTACGTTCAAGATACCCCGACATCTCCGGCGTTATGTTCGAATAGATACCGCTTCCCCGCGGCACATATTTACCGTGGTACTTGATGCGCAGCATAAGCTCACGCAACGGTCCCAGATCATGCCTGTCTTTTACTGCTCCGATCACGGCGTTCATCTCTTCCTGCGGTATGCGTACGTCTGATGTTGCCTTGCTTCTCAATTCAGCAATGAGACCGGGGATCCCTCCGGGGAGTTCCCGGCTGAACATTAGATGCGGTAATGATGCTTTGCCTTCTTTTACCCAGGCCGCACGGTCAAAGCCAAGCCTCAGGAAAGTGACGATTATATCCGCGAACCTTGGATTACCCGGACAAACGGGAATTGACTCCATCTCGCTTGCCGGGGAGTATTGCTCCGGGAGCAGCGGTAATATCGATTCCAGGGCGGACTTGGTGAAACCGGCAGCCTCACCCGGCAGCTTCTCAAAAAACAATCCACGGATAATATAAAGTTTATCATCGGCAAAGAAACCAAGTCTGGACACCTCCCCGCCTTCCTCATTACTGCCGGTGACCGAAAAATACGGTGCTTCATCCAGAACGGTGCGCAGCGGCATGCTGCCGCCGTCCCGGAACACCTTATTGCCTTTTCTGAAGAGCTCCGGGATGCGCATCGCCGTTTCCAGCCCCATCGCGTGTTCCGGCCTGTATACCGGACCGCCTAAGTATTTGTCCTTGAACCAGCCTGAAGCCGACAATATTCTCCCTAATCCATCTGCATAGTTGCGCGCATCCTGCTCTTTTGCCCCGTTCAGGCTCCAATACAATGTCAACATATCGGCAAAACTTGCCGGATCCAGCGTTTCCAGATTACGGTTCAGCCCGAATTCTGCCGATTTGTAGACGTCTCCCCCCAACATATTATCGGCTTTCCATGCGGAGATTCTTTCCTTCCATAGACCCTCGGACAATATGAGACTGAGCGTGTGTGCCGCTTTGACAGCCTGCTCTTCATCGGCTTTATGCGTATCCACAAAATATTTTTCCATCTCGGCCCTGGCAAGAACAACGGCCAGCTCCACCGCATCCTCGAACACCGCATCCGGCACAACAAGATACAGGCTTTCGTCCAAGATCATAAAATCCCGGTCCTGTCCGGAGGCGGGCAGGCGGTAGATAATCCTTAAAGAAAGTCCTTCATGCACATCAATGGCCAGGTTGAAAGAACGGAAGAATAATATCTTGTTCAGAAGCGACATTGCCCGGGATACCTCAACGCTGTCCGTGACGTCCAGGAGCCGCCCTTCTTTGTCTGCATTGAATATGCGGGAAAGATAACTCCCGATGTTCTCCTCGGAATATTTGCCTTCTCCTCCGTCTAAACGGCTCCCGGCTCCGTCCTGCCTGACCACGCCTGTCTTTGTCCCTAGATAGATATACGCGCTTAAAACAATGTATCCGGCCAGCGCCGCCTTAAAAAGGAGAACCGATAAACTGAATATCCCGGTTATAATATGCGTAAAACAGAACATCAATAATGCCTGGACCAGTTCCGGGAACGTCAGGACCCCAGACAAAAGCGCGGCCGCGGGATTGACCGGAATTGACAGGTTGAAGAGATATGCCGGTAAAGCGTATAATACAATCACGTACAACGACGACCCTGCTACTCCCTTGAGCGTCGAACGTACGCCTTTGAGTTCGCGGCAGCCGGTTGCCAGATCAACGGCCGACTGCCTGACGGCCCGCCTTAAATAACCGGCCGCATCCCGGCCGGATACAAGCTGCCCGGCCGCTTTCAGGAGGCCGCCTTTATTATGCCGGACCGCCCTTCCGGGGAATTCAACGATATTGATAGCTGCTCCGCTGTCATCCGGAGAAGAGCTTATGCGCGTCATGGCCTCTATCAGAAAATAAGACAGCGGGACGTAGAATTCTACCCCTTGTTTAACGGCACCGTCCAAATAAGGCTCTTTCACCGGGAAACGCAGTCCGCCGAATCTACGGTGGAATCTATAAGCTTCAACGTTATCTCCTCTCATATTCAGACTGAGATACCTGATGCCGGAACGCTGGGCGAATTCAAACGCGCACCGCAGCAACAAGGAACCGATATCTTTACCTCTGGACTCAGGTACAACGCTCACATAAGAAATGAACCCTTCAGCCTCTTCCGGCCTTTGGATCACCCAGAAACGCAGATAACCCAAAGCCCTGCCCTTATCATCCATCGCCAGCCATACCCTGGTATCAGCCAACGACTTATACATAATCTTTCCTCCTGGCAGCTCGCCATTCTCGTAATACGCCGTCCCATCCCCGAACCTGCCGCTTTTGCGGTCTATCATATGCAAGATTTCTTCAACGCATCTCTCCACACCGCCGTCACGCCGGGCGTTACCGGAATATTTCAATTCTTCCACCAGTAACTTCAGGAATTTAAACGTCTCAACCGGCCCGCTCGTCTGTATAACGGTTATATCTCCCAGCCTGCCCTTGGCAGCCCAATGCCAAACAGGGCTGTCGTTACCGAACGCGCTGAAATTATCGCCAAGATAAAGAAGCCTTTTGTAATTGCCTCTTCGTTTGAACATCTCCAGGAGAGTTCCTTTATGCACTCCTCCCGGCCCTATGCCGATACGCCTGCCGTCCGGGGATACAAAGATGACCGCCGGACCGATCCCCGCGGCCTCTATCTGGCAGTTCAAGGATTCTCTTATGCATAAGGCGCGTTCCAGCCTCACGCTATCACTCGCCCCCAGGAAGGAGGTATCAAAATCATAATAACTTCCGTATTTGCCGGCTTCCGCGGCGAGATCATCCACTTTTATCCCGAAGCTGCCGTCAAAGACTTCCAGACCTTCCACCGCCCGGCGGAACATAGGGATCACCGCCGACTTTAAAGCCGCAGGCATGACAAACAGCGCTTCCTGCACAACCATACATTCCATTCCAGGTAAAACGCAGGAAGCCGGTAAAATATGGAAGAATCCTTCTGTATTACCCAGCGATACCGGGCGGGATAAATCGTTGAAAGATATCCTGCCGAGCACCTCCGAGAGCAAAGCCCCGGTAGCCAGGTATCCCGGCACCAGACCGGTCAATTCATTGAATATCTTAAAATGTCCGCCGGACATCGATTGGCCATCTGATGTTAATGTCTGGTCTATGTCGGAAGTGACCGCATCCGGCAGCGGCAAAGAGCCTTCCGAGACCATTTTTATGGCTTCACTTACCTGCAGCGGACGTTCAATCCGCAGGAGAGTCCTTCCCCCGTCTGTCTTATCCCCGTTAAACTGCGCCGTCTTTCTACATCTTTTATTCCAGGAAAGCAGAATATACGCCCCAAGCAGCACTGCGCATCTTACCGCGATTATCTCAATGCCGATCAACCAGGCAATATTCCACATTCCCATATGATTCAGCGCCCTGTTCATTATATATCCCACAAGCACGGCTACGTAAACGTAGCCGAATACCTGCCACGCTTTCAGGAGTATCTCTTTCAAGAATAACGGCGACACCCCCCCCCTCTCCCCGCTGCTTTGGCTCCGGAGGCCGATGTTTTTTACCGACTCCCGGACGGAGAATATGCAGTACACAAGGAACATATTGGCTATGAATGCCGCGAAAGTCATTGTCATGCCGTAATTGTCTACCAGTATAAGGGTCAAAACAAGGACTCCCGGCCCGGAAATAAGCGGGAACGCCAAAGGCACCGCCCAGAATCGGGAGTTTTTGCCCGGCTTTGGCTTGGGCATAGGCAGGAACGTGAATATAAAAAGGAGCGTTCCGCTGAGCAACTCTACTATCCCAAGCTGGAAATACCGGGCAGCCAACATTCCTCCAAAACCCATATACACCATTTCCAGTCCCGTCGCGGCAAGAATGCCGTAACGCAAGTTCCTCAATTTATCGGCGGAATTCAAACAAAGACATTTTGCTCCGGTTATAACATCAAAAGTTATGATCATTCCTATCACGCTCAGCGCGACAAGAATGCCGGAGAACGCCGCGGCGAAATCCACAAGCTGCGCTATATCGAAAATTGACAAGAGCACCGCCGCGGCTTGTCCGGGCAACAGCAATAATAACAAAACTACGGCGTATGCTTTTCTTGCGTTCGCCCACGACAGAATATGCGGAATTCTCCCCGCAATGGCCGCCGTAACCCGGCGGATAAAACTGCTCTTTTCGCGGCCGGAGCAGTTATCGCGGCTGAGCTGTCCGCCGTCCCGGCTCACGGGGAAGCCGCCTGTAGGACTCAACCCGGAAACTTCGAAGACGGCATTTCTTCCGGGTTGTGACACTATTCTTGCTTTCAGATCCTCAAGAGAAAGCCCGAAGCTATATTCCCCGCCGTCTTTACCGGACAGCGCAGCCCGCATTCTATTCAGGATGCAGACCTCTTCCGCCGCGGCTTCCAGCCTCGCCCTCAAGATCGGATCTATCCCCTGGTTTGAAGCCGTCATGCCGGTCCCCTCCGGGACTAAACCGTTGATCCTCTGCAAGGCATCGGCGAAACCTTCCACGAACCTGCCGAACGCATCGCAGATCAATCCTGCTCTGCCGGGCTGTCCGGCCATATCAAGCGCGGTCAAGAACTGGCTCAACATCATCTCGGGCTCGGTAAAGTCGTTCACCGGCATCTCCACTGGGGCCTCAAAATCTATATTATAAACGCGGAGCGTCCCGCCGGACGTATCGACCCTCAAATTGGCGTTGTTCCTGTCGTCCAAACCCAGCAGATACGCGGCCAGGGCCGCCTCTCCCAGGGCATACCCGAACCGCAGCACAAAGTCCTTGTTATAGAGCAATGTATTCCCGTAAAGATATAACTCGTTCAGGTCGAACTCCCCGACGTAATCGTATATCGTCCACTTATCAGATACCTTTTCTACCGCCGGGAAGCAAAATCCCCGGGAAGACAGTAAAGCCGCCGAGTTAATATTGGCCGGATGCCCTTCTTTGACTATAAATTCCCTCTTCATCCCGCCGTTATTAACGCCGGCATGAATAACGACTTTTTCTTCAAAAACAATATCCGGTACGGAGGGATATCTGGAAATAACGCCTTTAAGAGGACGCAGCACACCTTTCTCATATCCCATCCCGGCGAGTTCTCGGGCCGCGCTTTCTAAATTACTCATCAGGTCTGTTCGCGTGTACCCCCTTACCAGGGCATCTTCCCATTCCGCGCACGGGCATAAGGATATTTTCCCTTCTTCCATCGAGTATGCGACACTTAACCGCTTGACAATGCGATCAAGCCGCGCATCCGGATCATCGCCCCGGAGGTCCCATTCATCCGGCCCCGGCAGGCCGCTTATTCTGAACACTTCCCCGCCGTCGTTTGTCAAAGATGCCAGCGCTCTCTCTATCTTGTATATAGCGGTGCTGCGGCCGCATATCTTTTCAGAGAAACCGCTGCGCTGCACATACAGGATGGATGCAACATATGAAGCTCTGCGGGCTAAAGCCCGCAGTTTCCCAAAGCGGAATACTGAGCGGCCTGACCTCATCCGTGCCATAAATGGCGCGGTTTTCTGGCCGCGCATGTATAAAATGAACACGGCCAAGACTAAGCCGGTAACCGCATCGGAAAACGCTCCGAAATGCCCGGTTACGGCCGCAGCCGCAATACACATGCAGACGGCAGCGGTGATATTCACGACCAAGGGATCGTCCAGAAGCAGCGGGATGAATATCCTTCTTTTCTCGCTCTTTATCCGTTGTTCAAGCAGATTTCTCAACTCTTTATCTCCGGCAGTATCCGCTTCCGCCTTGCTGAGCAGCCCGACCGAAACGGCAAAAGCGGCGATATCTTCAAGAGTGCCGAGTTGTGGTGCCGTGATTAAAGCACAGCCGCAATGGACGTCTTCCCCTCCATCCCTGGATATCCCCTTGCGCTTCAAAGCGTCCAGGATATTCCCGGCTGTATTTCGCACCTCGAAATACGGATCATCCAGGAGCGGCTCAATACTATTCAAAAGGGACGTGTCCCCTATCTCCACCAACTTGTGGGCGGAGAATTGCACAACAACGGGACTGGCATTCCGCAGGTTCCGCAATAATTCAGCGGTCAGGTCATCCCGGGATACCTGCAGCCCGATTACCTTTCTCCATCCCGCTTTACGCCGGTACCCGCAGGTGTCTCTTAAAAGCGCGAAAGCTTCCTTTAACTCCCGCTGCCTCATGCTTTCTTGGCTTTCAGTTGAAAACGTCGTCTTAAATCTTGTTCCGATTCCGGCAAACAATAAGAGGGGAATGAAAAGAAGCATCCCTGCGGCTAAAATCAGGGTTATCTCAATCCACAATTGCGGCATCCCGCCGTCCATAGCGCTGGGATGCAGCGGGGGCGCCTGCGGGATAACCTGTTTACCGGAGATCACTTCCTTAAGTGACCGCTCAACATACGCCTTAACATCTATAACGATCCCATCCACCACGCCCCGCAGAGGATTCTTTTGACCGAACACATCGGTATAGTGGTGCCTGCCGTCAGAGTCCGCGCTGTCGTCAAGGGCCTTATCACCGGCGTCAACCGACGTAAATTCATAGCGCCTGTCCGCGCGCATGATTCCCGCGTATTCCTCGCCCGGCAGCAGCGTTTCCAGGTAGCGTACGAACGTCATCGGGATCCCGTACGGACAACGGTAGAAAAGCAGTTCTTCGGCCTTCATGTTCCAGGCGTCCAGCACCAGGGCGTCCAGAACGAACTTCCGGGCGAAGCCGTTGCTCATGGTGTAGATCAGATCGTTGCACTCGACCGTATCCACGAATAATACCCGTTTGCCGGAAACGCCGGTGCCGATATACTCCGGAGGCGCGCCCATGAACTCGCTGTGACCTTCTACCCATATCTCCAGCAAAGGCGTCTTGGGATCAAGCACAAGTCTGGATATCTCCCGATGAGAAGCCCCGTCCGGTTTGAAGATGCAGCACCCCAGCCGGGTGTTGTCATACAGGATCTCCGGCACCAGCTTACGGCTGCGCACCGCCCGCAGCACCGCCCCGCCGCTAGCAACCGTCTGCGCCCCGATCTCCCCAAGCAATCCGCTCAACAGATCGTGATACTCTTCCAGCAGTCTGTCCTTCCGGCGATCACGTTTGATATCCGGCCGATCCTTCTCCTCTTCGACGATCCCCAGCAGTATGCTGATCGCCTCCTGGGCCGCTTTTTTATCTCCCTGCATGGCGTGAAGGTAACGTTTATCCCGGTTCAGCAAGGCGAAAAGTTTGCTTCTTCTTTTTGGATTATCATTGAAGAAAAATCTGTCTTTCGGGAGGACCTCTTTGTTGCCCAGCAGATTCCTGGCCAGCACCGAGAGCTTTTCCCGCCATTTCGCCGAGCCGTTCACTCCCTTGACCAGTTCCCGCCTCACTATTTCCTTCCCGCTTAAAATATACTCGGCGTCAAAACCCGCATCGCCCATTGCCTTCAGGATATCCTGTTTTTTGGCACGGTAGTAAGCCGCCGGTTCGCCATAGGCGTCCATGAGCGAAAACAGATATTCGACATTCGGATCACTCGTGAGTTCTCTGCCGTCGGAGAGCATTTTCATCATCGCCCGGATAACGCTCTCGTCGTTATAATACGGCCAGTCAAACGTGAACCCGGTGAATTTTTTTCGGAGCAGTTCCATCACCCTGCCCCTGATCCCGGCATAGAAACGCTTCTGCGCTTCCGCCAGGCCGATATCGCCGTTTGCCAGGTCATACATAGCCTTACCCAGCGTTTTTTCGCCTGCTGTCCGAGACTCCTTATCCGCGGCTCTTCCATCCTCTTCATCCTCGATCAATCTTTCCAATTCCCGCAAAGAACTGAAGAATGACTGTACCGCCTCCAGATGATACCCATTGACCAATTTCCCGATCAACGATAACGGATTCCCGGCATTTTCCATTGTGTCGAACAGAGTAAACAATTTATGCGCGGGCGTAAGAATAGCGCAAAGCAATTCCGGATTTTTGCGAAAATACGACCTGGCTGCCTGCGTGTTCAGCTCAAACGCCAGGAATTTATCCGCGCCGATGGAATAGAACAATTCAAAAAGTTTATGCCGTTGAGAAACCTGGGCATACCCCTCGTCATACGGCTGGTTCTTTCCGAGGTCGATAAAAACAGCGGTGTGCAGAATACAATCCATCCCGAGAACATCCAGGCATGCCTCGAAAAGCGGCCGGTCTCCGGCAAAATAGTATGTTTCGAGCATATCTCTGTTCACATCCGAAACAGCGCAGACCATCTCCCCTGCAGAAAGCTTTGTTTTTAAAATATATCCGATAGTGTCCAGATACTTCCCTATGCCGTTTTGGTTCTTGTACTTGCCGTATAAAGCCATGCAACTGATCAGGGAGAAGATGAAATCCGCGTTCTGCTCGGCAGAGCCTTCATCGAACAAAAAGCCTGCCGCCGGTCCGAATACCGTCTTCGGCTCCCCGCACGGATAACACAGCTCCCCGGCGCCTTTCAGCAGCAGCGGATCGGCCCCGCGAACCAGTCCCGCCAGAGCGTCCAGATCCGTCGCCGCCTTCTCCAGGCACTGTTCGGCGCCGGCCTGCTCGAGACAACTCGTCAGCAGGCTCAACACCGTATCGGGCTTTCTGCCGTTCAGGTCCATCAAAACTCCCGTCGCGTCTGGATGTACGACCGCCCCGGAGATGACCGCGTTCTCGAGGTCTCTCCCGTGGTAACGGAATTTCTCGATCTCTTCCAGCTTGTGGATAAAGTCGCTTAACGCCGGTATCATCCTTATGCGCAATACTCTTTCCGCCGCAGCCATACTGTCGGGACTGCTCAGGATGGCATCGAAGACCGCGAGAATATACCCTGCGCTATAGGTATAGATCGAGGAAAAACGATAACTGTCGTCTTCCCGGACAGGGAAATGCTTGAAAAGCTTACCTATGATGCCGGCCAGCTCGGCGGGATTATCGCCTGCAACGATCTTCCATATAAAACCCTCGTCCCGGTAATCTATTCCCCGGTCATGCGCGGCGTCGAGGACCTGTTTGATCGGACCGGCGGCCCCGGTCTCTATCAGGCGCGGGATGAACGCCTCTGCCCCTTCCAGAGCGGTCAACTTCCAGAGAAACGACTCTATAACGTCCGGTTCAAGACCCGCCTCTTTTAATTGCCCTGCCAGGACCACCGCATTCGTCAGCCCCGCGGCCGGGTCTTTCCAGGACAAGCAATGATCCATAATTATCTCGGAAAGCTGCAATTTATTCTCCGCGCCGTCTCCCTCCCTGTCCTGGCCGGGGAATAACGACTCGAAAAGCGCTTCGAATCCGCCGGCTATGGACGCTCCGTCTTCCCGGGTAATAAGATCACCTGCCAGTTTGAACCGGTCCGATTCGAAGCGGCGGTAGAAACGCTCATGCCGGGAGCTCGCCAGCACATAAGAGGAAAGAAGCTTTTTCCGTGCGCCCGGGAATAAACGCTGCGCCGCCTCCACCAGATCACGGCTTATGCCTCTTTCTGCCAGGTCCTCGGTAAGAAGCTCCGCTTCCAGTACCGGACGGGTGATCCGGGCGTAGAATTTCCTGCGGGCGGTACGCGTGGAGATATCCGATTCCGCGAGCTCTTTCAGGACAACCGGCGCCATGTTCTCTGTTATACGGGAGACCTGCCTATTATCGATCCCGGCAAGGTATAAAGTCTTCACGATCTGTATCCTGCCTGAATTCAACAGCCCGCCGATAAAAGAATATGGGTCCTGCACGGTCTCCGCTGTTCGGCAAAGCGGGATCAGATCAAGGGCGTATATGAAAAGCCAGGGGTTTCGCCAATAATATGACCTTAAGACATCAAGATCCAGGCCAAGCCGGTTAAAAGATTCTTGATCAAAATGATCGAGCAGATATTCCAGCGGTTTCCAACGCCGGTAATCCTTACTCTCCTCCAACCGGTACATGCGGTCCCTGCCCAGGACATTCACCAAATATTCCAGGAAAGCGACCTTGCCGGGGAGACCTTCATCGATCGCTTCTTTAGTCCTGTACATAATGCCGTGATCGAAGCCGAAATTATCTCCGGTGCTTCCCAGCGCGTACACATTGTCTCTCCCGGCTATCGCGATCAGCTTCTTAAGCTTATCGACATCCGGCTGGCCGAAACAGTGCCCGATACGCGCGAGGAACAAGGCTGCGGCTGCAATACCGCGCTTGTTATTGCGGTCAAGCTCCGGCTGAAAAACATCAAAAACATATGCGTAATATTCCCTCAGGCTGTCTGTCGAGGCGAAGCAGTGCCGCACCATCCCCGCCTCATTCTGAAAACGCCTATTCCCGAGAAAAAGAAAGGCGTTCTTCCCGAAAGCATCCACAAAATCCATACAGGAGGGAACACGCATGGCTATGTCTTCTATCCTCCCGATGAATTTCTGGAATTCCATGCCGGTCATCCCTTTTTCCCGGGCTTCCGTCATCAGGCGCTCGAACACCTTTTTCCCGTGCTCGTCGAAAATGGACGCGTGTATCCGGCTCAAACTCCGTGTGACCGGATCCTCCTCCTCAAAAACGCTGAACAGATCCATCCCCTCTATTGTCTTCCAGTCCAGACCGGCACATACACAGGCATTTTTGCTCATGGAACCCGGCACATACATCCATCCATGTCCATCTCCGGATGAATTATTAAGAAACGCCGCATACGGCTTGTCTTCCACGCTCACCGGGACACTCATAATATCCCATTCTATGCGCTTGAATAACCTCCTCCGGTCCGAGCCATTATATTCCTCGAAGTGTTCCAGGGAATAGGACGCGCTGCTCCGCCTGCTGATAACCTGAAGAAAATCAGGATAGGGCACCTGCTTGTCGATATGCTCGGAATATCCCTTCAGCGGCCTGATCCGGCAATAAAGCTCGTACCACTTCCCGTTCTTCTTTTCCAGTATCGCGCCGTCGAAATCCAGGTTGTATTGGTCTCGATCGAGGCTCTCTCCGGTGCCGATGACATACACGGGCTTCGCTTCATCCTTCCACCCGTATATTGCGCTGAGGCGATCATAATACTTCCACCTGCCGTCTTCATATACCGCCACTTCGTCTGAATAGCCGGATTTCCTGATATAGGTGAGCCTGTGGGCCAAATAGCGGCGGCCGCTTTCCCCATCGAGTTTTTGCATCTCCCCAATGAATTCCCCGGGAAAATTGTCGGGTTCCCCGATATCCAGGATATAAAAACGGTAGCGATCGCCGTTCGAAGCCTGCTCCATGCGCAGGCAATGGAGATAGAACGTATCCGCTTTTAAAGCCGCGTACCTCTCCAACTGCCGCCGGCTTATTCCATCTTTCTCGTACGGCAAAAGCAATTCGTGCTGTTTATCCCGGGAGGAGTCCTGGAGAGCGTCGTTGTAATGTTTCCGGAACACCGCCAACGGGATATACCCTTCGGTCAGTATCCCCTTTTGCACGCCGACAACTTGCAGTTCGCTATCGAGTTCCCGCAAGGCGCGCCGCAATGCGCACTTGTCGGAGGTGTTATCTCTTTTAATAACCTCCGGCAGCATTCCCTCAAGTGTTTCAGCGGAATCCGGATCTTTAGAAATAATCTGTAAGACTTTTCGCCCATCTTCGCTAAGGTGCTTAATAATATCTGCATAGCACGGAACCGGGGGCGCCTGCGGGATAACCTGGGTATTGAATACGCTCATGCGGACTTCTGCTCCGCCGTCATTGCGGTCTTCGCCGCTTTCGCGCATACAGCGCACAAGAGACGCCAATCCTTTTTCCAGGGGAGTAAACCGGATCTCGGGGAACCCGGAAGCCAGTTTCTCCCCGGAAACCCTTATTCTACGATGCGAAGGCAACACGGCGGGGTCTGCTTCTATGAGGCTTGACGAACCGCTCAGTTCTTTCACCATGCCGGCCACTTCCGCGAAGCTCACTGCCTCCCGCGGACCGACGTTCCAGATGCCGGTCGCTCCGCTGTTCACGGCAGCCGCGATCACCGCGGCCGCGTCATCTACGTACAGATACTGCCGCAGGTCTACCGAGGAAACGCTTTCCGCGGCAATTAAATTTTCATTGCGAAGTATCTTTGCCACGAGCGGGCATATCGCCTGTCTGCCGTTGCCGGGGCCGTAAACAGTGGACAAGCGGAGAACGATGCCGTTTCCCATGGCGGTGACTATTTGTTCGGAAAGATATTTCATGTATCCATAAACGTTCCTGCCGCCGACCGCCTCCGGCACCGGGTTGGCTTCAAGGTAAACCTTGATGAACTCTGCCGCCGGCACGCGGTCCCTGCCCCGCAGACATTCATCGCTGTAATCCAGGAACGACTGGACGACACCTTTCCCCCATGTCTCCACCTCCGGCAAACCGAAAATAGTCGTCTTGTCTGTCTCTCTAACAACTCCTTCTTTTCTCCCGTCGGCAATGTATACCAGGTATGAAGAAGTATAAACAAACCGCTTATCCGCCGCCAGGCGCGACAACATCGCGGTGGAAAGCAGATTGACGGCGAACATTTCCGCGAGCTTTTCCTCACGGTAACCCGGATAACCGAAAGCGGCAAGATGGCATATCGCGTCCTGTCCGCGCACAAAACCCCTCAGGATATCCGCATCGCAAATCCCTCCGGGGACCAGTTTTGTCCCAACCGGCAGCAAACTGACTGCCCTGCGCAGTGATGCCGGCCTGACAAAAGCGGTCAGCTTCTCCCTCTGCGACAACTCCGCGGCCAGTTCGGTGCCGATGAATCCGGTGGCTCCGGTGATGCCTATATGAAGCGATCCGCCCTTGATCCCGCCGTCGGCTTCGCTGTTCGCGTTCAAAATGAACACCATTAACAACAGATTTTCGCCGTCTTCTGTTCTCATTGACCAAAGTGAGTTGTATGCCCCGTGCTTTAGATACAGCTTGATCGCGGGCAGATTATTCTCCAGGACGGTAACTCCGATCCGGTCTTTTCTCCTGCCGGCGGCGAATTTGAACAATTCTCCAAGCAGCAGTCCGCCCAGCCCGTTCCGTCTGTATTCTTCAGCGACAGCCAGATACGCGATCAGATAATCTCCGTTGATATCATCTACGGAAACCATGATATAACCGGCGGGTT
Organism: uncultured Planctomycetales bacterium; assembly: GCA_964488935.1. Taxonomy (GTDB): domain Bacteria; phylum Omnitrophota; class Gorgyraeia; order Gygaellales; family Profunditerraquicolaceae; genus Undivivens. Next base: position 5,997 of record CAZAVF010000012.1, on the reverse strand, counting down.
TGCCGTCCTCCTCCGCGAACCATACATATGTATGCTGTGGCGCGCCTAATAATTCCTCCCCGGCAAGAAGCCGCGCGGCGTTTGAATTACGGTCTTCGCTTCCTTCCGGCCAGCCGGCTCTGTTGTTGATATCCCGGATCAACTCCAGTATTTTGCCATCCGGCAGGACCCCGCTGGCAAGCTTGACCGCCCCGCCGTCATTGGATTCTCCCGGCCGGTTTTCTTTCTCCGGCCCCCCGCGTCTCAACCCTTCAACTTCTACGGCGGAACGCCATGCTATCTCTTCCGCGGCGCGCATCATCCCCGGGTTTGCGGTGCGCATTACCGGCAGCCCTTTCAATGCGCCGTTGCCGTATGGGTTATTCGCGCTGAGGACGGCAATCCCGGAGATCCATTTGCAAGACAGATACCTTTGCAATGCTTCGCTGCCGCCTATAAAACCACCCATCTCCGCCAGGAATCTCTCTATCAAAATTGACGTCTTTTCATGCAGCCCGCCCGTTCCGCTGCCGGAGTGTCCTTCCAGATAACGCACATAGCTGTAATGAAGGACTTGCGTGAGGAACAGGGAACAGATGAATTGACGGTCTTCGTCGGCGGCCACTTCGGAGGTCCGGTACTCAAAACGCGCGGGATTTGAGATATTGACGAGGGGACTTCCGGGAAACGCCCCGCCGTTCATAGGCAGGACTTCCGGTTTGAATGCCAGCGGGAACCATTCGCCTTCCGCCACATAAAGAACGCGGCTGCCGGAAGTAAAAAGCAGCAGTTTAAGCAGCTCAATATATTTGAACCCGCGCGCAGTGTCTTCCCCATCCTGCAGTCCGGACAGCCGGCGCGGCACGAGAGTGTTTATATGCAGGCTGGACCACGTGGAGTTAGGGATCATGCCCAGCGACTGCATCAAGACAATGAGCAATGCCTGGGTGAACCATGAGTATGCCGGCGGGAATGCGTATTCTATCCTTTCGTCCTTACCGAGACCGATACCGGCAAAAAGGCTTATCTTCCTTGCCGAAACGACGTCAAAGTCATCGTTCACGGAATAATTGCCGTCTTCCGCGGGACCTGGATCTGCATATTCACGCTCAAAGAATTCCCCCCAATCCTCTCCGCCGAGCGTATCCATCCGGTCAAATAATTCCAGGTAAGACCTGTTGCCGGATGCGACCCCTATATTCTCCCGCATGACCTCGACTTCCGTCCCCAGCGGGCCGTAGAAAGCGTAAGCCTGCTCAAAAGACAGGATAACCGGCAGGAGCCTGTCCTTAACCGCGCGAAGTATCGAAACCGTGTCGCCGTCATCGCCCTGCCCGGCCATTAAATAGAGCGCGTAGAGTCTCGCCGCGAGTTTGACCCCGTCGTTTATTCCGTTGTCCTCGAGCAGTTCTTTCATGCTCCCGGCACGCATCAATTCGAGGAACCGTCCTTCCAGTGAAACGATATTTTTAAGTTTCAGATTGCTCCTCCTGCCTATGCCGAGCTCATCGCGCATTATCCTTTCGCGCACGTATACGGGGAACCGGCCGGCGGAGTCGAAACCCCTGCCGTCAAAAATCTCCCTTTGCCGACTCTTACCGCCGTCAGTCCGCTCCTGCCTGCCGGGATTGCTCTTTCTCCAGGCGGAGACCACTTCGCGCGCCGCCGCCGCCTGCATCTCACTCAATTCCCCTCCGGTAAGCATCGCCTCTATGATTTCTATCGTTGCCTGATCCGCTATATCCTTGCGCTGCAGCCTGCGAGCGGCAAACCTTACGATACCCGGATCGCCGCTTTTCAGATTAGCCGTCAACGCCGCTCTCAAGGTTTCCCGGGACGCGTGCGATTCCAGGAGCATTTCCCAGGCTTGTTTTCTCTCATGATAACAAGTGCTGCTTAACTTCCGGATATAATGCTCGATCTCCTCTTCCCTGCGTTTATCACGGCCTAAGGTTGCTGCTTCGTTGTCTTTTTCCACAGTCTTATTCAGGTGCGTAAAGAACACATACAAAAGGGATAATCCCGCGGCCGTCACAACGGCTATGCCGGCTCTCCACTCCGGCACCAGGATGAAAGCGGCGGACATGATAAGAATGAATATCCCGCACGGACTTACTGCCGACGCTTTGATTCTTTCTCTAAAGCGTTCACCGCCGTCCGGACTAACCGGTCCGCTTACGGTTTCATCCGATAGTTCAAGGGACAATGCCGGGAATCTATCCTTGAATGATCTCCGATTGTCCTCACTCTCGTCCAGCCAATGCAGCAGTTTCCCGCGCATATCCCCTTTATACGCGAACCATGCGGCCTCATCGCCGATGTCTATAAGCGTAACCGCAACAGTATCTTTGCCCTCCAGCAGCAATGCGGACAAGACCTTCTCGCTGCCCGCGGCCAGCAGTCTTCTGCCGCCGGAGGTCCGGAGAACGATCACAGCGGTATCATTATTCATTTCTGAGGGCCACTTTGACAGGACCGTGCGGACAGACTTATCGAAAGCCTTATGGCATCTGCGCGGGATCAACTGCAGGATATCAAGAACAACATTCTCGCGATATGAACGGAACCCCACGGCAGACAGGATCTGAAAACCGTCTTCTTCCGTTTCGTATGCCCGGACGAAACCGAAATTTGAACGGTGTCCGTCGGCGTATCCGGCTATCGAGAAAAGCCCGTTCGTGGACGCCAGCGCTTCACGTACTTCCCGGCGGTCATCTTCTTTCAACGCAGCCAATATCGCGTCAAGAAGCTCCATCTTGCCCAGGATGAACTCGGGCTGATCGCTATCGTCCAGCTGTTCCCGCGCGGCCTGCAGGACGTCCTCCTCAAAAAGGCCCAGTATCCTCATCCTGACCGTCTCATCGACGGAAAGATCGACGATCCTGAACAGTTCCCCGGTATCCAATGCCGCCATCGTTTTCACCGCCGTAAAAGCGTCCATCCTGCTCAATTCTATAATGAGCTCGGCTGGACCGGATATGCCTCCCACATCAGCCGGCGCGTCCTTTTCTCCGCCGTCGCGGTCGAATTCCTGCGCTAATTCGCTGCCGAATAGAGAAACGAACAGTTCCCGGTCACCTACGCCGGTCAGGATCACTTTTCTGTCGTGCTTCCCCCAGCCTTGCACCTCGAACCGGCCCAGGCCGAACAATTCGCACACTTGCGGATCAAGAAGGAATTCGCGTTCTTTGAATTCTACCGGAGCGGTAAAGGAATATAAGGTTTTCAACCCTTGTTTCTGTCTATCTTTCAGATGGAGCCTGGACGCCTGGAAAAACGTTACCATCCAATTTCCGAAAATTACGGGAGAGACGGTCTGCTTGCCTACATCGCGGAAAGATCTTTTTTCTCCGTTGACAAACGCTTTCAGGCTTAGGAATACCTGTTCCCTGTCTACACCGGTCTCCTCAAAATACCCGATGACCCGCTCCAGCGTGTCGTTTTGATAATCCGCCCTATCCGCGATCTCTTGATGGACTTTATAGATAGCCATCAAATCAAGGACTATTTTCATGGCAAAACTCAAATTTTGTTTTCTTATCGAGTCCCGCGGCGGGGCTGCCTTTCTGTCAACCGTTTGATTCCCTGGAACGGAACTATTCACGGCGGCTCCCGGCGATCCCGGTTTTACCGAAGGACGCTCCGGAGACTCGGAGGCAGGCATTGTCCGGCTTTTACCTGTTACGCCTGCCGTCTTGCGTGATGACGCCACGCTTTCTGTCTCTTTTGTCCCGGGATGCCGTTTTGTCCGCCGTGCCAGGGGCTGCTCCATCTTTCCCGTTCTTACCGGTCCTTTCCCTGCAGCGAGTATATATCCGGTGTCCTGACGGGTGGCAAAACCGTAACGTTCCAAAAGTTCTTCTATGCTCGCCCTATGTGCCACTTTATTTGTCTCGTGGAGCCCGGCAACGCACCCTGATGCAAATGCAGACTGCAGGACTTTGTCGCATTTGCCGGAGAATTCGAAAACGCTTTCCGGCCGGGCAAAATCGATCCCATGCACGGCGGACAAAACCTTAACGATGAAAAGAGGAACAACAAAATCCGAATCGACGCCGTTGATTTTCTCATCAGATGCATATTCCCATATAGTGTAGTGCAGTTCTTTGAATCTCTTGATCTCCCGGCGTCTTTCTACCCTTATCGCTCCCTTCACTTCTTTCTTTTGGGTCAGCCGCAAGCGTATGCCTTCTTTCTCCGACATCGAATAGGTGAAGGCGGAAACAACAAACCCAAGCCAATAAAGGAGACTTGTACTGAAGCTTATGGGGAATCTTTCACGTTCAGGTCCCCTGGCTATCTCGATTCTCCCGGCTGCCTTGCCGGCACTAAAGGCTTCTATCTCGGTATAAACCGAATCCTTAATATGCTGGACATCACCGGGGATGCTTCCGTGAACGGCATTTATGAGTTTCAGGAAAACGTCCAGTCTGACGGCTGGTCTTCCTTCATCGCGCAGATGAGTTAGAACGGATCTGTGCAGACCGAGTTTCCCGGCGGTCCCCCGGATCAACTTGTCCAGCACTTCCTCTTTCATTATTTCTCTTCCTTTAGCGTTCAGGTAGAAATATACTATTTCGCTTACACCGGGTTCCTCAAGGTCTCTCCAGCCGAGGAAAATATCGTCTATAGTATATTTCCTCACATCCACTCCGCCGTCATTCTTCTGCCGGTTCCCGGAGCCGGTATCCCGGAGCAAGCCGTAAGTTAATTCCAACCCGGCAGCGCCGTTCGGATATAAGAATCTCCTTTTGCCCGTTATGGCAGCGATGGTCTTGCCCGCCGACTCGTATAGCTTCAACGCCCTCGTGTTATCTTCTCTTACCCACAATTCCACGAATGACAATCCCATCCCGCGCGCTGCGGACAATGCATCTTCGAAAAGACCGCGCGCCACGCCGCGCCCTTGAGCCTCGGGAATAACTCCGATATACTCAATGAACGCTTTATTGAGCCTCCGGTCAATAAGCATGACGATATATCCGGCAGGAACATTACCCACGTATTTGACCGATACTTTCACCCCGGATGAGCGCCCTGGCAGCCCCTCCAGGAATAGATCTTGCACGATCCCGGCGGAGATGTTGAATCCATGGTCGGCCCAGACAACCTTTTCGTTTATTTCCCGGATAGCCCTGTAATCCCGGAATATCCTCCAGGGAATGCCGAAGAACACAACCGCGCTCGTGACGGCGTTCATCACACGCATATAGCCGCCCAAGAAGACCTTCATCCCGTTATCCTTTATAAGCGGCAGTAATGACTCAACTGCGCCATGCGGCATTATTATCCCTCCGTCGGCGCTCGTCTTACCCTCCGGCACCGCCAGTACCACATCCGCGATATTCCCGCTCTGGTAGAATTTCAATATCGAATGCAGTGTCTTTTCCCCCCCGTTATTCTCCTCCACCGGAAGTTCCCCGGGGGTAAACGGCTGATATGCGCAAGCCCCTTTACCGAAATAAGCCAGGTCTGCCGCGACTATCGTTACTATACTTTCTTCCTCCACTCCCCTTTTGGCCAAATGGACCGGCAAAGATACTGTTTTCTTCCGCTCACGGTCAAGGTACTGTCTCCAGTAATTGACGCGCCCGCGGTTGGTGAGAATAATATTGACCGCGGAATGGGTCTCAAGTATATATTCTGCTATGCTCGCAGTCCCGGTCTCTTTTTCCTCCAGGTCGATATCCAGCACCCTGACTTTCGCGTCACGCAGATATGATCCTATCTCTTGGAACGCTGTTCCGTTCTCTTTGCGCAGCGTCCGGGCAGGTAAATAAACACTCACTCCGGTTCTGCCGGACTGCCCCTCAACAAGGGCCCGTAGAACCGACAGCACATCGGTAGTTTTCCAATCCTGGCCAAGGACAACATAGCTTTTACCGCGGATAAGCTGCTGAAGTCTCTCAAGGCTGTCCTGCCCGACCCCGCCGTCGCGGCCGGCACCGCTTCTCGAAGAAGACAGCCAATCTTCAAGCGTCTTCTCAAATCCCCCTATATTATCCGTTCTGAATTCAA
>CAZAVF010000011.1:0-36833 GCA_964488935.1 uncultured Planctomycetales bacterium | reverse complement strand
TGACGTCGCAGGTAGCCGATGTCACCGTAGGCACCGTCAGGCTGCTGGCGCTGGAATCGATCAGCACGCTCTTGCTGTTGGTGGTCCCGGTCTTCTTACCGGTGGTGTCGATACCATAAAAAGCAAAGCTCATGGTCTTGCCGTCGTACTCGCTGCCAAGCTGCAGGCTCACGGTCTTGCCGTCAGCGCTCAATACTCCTGTCCCGAGCTCCCAGTAATAGGTTTTGTTATCATAGGTTACCTGCGCCCAGAAGTTCTTCAAGTTAGCGGGGGAGAACGCCCCCCCGGCAAGAGTAAAGATCACGTTGCCGTTAGTGTCGCTGGAAGCGCTGATGGTTATCGTCGAGGAAGAAGCCGCCGTCTGAACTGCGGAAGCGGATGACGCCAAAACAGCAGTATTGCCTGAAGTGGAAGTTGTCGTATTGGAAGCGTTCTCTCCGGAATTCACCGTGGAATTCAAAAAACCTACTGCTTCCCTGGTCTCGGATTGAAGCTGCTTTAGAGAAGAAAGATACTTGGCATAAGCCGTTCTTCTCTCCTGGCTGTTGCCGGCGCCGGCAAGCTCCTCCCGGTATTCCTCACGCGCCTCCGTCATCCTGCGGCGGATATCATTTAACGTGCGTTTGAACTTGGAAATGCTCGAACGCAGCGAATAACCTTCGGCATCCGCCTCCTGGATATCCTCCCCGGAACCGGACAACTGTGAAGGTTTCTTGAACGATTTATGATGTCCGGAAGCACTCATCTTCTTATTGGAATTGGAACCGGTCTGTTCACTGGAAGAAGAACTATCGGCGGAGAATGCGGGCAGGTAAAATGATCCCACGGAAACAATAACCAGTAAAGTAACCGCTGATCTTAGTTTTCTTAAGTTCATTGAGCGCTCCTTAAAGGAAGGTTGAAGACATGCAAGGCAGTAATTACTCTAGTTTTTAAAACGTTTCGTAAAGTTATTCTAAGACAAAACTGCCTTTCTGTCAATAACTTATTGCTTAAAGGCGGGTGGAGAAACGAAGTTAAAATACACGCAGTTACCCCCTCGCCTGAATATTCCCGGGCGGGGGGTCAAAAACTACAATATATAGGAACGCTCCTTTACCAGGGGAGAATTCTCGATTTCTTTGCTTATTTCTTTAGATATGCCAGGCTTCTTTAGCTTGTAATACATATAATTTTTGTATCCCTCCACCCCGGGCTGGTCGAAAGCGTTGATATCCAGCAATTCCCCCTCGTAGGCCGTAGCCATCTCGAAAAAGAACAACAAAGCGCCCCAGGAATAAGCGTCGGCCTGCGGAAGCGTAATGGTGCAGTTGGGACGCTGCTCTTTGACCAGAGCCCATTCGGTGGCCTCCTGGGCAAGGTGTATCAATCCCGAGTAAGTTTTCCCGGAGAGAAAGTCGCCGGTCCCGGTAACCCGCAGATCGGAGGCGAACTTGTCGAGTTTTATGAAGGTGACGGTCTTATCGTTCTCCCCTTCGATATTGTTCTGCTGGATGGAATGCAGGTCGTTGGTCCCCCTGGCGGCAACCGGGGTACGCCCGATGTTCACCGTCCGGGAAAAGTCACGCAGCCATTGCTCCGGTTTACCCTTTTGCGCCGCTATTTTCCGCGCGTATTTCTTGCCGGTGCTCTCCGCCAGCAGCTGACAATACCAATCCGCCGTGGCGCGCAGGCTTTCCGCGAAAGGCAGTAAAATGGATATTTTCTTGCCCTTCCTGCGGTAAAGCAGATTATGCAGCAACGCGTACATACAGGCCGGATTCTCAAACGGGGCCGGAAGCGAACAGCGCCCGCGCATATCGGCGGCCCCGGCAAGCAGCTGCCTGAGGGACACCCCGGCCAGGGCCAGGTGTAAAAGCCCCATATTGAACTCCGAATAACGTCCGCCCACCCCGTGCAGCAGGGGAAAATTCCTGAAACTCAAGCTATCCTTTGCCGCGGCCGCGTTCACTTTTGCCCGCAGCGAACCTCCGGAGGGATCGGTTATCGCGGCGACCTGCCGTCCGTAATTCTTGCCGCAATGCTCCTTAAGCCAGTTCTCCACCACAGCGAATCCCGCTTTAGTCTCGGTGGTCTCGCCGGACTTGGATATGACCACGACAAACGTCTTTTTCGGGTTCAATTCCGACAAAAGCACGGAAAGCGTGTCGGGATCAAGGTTATTGCCCTCGAAATATATCCTCGGCCTGCCTTTGCGGACCGACGGGAATTCGTTATAATAGGCCGGGCACAGGGCGTCCTGGGCGGCTTTCAACCCCAGGTAAGAACCGCCTATGCCGAGAAAAACCACGTTCTCGTATTTACCGGAGATCTCCGAGGCAAAGCCCTCCACTCCCCTCAGGATCTTGGCGTCCTGCAAAGGAAGCATGGACCATTCAAGGCCGAGGCCGACCCTGGATGCCTTATCGGCGAGCACCCTGCCCAAGTGTTCATGGGCTTTGCGCGCCGCCGGAAGCATGGATTTCAACTCCGCGGGCGAGGCTCCGTGCCTGCGGCCCACGTTGAAACTCATAAGATTATTAAAATCGAACTTTATCGTTTTTTTCATCAGACCGCTCCGGTTATGTCCGTCTTGGATGTTTTTACCCCGCGGGACTGTAATTCCAGGAGCTTTCTCCTGGAACAGTCTTTACAAAGGAAGACCGCTTTTGCGTTGGAACGGTCGTAATTCGCCGTTCTTACCAGCCTCCACAAGCTCTCCTCTTTCCCGCAATTATCGCACTTGCCCTTTTCCTTAACCTGCCACACCTCGATGGCGGCGGAAGTGAAGATGAATTTATCCACCCAGAAAAAGATCGCCCCGCCGATGAGGTTCGCTATGACCGTGGAGAAAATGCCGGTCCCCATTTTCCTGACCACGAGCCAGAGTATAGGCGTGCTTAATTGCCACCTGAGCAGATAAAGCAGAAAGCGTTTCATATTTTCCTCCCGATGTCATAGCATGAAAATCACGACCGCGCGAAGAATACACGCAAATACCGGTCTATCTTATGCCGCGGACCGGCGGCTTGTCAATCTAAATCTGCCCCTTGAGCGCTTGCAGCAGCCTCTCCATCACGTCCACCGCCTCTATACCCCCCATACACTCCGGCGCGCCCTGCGCATCCAGAACGCAATTCTCCGGCGGCTTCATACAAGGGGCGCATGCAGGAGGCCGGCGGCTTTTAACGCGCAGGCCGGCGGAAAGATACGGATAATAGCAATCGGTATTGGTGGGACCGCTCAAAGTAACGCAAGGGATCCCCAGGCTGTCGGCGATATATGCCAGACCGCTGTCGCAGGAGACGAACGCCCTGCACCTGGAGATCAACGCCGCCGATTCCCGCAATGAGCACCTGTCCACGGCGGAGACCAGACCGGGGGACAACCGTTTAAGCAGTTTTTCGGAAAGGGCGTCGCCGCCCGCCTTACCGAACAGGACCGGGACCATTCCAGGCCTGGCGGAAATGAGCCCGGAGAGCTCGTTCCATTTCTCCGCCGGCCAGCACTTAAGCCCCCAGTTGGCGAAGGGGGACAATCCGACCAGGCAGGAATCAGCAGGTATGCGGTGTTCCGAAAGGAACTTATCGGCGAACGCCGATTCCCGCTGCGAAAAAGCGAGATCCACGGGACCGTGCACGGCCCGGATGCCGTTCCGCCTTAAAAGCTCAAGGTAGACGTCTATCATATGCCGCTCCCCGCCGATGTCCTTTTTTCTCACCCTCCAGACGCAGCCGGCCCCGAGAAAAACGAACATCAGGCTGGACTTCAGCACAAGCACGAGGTCGAACCTGCGGCGGCGCAATTCCAGGACCAGTCTCAACTGCCGCAAGAACCCCTTGTCTTTCCCGTGGCGGTCGAAAACCAGGACCTCGTTTATACCGCGGCAGCCGTCAACGAAGCTCTTCAGCCTGGGCGAGGTCAAAAAAGATATCCTCGATCCGGGGAAAGCGCGCGACAACGGTCCGACCACGCTGAGATCGCTGCACACATCTCCTATGTTTGAATGTCCCAGTATCAGGATGTTCCTGGCAGGCATATAAATAACGGGCCCTGTTATTTCCCGAACAGGTCCTTCAACCCCTTGGTTGCTCCGCCGACCACGTCCTTGACCCCTTCCGTGGCGCCGGATATAGTGTCTTTGACCGCGCCGGCCGTCTTTTTACCGGTGTCCTCTACCGTCCCTTTCACGTCCTGGAATACCGCTTTCCCCTGCGCGCCCATAAAAGAAGAGAATATATCTGAAGCTATCCCTGCTGGATTATCGACGTTACGGTAAGTCTGGTCAAGGTTAAGCTTGATGTCGTATTTCAAAGGTTTTCCCGACATGGAATAACCGCTATAAACTATCCTTCCCACCTTAAGCTCCAGCGTGTCTATGCGCCACTGCGGCGGCTTGCCTCCGCCTTTCTTGGGGATGAAGGACTCCAGGGGCTTTGTGTTGGTGATGCCGGTTTTATCGCTCCTGAGCACGAATTCTTTCAGATCGATCCTCATACGCGGGAAAAAGAGCCGGCCGTTGAGAATATCGGGAAGGCTGTATTCGACGTAGAATTCCGGGAGGTCCATCATTGTTTCGTCCTTGTCCATCGACGGATTGGACATCGTCAGCCCGGAGACGCGCAGGTAAGGTTTTAAAACGCCTATCTCCACTTTCGCCACCTGCGCTTTCAGTCCGGCGGCCGACAAAGCATAGGATAACGCGGCCCCGGCGATGACGTTCCTGAACGCCAGCAGCAGCGCCGCCAGCACCAGGACAAAGAACAATATGGAAAAGAAGATCTTTTTAATGAATTTCATGGATTCATCCCCCTTCCTTCCGCGGTATTCAGTCCCGGGAAGCTGCCGCCTCGATTATCTTCACGCAAAGCTGCACGGCCGCTTCGACGTCGTCCATGCTGAAGACCCCTGTGGAAGAATGTATATAGCGCGCCGGGACGCTCAGGACCCCGGTGGGTATGCCTTCCCTGTTCATATAGATCATCGCCCCGTCGGTCATCCCGCCCTCCACCACGTCCAGCTGGTACTTTATGCCGTTGTCCCTGGCCGCGTTTATGCATAACTCGCGCACCTTTTCCCCTACTATCAGCCCCCTGCCGCCGGCCTCGATCATCGTGATCGCCGGGCCGGCCCCGAGCTTCAGGCTGGTCTCCCTTTCCTGTATGTTCGGGGTATCTCCGGAAACGGTGGTATCAAGGGCAAGGGCGAAATCCGGGTTGATGCGGAAAGAAGCCGTGCGCGCCCCCTTCAACCCCACTTCCTCCTGGACGGTGGCCGCGGCGTAGACCTCCGCGTCCACGTTCACCCTCTCCATAACTTTCAAAAGAACGTAACATCCCACCCTGTCATCCACCGCCTTGCCGTAAAACAGTTTTCCCCCGAGACTGCCGGAATTAGGCTCGAAGATCACCTGGTCGGCCACCGCCGCTTTCTTTTCGGCCTCCTCGCGGGAAGAACAGCCGATATCTATGAACATCTCCTCGCAACTCACCGGCTTTTTACGTTCTTCGTCCTTCTGCAAATGGGGCGGTTTCAGGCCGATTATGCCTTTAACGTCGCCGGCGGCGCCTTTGACCACCACCCGCTGGCTGACCAGCACCCTGTCGTCTATACCGCCGATCTTGATAAAATTCAGGTATCCGTCCTTGGTGATGTGCTTGACCAGCAGACCTATCTCATCCATATGCGCCGCCAGCAGGATTTTCTTTTTACCGCTGCCTTTCCTGCCGATCACGTTCCCCATTCCGTCCTGGTAACATTCCCCGCATATGCGGCCGAGTTCCTCCTTCATGATCGCGGCCGTCTCTTTTTCGTACCCGGATATACCGGGAGCTTCAAGCAGTTTTTTCAATAACGCGTCCATTTTTAAGATGCTCCTTTCGGGAGTTAACCGGCGCTGCCGTTATTACTCAAAGATCATCCAGGTCTGTAGTCCTGAGCCCGTCTATACCCCTGTTCTCGAAATAATCCTCGTATTTGTTTATGAATTCATACAGCTTCTCGAAACGCTCGTGGTCCCCCATTTTCCTCACCGCGTCCTCCCCGAACCTGGCGATGAAATCACGGTTGGCCATCTTGTCCACCAGCCCTTCCCAGAAAGTCTCCTCGTCGTAGTCTTTCTTGTACCCTTCTATCTCCCCGCTCTCCTCGAAACCGGCCGTGGGAAAATACTCCCCGCAGGAGGAATCCAGTTCCACCATATCGTCCAGCCCGTTCGCGGCTGCCTGCGAATACACCACTTGTTCGATCTCGTCGAACTTCCCGGCCCGTTCGCTCTGCAGACGCACGCCGTTTATCATCCAGTTGCCCAGGTAGACCACTTTGACCAGATCTATCAGCTGTTCTTTCGTCAACTCTATCTGCATAGACACCTCCGGTATCACTGATCCGCTTAATTCCTTCCCGCAGACCTCAAGCGCGAGAAAAAACCGTTATATGGAAAATACTTTCCCGGGCACTCCGTCCTGGCCCCGGGGACCTGCCCGTGCCCCATGATATTCTTCTTGGGGATGGAATAATACCTGCGCAGCACATTAACCAGGTAGACCAGCGAGTCCATTTGTTCCTCGCTGACGCTCTCCCTGCTGAAATTGCCCACCAGGCAGATCCCTATGCCGCGGGAATTCATGTTCGCCGCCTTGCAATGCGCCCCGTCCATCTGTTTAAGCCAGCGGGGAGAGACCTCTATCTGCCCGTCCTTCTTGCCGCAGGTCCCGTTGGCTATGAGGAAATCATAACCGAGACCGTTATCGAACCCGCGGCGAAGATGCATCTTGAAAAGAGAAAGCGCGTTGTCCTCGCCGGTCGCGCTGTGATGGATTATTATGTATTTCCATTTGCGCGACGGGTACAACGGTATCACCGGTTTCAGCGGAGCGGCGCGGGGGACCGTCAGCCGCTGCCCCATCTTCAGCACCGGGCTGGAGGGAAGACCGTTGGCCCTGACAATATCGCTTATGTTAACGTCGTACATCTTGCCGATGCGCCAGAGAGTCTCCCCCGGTCCCACGACGTGAATGATATCGTGCCTCGGCATATAGCCCGGCTGCGCCGGGGAAGGCGCGGTGCCTGCGCCCGGGTACTGCTGCATCCTGGCGCAGGAAGAAAAAAGAACGGCACAGACCGCAAGACACAAGAAAGGTAATGCGCGTTTTAACCATCCGATGACACCCTTGCAGACAAGTCTGCCCATCAGGTCAGCCTCTCCAGTCTCCATTCAGCCCCGCAAACGGCACCCCAAGCCCGCGCACTACTATCCTTCCGCAGACCCGCGGCCCGTCCTTCAACAACATCCCCTGTTTGGGGGCCGGGAACGTCACCGTGACCGCCGCTTCAACGCATTTCCCCATTATCGACCCGTCGTCTGCGTTCAAACCGGAAGGGATGTCCGCGGAAAGCGCCGGGACACCGGCAGAATTGATTATATCGACCATTTCCCCGCACACTCCCCGGACCGCCCCCCTTATGCCGGTCCCGAGCAAAGCGTCGATGACCAGTCCGCAGGAACGGATCCGCCCGATTATGAATCCGCTTTTTTTTGCGCCCGCGGGGAACACCGGACAGCCGCCGATCTTCAGCAATGCCGCCAGATTTGTCTCCGCGTCCCCGCGCACTTCCCCTGGTTTGGCGGCAAGAAAAACAGTCACCTCTTTACCGCACGCCAGCAGCTGCCTGGCGGCGGCAAAGCCGTCCCCCCCGTTATTCCCCTTGCCGCAGAATATGCACACGGCATTTCTTCCGCCGAGAAGGGCCAGGGCCTCCTCGCGGATGGCAACGGCGGCATTCTCCATCAATAGTAACGACGGTATACCCAGAACGCAAGAAGCATACTCATCCAGCTTTCTTGCCGTCTCCGCGCTTATAGCCTGGCCTTTCCTGAAACGCCGGTTCGCGTTCTCGCGCATGTCCGCTTCAGTCCCTGATCATAGTATCTATCACCGGACGGCTAACCCCCTGCTCCTCCAAAGAGGAGATTTCCCCGGCCGAAAGCGCATATCTCGAGCCGCTGAGCAGTATCTTATCGATTATGACTTTCTCGTCCACGCCCTGTTTCGCCATATCCACGATCTGAAGAACGGGGATCTGGTTGGGATTGGCGGAAGGATTTATTGCCGCCGATGCGGACTGTCCGGGGGAGACCTGCTGCTCCGCCTGGACCGGCCGGCCGTCTTCTGAAGGCTCCGCCGGCTGCTTTTCCGCCTGACTTTCCGCTGCCGGAGAGGCAGCCGCCCCGGTCGCCGCGCCTTTCTTCAGCGCGCCTTCCCTGGAAACGCAGCCGCAAATAAGCAGCCCGGCCGCCGACAGCGCTAAAAAGAACCCGAACCTCATCCGGTTTCTCCTTTCACCATTCCCTGTTGACCATTTACACATTCGCGGACGCCTGTTTTTAAGCATTAGTGAATAATCTGTTCCCGGAGCTTCATTTATCCAGGCTTATGCAGATAAAACGGCACTTGCCGCTGCGCTCGTCCGAGGCGAGAATATTGTCCGGATCTATGCGCAGCGCCTTGGATAAATACTCCTCATATTTAGCGGTGTCCCCGAGGGCGCGATAAACCTGCGCCAGGCGCACGCATGCGTCAGCGAACAGGGGATCGGCGCGCACGGCCCTTTCCAGATAACCCAGGGCCTTCTTCCTGTTCCCCCCGGCAACCGCGGGGGCAAGGAAATAAAAACTGCCCATTCCGAACAATACCGCCGGAGAATCCGGCTGGAGGGATTCGGCCTTCTTTAAATTGGGAAAGACCGCCGTGCCGTTGACCACTTTGGACAAGACCCCGCCGTAGTGAGCCAGCATCCCCCTGCCTCCCGCCGCCATCAGATACGCCCTGACATAATTGGAAAGATCGACCTTTTCGCGGCCCATGGCGATAACCTTATAAGCCAGCGCCACGGAGCCGGAAAAGTCCATCAAAGTATACTTGACGTAAGCCAAGCTGTTATAAGCGGGAGCGAAAGCCGGATCGGTCCTGATTATTTGCTCGAGCATCTTCCGGCTCCCGGCCGCCTGATGCCGGCGGCGAAGCACCTCGGCTTTACCCCAGAGGAACTCCGCTGAACCAGGCCGGGACGCCAGCAGCTCATCGAATATCCTGCCGGCCTCGGCATCTTTATGTCCGTTCAAATAGACAAGCGCCAATACATAGCGGTCCTCCGGAGCCGCGGAACCTGCGGCATGCACCGCGGTCCGGATGTCCAGAGTATCGGCCCGCTCATGCAGTGTTTTCCAGTCAAGGGCGAGAACCGGCGGACAATAAAGGGACAAGCAAAAGCAGGCGCATAAAAAGCCGGCGGCTATGCGGCCCCGGCGGATATTCCCGGAGATGACCTTTTGCCCCATCCCGATCTCCTTAGCTCCCTGCGTAAGAATACGCCCCCCGTTCCCGGGATCACGCGGACTGAGGTGTCCCGCCGGGGTCCTGCCGGCCCGTTCCGGTATCCTCATCGGGTCTCTTCCCCGGGGTTATTATCCCTCCGGATACTATCAGCCGCATACCTTCTTCCACCGAGATATCCAAAGGATGCAGCCCTGAACGCGGCACGAATACCACATAACCGGTGAACGGATTAGGGGTGCTGGCAACGTAAACTGCCGCCAGATCGGAACCGGAAGACACGCTCCCTTCCTCGAAATGTTCATTGGTGACGAACCCCAGGGTCCATATCCCCTTGGAAGGATATTCAAAGAGGAACACTTTATTGAAAGACGGCCTCTCGCGGGAGGCCACGTAATGGATGATGTGTTTCACCGGCGAATATATCTGCCGGATGAACGAGAACCTCATCAGCCAGCGCTCGAAGACGCGCAGGAGCCTCTTCCCCAGGAAATTAGTGGCCAGGGAACCGGTGGAAACGATCACCATAAGACCGATTATCAGCCCAAGGCCGGGCACTGAAAAACCGAAATACCGCCGCAGCAGAGTGTTGATGAGCGTCCCGCAGATGCCGTCGATGAAAACAAAAATGGAGAACAACAGGTAAAAAGTGATAAAAAGAGGCAGGATGATAAGCAGACCGGTAATGAAATACCTTTTTAAATTAGACATATTATGGACGGGATAAGGCGCAGTGACCGGTTGCTATATATGCTTGCTGGTTACAGTCTGATTTTATGACCGCCGTCACGATATGTCAATCGGAATTATGCGGCCGGGAAGAACGGCGGACGGCAGATACACACTTCTACTTGCGCCAAAACCGCGCCTTTCAGAACGCGGGGACATCGGGCGCAGCCCGGTATCCCGCCCGGGCCGGGCGTAAGGACTGCCGCGATGAGCGTCATTCGCGCTCGAGACTCTTAAGGACACCCTCGGTCTTCTTGAGTTTCTTATACAGAAAAGACCGCAGCGACTTCAGGACCTTCAGTATATCCTCATCCTCTATCTTGTAGTAACTGGACAATCCCTGCTGGCGGCAGCCGAGTATGCCGTTGTCCTTAAGGACGGTAAGCTGCCGCGAAAGCGCCGGCTGGGAAAGATGCAATGCCTTCGCTATGCTTCCAACGTTCTGTTCGCCCCTCTGCAGGGCCTCTATTATCTGCAGCCGCACCGGATGCGCCAAAGCCTTCACAAAATCCGCCTGTATCTGATACGCCGAATCTTCCATGACCGCCTCACTTTTTGTCTGTCGTCTTTTTTCGTCGACGAAATTATATACCCTGTTGACGTTTTGTCAAGGCAAATCGGTCACAAATCGACGGCCGGAGTGAAGGTGCCGGATAAACGGCGGGCAGTCCTTTATTCTCCTGCGCGGAAAAGGCCGGATGACGCCCGGGGCCAACGGTAAGGCGGCACCGCACAAAGAAAGGGACTGCTTCGGAAGAATTCCGCCCGGGCGGCGGACTTGACATAGGCCTGCCTGAGGAACAACCCGTGGGCCTTATTTCTGCAGGAAGACCGTCCGGGTCGGATAGGCGAATTCTATCTTTTTCCCGGTAAATTCCCGCATTACCGCGAAATTGATCTGCTGCTGGATGTCCATGTATTTATTGTAATCACCTCCGATGACATGATAGACTACCTCGAAATCGAGGCTGCAATCACCGAAGGAAAGAAAATGCGCCCTCTCGAATACCGTCCCCTCCACATCTTTCACGATCTTCTCGATCATCATGGGGATCTCCTTCATCAGCTCAATCGGCGTCTGGTAGACCACTCCCAGGCGGAACAAGACCCGCCGTTTCTCCATCAACTTGTAATTCCTGACCCGGGAATCCGTAAGATCGGAATTGGAAAAGATGAGCATCTCCCCGCTTAAGCTGCGTATGCGGGTGGTCTTTATCCCGATGTGCTCTATGGTGCCCATGAACTCGCCGACGATTATGAAATCCCCGGCCACGAAAGGCTGGTCGAAAAGTATGCAAAAATAGCTGAACAGGTCCTTGAGCACGGCCTGGGCGGCCAGGGCCACGGCGACGCCGCCTATGCCCAGTCCGGCGAGCACCGCGGAGACCTTGAAACCCAGGTTGTCCAGGAAGAAAATTACCGCGCACCCCCAGATTATGAATTTCACCACCGTCAGTATGCCCTGCAGGCTTTTCCCCAGGGTGGCGTCATTGTTCCGTTTGCGCAGGTAGACCTCGAACCCGTATGCCGTCAGCGCGAGCAGGAACTTCACCAGGAAATAGACCCCTGCCGCCAGCCCCGAATAATTCAGGACTTTACCCGCCGTCGCCGGCAGCACGAGGCTTTTCAAGGCGCCGTAGGCCACGAAACAGTAGAGCAGCGGCAGCACTATATTCTCAAGGATACCCGCAAGGAAATCGTCTATGGTAGTGCTCGTGCGTTCCGTCAGTTTCTTTATCCTCTTTATGACGCGCTGTATGAACACCCGGAGCACGAATATCCCGGCGGACAAGATAGCGGCCGTGACCAGATAACGCGAAACGCTGTTGCCGAAAAATTCCCTGGAAAGAAAATCCTGGATCTGCAGATTCATATCGGTCTCCTCCTATTCTATTATTGGCGGGCCCGGACGGGACTCAAACCTGGCGGATTATCTGCCGGAATTCATCCTGCAGCCCGGAGACGAAACGCATGGTCATCACGGCTGCGAGATAACTCAAGGCAATGACAAGCACTGTAAGCGATGCTTTTGTCTTTCGGGAGAATTCCGGGTGCAGCCATATCAAAGGCAGGACCAGCGGTCCGACGGAAAGAAAAATCAACAACAGCACCGGTTTTCTGAAATACCACCTGGTTTTAACGTCCGTCATAAGCGCATCCTCCCGGGAACACGATTGGTGCAAATCCCTGTTACGGTCTCTTAGCGGCCCGCAGAAGCAGATTTTTATTATAGAACTTTCAACGCCGGCCCACAAGCTAATAATTAAAGTAATTAAAAGTTATTGTCATACCAATACTTTAGATGTAGAATATCCGCATGAAAAAAACAACCTGCGCGCTCAGCATTATTTTCCTTCTGCTCTGCTCCGTTAAAGCCGGCGAGGCGCTGGCCCTGAACGAGGAATACTCGCAGGCGGTGGCGGCGGCAAGGTCCGGAGACCGGATGTTCGCCTTTATGAACTTCCGCGACGTGGCGGCGCACGACTCCGGATCCAAATACCGTGAAAAGGCGCTCTTCGCCATGGGAGAATATTATTTCTCAGTCCGGGACTATAACGACGCCTTCAAGGCGTTCGACGACCTTCTTTCCCAGTACCCGGCGTCAAAAATGAAACCCTTCGCCCTGTTCTATCTGTATAAAATGGCCAATGCCTCCGGCGAGACCGGCATGGCCGGCAAGATCAAGAACGAGATACTCAACTGGGAGAGGGTCATCCTCATCTTCAAGAAATCAAAAGAACACAAATTAAGATCGCCGATGGGGATAAATTACAAACTGGTTCATTATGTAGACAGGCTGGAGTTCTACATAGATGGAAAACTCCAAGAGCAGGTCCTCTATTAACAAAAAAAAACTGCTCATAATCATAACCGCCGGGCTCTTCGCCCTCATCCTCGCCGCCCCCAACGTTTTCCTGGCCGCGCGCAAAAAGATCATATTAACAAGGCTTAACGCGGCTTCCCCCCTGCCGCTGGACGCGCAGGGAATATACTACCTGCCGCCCAATCTGCTGATCGTCAGGAACGCCTGCTTTTACGACGGGGAACGCGTCCCCCGCGACAAGATAATCGCCCTTCCCGAGACTTACATCGTCTTCTCCCTGCCGGCACTGGTTAAAGAAAAACGGCTCAGCGTGATATCCATGCGTTGTTTCAGGCCGAGCGCGGACGGCAGCCGCCTTTACCGGCTGATAAAAGAAAATTACCGGCAGATACTCGAAGCCCTCTGGTCCCTGCCGCTCCGGGACATGGACGCGTCGTTTAAAGAAGGCTCGCTTTTTTGCAAAAAAGACGACAATTCCATCCTGAGGCTGAAAGCCGACTCCGGCCTCACGGTCAAAGGCAGATCCTTATTCCTGGAGCTGCGGGCAGGAGACGTTTCCTGCGAATTCCGGGGAGCAGTGGATAAAAACAACAGCCTGAGCGTGGAGAAATTCAAGTTCCTCAGCCGCACCATGGACGGAGAACTCTGGGGGAACATCTCCCCTTCGGCCGCCGCCCTCAAAGGTTTCCTTTTTATCAACAATGCCGGCATCACCGGCCGCAACGACCAGGACAACATCTTCATTCTCGACATCGATTCGCTGGTGAAATTCGGATATCCCCTGACGGAGATAGAAAAACTGGATTTCTCGCTGAACAACAATCCGGTGCACGTAAAGGCAGCGCTCTCCCTGGAAAAGCCTTACAACTCCGTTATCGAGGCCTCCTGCTCCTTCCGGGGATTGAAAAACGCCCAAAAGAACGGCACGCTTAAAAACGTCGCGCTCTCCGCTTCCCTTTTCCTTAAAGACGAAAAATACCTGTTTATAAACGGCTCTGCCGGAATCGACTTCCCGGAATGGCGGAATGAGACCGTTCCGCTGCAGAACGCGCGCCTGCGGCTTGCCGATATGACGATCGCCCTGGACAGAACAAACCCTCCCCGGGAATTCAACGCCGCCGGTTTTGAACTGTTCTGCCGCACGGAGGGCAATACCTACCTGATCAAGCTGGACGGCCTGCGCCTCGCCCTGCGCCGGGCCGGGAACAACGCCTGGCTCGCCGAATATTCATCGGATTTCCACAAAGGATGGATGGAAGGGACTGCCCGGATAGGATGGAAGAACGATTCTC
This sequence comes from uncultured Planctomycetales bacterium, assembly GCA_964488935.1. Lineage (GTDB taxonomy): Bacteria > Omnitrophota > Gorgyraeia > Gygaellales > Profunditerraquicolaceae > Undivivens. Next base: position 22,674 of record CAZAVF010000011.1, on the reverse strand, counting down.
CGGTGATAACCGCTTTCGCCGCGATAAAAGGCGCCGACGCGAACGGGCTTCAGGAAATAATCCCCCAGTTCTCGAAGGTTTACGGGAATATATCGGGCAATATGATGTTCACCAACTACCCGCAGCTGCTGTTGAAAGGCGGTATGAACATCAATGACGGCAGTATGGAGAACTTCAGCTTCTTTAAATGGCTGGCGGAACTGTTCGCCCTGCCGGATCTCAATAAGATATCTTTCCGCAGCGCGGACGCGAATTTCCTGGTGGACCAGAACGGCGCCGGACTCGACAGAATGAGACTCGATTCAGACAACGTCAAATTGAACGGCGGCTTCAGGCTGCAAAGGACCGGCAATATGGTCTCCAGCCGGATATCCCTGACCTTTCCCCGTTCACTGCTTAAAGAGTCGCCCAAATTCACGCCGCTGCTGAACCTCCTGAAGAAAGACGTCTCCGACCTCAGCTTCAACTTCCAGCTCTCCGGGAGACTGAACGACATGAATTTCCAATGGCTCCAGTCGGATTTCAAGGACCAGCTCCAGAAGGCCATCCCGGACTTCGCCGAAGCCGGCTTCGAGGATAAACTGCAGCGGATCATCGAGTCCATCTCAGCGCAATAGCCTCAACGCATTTTCTTCTCACGCTGCCCGATCATTTCCGGGGTGATCACGCGGTACTCCCCAGCCTTAAGATCGCCCAGGCGCAGGCCGGCGATCCTCACCCTTTTCAATTCCAGCACCGGGAACCCCAGACCGGCGAAGAGCCTGCGTATATGACGTTTCTTGCCTTCGCAAACCACCACCCGGCAAAGGGAAGACCGTTTATCGCGTTTTACGACGGCAGCGGAGAGCGCCTTCAAATGCTCCCCCTCGTCCGTAACGCCTTTTGCCGCCCGTATCTGGATGTCCGCGGGGACAATACCGGAAACGCGTACGACGTATTCCTTCTCCACCGAGAACTTTGGATGGGTGAGCCTGTAACAGAGATCGCCGTCGTTGGTGAGAATGAGCAGGCCGGACGAATTCTTGTCCAGACGGCCCACAGGGAACACGCCGCGGAACTTCTCCGGGAGCAGGTCCGTCACCTTCTTCTCGGCGAACTTGTCTTCCAGAGTGGTGGTGACACCTTCCGGCTTGTTCAAAGCCAGATACAATTTCTCAACGGCGGACAGCCGCTTCCCGGCCGCCTCCACCCTGTCCTGCGGCCCGACCTGGAAATACGGTTCGCGCACCACTGTCCCGTTCACCTTGACCTTGCCGTCGGCGATAAGCAAGTCCGCCTTGCGGCGCGAAGCGTATCCGCTCTTGGCGATAAAAAGGCTCAATCTCATCCGTTCTTCCCCCTCATTGCGCGCGCCAGCAGGAAACAGCGGGCGAGCTTCGCCTGCGCCGATGTCCCGCGCGGCCTTCCCCGTCCGTCAAAAAAACGGGCAAACACTTCTTTCCCCTCCGATAAAGCGCGCGCTTCTTTAATGGTATCCGCCGGGAAGATCCGCCGGATATTCCCGTCACTCCATCTGCGGTCCAGCAGGAAAGCCAGGCACTTATAAGATTTCACAACTTGATCGGCGACGTTCCCGCTTTCCAGGCACCAAAGCACCTGCCCGGCGGCCTGCTCCTTCCTGCCCAGGGCCAAGAGAAGCAGAAGACGCACTTCGCCGAAACAAACGCCTTCCCAGGGGCTTCCCTCGTCGAAAGCGATACCGGCGGCGTGGGACACGTATTGGTTATCTCCGATATACCTGTCGTCCAGTTCGCGCAGTAAACTTCTCATTCCCTCCCTGCCTCGCGAGGGCAGATCCATAAGCATAGCTCCGGCCTGCGCGCCGCGGTTATTATTGGACACGAGGAGGTCTCCGGCCGGATATACCTCGGACATACGAGGGACTATGACGCGGCAGCTGTAGAAACCGCCGCCGGGCAGATCGGCTATGTACACCTCCCTGCGGGCCTTCCTGAAGACCGAAAGCAGATGACCGTACTCCTCAGCGCGCGTGCCGCGAAAATCAACATAACGGAACGGAAAATCGGCCGCCCTGCGCAGGCAGCGCTCGTGCACCAGCCCGGAGGAATCGATGAAATGCTCCTCAAGGTTGCAAGGATCGGCCGCGTCCCGGAGCCTGCGGCACGGCTCCTTCAGCCCCCGGAACCTTCCCAAATCCTGCCCCTGCAGCAATTCCGCCAGCGTTCTGGTCACCGCCGTCTCGAAAGACGGATGCGCGCCGAAAGCGAAAAAACATCTCCTCGACCCGCGCTCCCCGAGGACTATATTCACCACCGGATATCTGCCGCCCAGAGAGGCGTCCTTGACCGACACGGTGAAACCGCGCCGCCGTAATGCGGCAACGGCCCCCCGGACGCCCGGATAACACGCATAATACCGCTCAGGGACCTGCGGCAAAGCGATACCCTCCCTGATCACTTTATACTTCACGTAACGCTCGAGTATCTCGGAAAGAGCCTGCACCCGCGCCTCGGCGGGGGTATTTCCTGAGGCCATGCCGTTGCTGGCGTAGAGATTATCGAGCAGATTAAGGGGGAAATAAACCCTGGCGGAATCGGACGCGCGCCTGAACGGTAAGGCGCAGATCCCGTCCCGCAAGCCGGAGGAAACACGGTAAACCAGATCGGCTACGCCGAGCTTGCCGCCCGGGTCGTAAAGATCGCGCAGTTCCTTGTTCAGTATCCCGGACGGGAGGCGCCTGCCGGAAAAAGAGAACCACTTTTCCTGCGGAAAAAAGATGAAGCCCCGTCCCGGCTTGACCCCGGAGAGCGTATGATCGCTCCAGGCATAAGCGGTATTGACCCGCTCCATGAACTCCCCGAGCGCGCTGGCAAGCGCCAGGTCCCGGGACATTCCCTTGCCGTTTGCGAAAAGACGGCCGCAGCCCCGCTCCCGCACGGAAACGGACCAGACACAAGGAACCGGATGATTCCAGGAATAGACCTCGATATTGAAACCGGCCTTTCTCAGAATACCGCGTATACGGCGTATCGTCTCCTCAGGCCGCGCGTCTTTAGTAAACATAGCTCAACATACCTCATCCTTCCCCCCGCATGGGACCTGGTCCGCCTATCCCATTGCGGCTGCAGAAGGTTACATCAGAAGTGTCCCCTTATGGCATAACCTCATCACTTAACACTTGAAACAAAGTTGTTCTAATTATAAATCTTTAAATAATCCTTAACAAGGGAATATTCCGGGCAGGATATCAGAATGACAAGAACCGGTCCTGAAAGGTTAAGCCGGGCCGGCACAGCGGCGGGGAGTCAGGCGAGACGAATGACCGCGGGATATCTCTCTTCAGGAACCCATCTCCTTAAGAAAAGCATCGACTTCGCCCATAATGTATCCCAGTAGTTTGTCCTGGTCCTCCGCGAATTCCCAAATATACTCCAGGTTCTTGAACCGCACCTGCTTGCCGTTCTTTACCAGCGCGATCACCAGCGACCTGGTGTAAAGCTGGAAATCGTCGACAAAATGCTCGTTGCCGTATCTTTCGATGTTTATAGACTTGAACTCCAGCTTCTTGGCCGTGATAAAACTCTTGAAATTCCTTTCGACAGTTCCCTTGCAGAAATCCTCCATCGATACACAATCCTGGCAGCGGAACGTACCGTGGAAATAGTAGACTGTAACTTTAGCCCGTATGGGGAGTTTCTTCACGGCGGCAAAAGCCAAAGAAATTAAACTGGCCGCCGAGATGAGCGCTAAAAGCAATATGCCGATCTTACGCAACCCGCACCTCCGCGTTATGTCACCCCTTTATAGATATCAGTTTCTTTATTTCCTCTTTATTCAAAACTTTGCCGCTCGAGACGACTTTCCCGTCAACGGCCAGGGCGGGCGTGATCATCACCCCGTATCCGGAGATCGCGTCGATATCCTCTACTTTTGACGTCTCCGCCTCTATCCCGGATTCTTTAAGCGCAGCCTGAACATTGGCCGCGAGCTGTTTGCATTTAGCGCAACCCAAACCCAATATCTCGATCTTCAAAGTTTCCTCCCGGCTGATTCTTACCGGCTGACAGAACACGTTAGAATACCGCGTTAAGAACGTAACCCATAATGATTATACCGAAGATGGTGATACCGAAAAACCACGCTAAGAGCTCCCACTTCATCACTTTCTTGAGCATCAATGCTTCCGGTATGGAAATGGTCACGATAGAGGCCATGAAAGTCAAAGCCGTGCCGAGCGGGACCCCCTTGCCGACCATTGCCTCCATTATCGGGATAACGCCGACCGAGTTGGCATAAAGCGGTGCGCCCAGCAGGACGACCAGTGGAATACTCCACCACGTTTTCGCAGACAGATTGCCCGCCACCATATCCCTGGGGACGAAACCGTGTATCAGCGCCCCGATCCCCACCCCCAGTAACATATAAGGCAGTATCTGCCGGGTGATAAACCATCCTTCTTCCCAGAAAAGGGCCGCTTTCCTCCTCAATGACACGGCAAAACCGCCGTTTGCCGTCCCCTGTCCGGCGGCGGAACGCGGTTTAGCTTTGAAAAGATCGTTCTTTACGTATCTCTCAAGCCCCAATTTCTGGACCAGCATGCCTCCGGCGATCGAGACGGCGACGCCGATCAGATTATATAAAAGCGTGGCTTTCAACCCGAACATCGCGGGAAAAAGATACAAGGAAGCCTCATTGACCAGCGGAGAACAGATAAGAAAAGCGAAGGTGACGCCCAGCGGTATGCCGGCTCCGAGAAAACCCATAAAAAGCGGGATGGACGAACAGGAACAGAACGGCGTGATTATGCCCAGGAGGGCCGCGAAGAGATATTCAAATCCGAACCAGCGCCTTTTGGTAAGAATGTCCTTTATCTTCTCAACCGGGAAGTAATGACGGACGGCCGCCATCAGATAATTGACGAGGGTCAACAGGATACCGATCTTTACCGTGTCATAGATGAAGAAATTGACCGCGTCCCCCCAGTAAGAGTGCGGCGTGATGCGAAAGACATTGTAAGTGACGACATCGGACAGCAGTTGTACCGGTCTGAAGATATCCAAAATAACAATATCCTCCTTTGGGAATACCGCTTAACAAACTTTCCTGTCTGAAAAACCGCGGCCGTTCGGGTTGACTATTAAGTTAACATCAACGCCGCTGTGCTGTCAAGGGAGAAACTCGTTTTTTGACAAAAACACCGTCGAGAGCAACGCACCTGTTTCAGAAAATCATGTTACCATTTATTTTCGTGGATGCGTCCCGGGTCGAATTTGTCTTTAGGTTTGTCCTTGCCGTCCGGCACTCCTATGGGGATCAGATTGAGCGGGATGACGTGTTCCGGTATACCGAGTATTCTTCTGGCAGCCGCGACACGCTCACGGTTGGGATAAATGCCGGTCCAGACCGCGCCCAGGCCCATGGACTCGGCGGCCAGGAGTATGTTCTCGGAGGCCGCGGAACAGTCAAGCACACAGGCAAAAGAATTCCTGCCGCCCACCTGCCGCGTGGTATCCCCGGTGACGACGATGCCGGCCGACGCACAATTTGCCATCTGCGCGTACGGCATCGCTTCCGCGAGCGCGGACAGGACCTCCTTATCGGTAATTATGATAAAATCCCACGGCCGCTTGTCCATCGCGCTCGGCGCCGCCATGCCGGCCTTTACCAGCATCAACAATTGCTCCTTGCCGACCCCGGCGCCGGTATAAGAACGCACGCTCTTGCGGCCGAATATCGTCTTCAAGGTGGAGTTCATCCGCACTTCGCCGGCCTGGACAAAAGAGGCGCCTCCGGAGCAAATGCACAAAACCGCCGCAATACACAATGCGGCCATACTCTTCTTTAACATAGTCCCTCCTTATTTCAGACGCCGATATCCTCGTTCCATAATCCCGGTTTCGCGGCGATAAAATCGCGCATCATATTTATGCACTCATTGTCCTGCAAGACCTCCACCTCCACGCCTTTGGAACGCAGATAATCCTCCTCCCCGAGGAACGTCCTGTTCTCGCCGACGACCACCCGCGGGATCTTATACAAGACTATGGCGCCGGAACACATGGCGCAGGGGGAAAGCGTCGTATATAGAACGCATTCCCTGTAAACCTCCGCGGACAGACGCCCGGCATTCTCCAGCGCGTCCATCTCGCCGTGCAGTATGGCGCTCCCCTTCTGCACGCGCTTATTATGCCCCCTGCCGATTATCCTGCCCTGGTAGACAAGGACGGAACCGATGGGGATGCCGCCGGTCTCCTGCCCTTTTACGGCCTCTTCGATCGCCGCTCTCATGAATTGGTCCATGGCGCACCCTCCCGGGAAGACCCGCTATTAATAGTTGAACAACTGCTTAATAGTGAACACCTTGCCCGCGGCCTTGTTCAACGCGTTAAGCACCTTGAGCTTGACGCGCGGAGTCAAACGCCTGCCCTTTACCGCGCGCGCGACCATCTTATGCGTAAGCTGCTCCCCGGAATTCGCGACCAGATCATGACTTTTCAACCCGTGTTCAACCATGATCATGGCAACAGGCTGTTCCCCCAGATCACGTTCTATACCGTTTTCCATATCATCCCCCATCCCCAAAAACGGGACCGTGTCTCCTTTACTCTATGTGCGCCAGACAGTTCCGGCAGAACTGTCCCCATTATAAGACTTTCATCAGCTATTAACAAGCGAATTTCATCTAAGATAAGCTGGAGCCAGACCGTAAATAATCCCGGTTTTACACTATACGTCCATACTCAACTCTATATTTGCTTTTATGGGGGACACTTCTGCCGGAACCTTCCGTAACCGCAATGGGTTAGACGGACCAGGTCCCCTTACCGACCCTTACCGAAGAGACCATATTTCGCGGCGCCGGGCGGACTCCCACTTGTCAGGGTCTCCCTCGGCCGCGGCGATCTTTTCCCGGAAAACGCGATAATACTCCTCTTCCCCTCCTTTGAGAGAAAGCAATGAGCGCAGTATCTCCCTGCGCCCGGTCTGCAGTAGCGGATCAGGACCGTGCAGCATCACGAACACGAACGCCCAGGCAGAGGCGTAATCAGCGGAAGAGAACTGTCTGCCGTCTGCGGCCGCGAATAATTCCTTCAGGCCCGGCGCGCGGCCGCGCTGTAATAAAATGCGGTATTCTTTTAAACGCGCCCGGTTTATATGTTCCCCGGCCCGGCCTTCGTCAAACGGCCCTTCTTCCATATAAGCGGCAATGCCCTCGTCAAGCGCAAGCGGAACTCTGCCGAACACACGATCTATATAATAATGCGCGGTCTCATGGCGCAGAGACCTCTCGAACAGCCCTTTTTCCCCGCCGGCGCAGGCGGCATATATCTTTCTTTCTTTGGGTTCATACCTGCCTGATATCGAAGTTCCCTTCGGCAGTCCGAGCGCTTCGCGCAAAGTCTCCTGAGTGGGATACAGGATTATCCCCGGGACCGCCGCCGGTCCCCCGAAGATCACCCGCATTCGTTCCAGGGTCTGTTCCGCTATCCTCCGCGCCGCCGCCTCATCGCATCCGGAGGTATATGCCACGCGCGGAATAAGCGACAACAGTGTAAGCGCAAAAACCGCAGGTCTTATCATCATCTACGGCCCGCGAAGTAGCGGTCCCGGAAGGCGTCCGCCACGCGGCGGGTCAAAACGGCGATATCCTCGTTCGACCATTCTTCTCCGCTGCGCGACGAGATTATCCGTTCTACCCTGTTCATGACCATCATAACATACTCACGCAGGACGATAAAAACCGTCCGGCCTTTCCTGGGCAGGCCGCGCGCCAGCGCTCCCCCCACCAGCCCCAACCCGGCCATGTTCACCATCAGCCGCGAACCCAGAGAAGGAGCGCGTATCTCCATCTTGTCATCGTAGAGATAACCGCCGATGCGGGAGAATATCGTATCGAGTATCAACTCGTCCCTGCCGGCGGCCGCATCATCACTGCGGTATTCGGCGAGAAGCTCAAAATCCGGCAAATAAAGAGGCGCGTTCGGGGAAACTATGCGCGCGTAGTCTATATCGAGGTGTTTGGCGTACCAGCCCACCCAGAAATCATCGACGGGAAACCTGTTCAACGGGAACGGGTCAGGCAGTCCGGACTCGCGAAAAAGATGGGAGATGAATTCGGTGCAGTAATACCTTCCGTCCTCTGTATCGCTCCATCGCAGGGCGAAATCGAACTTGATCTTTCCCTCATCGTACAAACGTTTCATTTCCAGGAAAGCGGCGGCCAGCCTGCCCTTGTCCGGTGGCACGCGCGGCCTGACCAGGGCGACCTCGCGCAGTTTTCCCAGGCGCTCCTTGACTTCCTCGACCCTCAAACCGTTTGCCGAGAAATCAACCAGCCTGCCCCCCTTATCCGGCAATACGACATAAACCAGTGCGTGCGCGTATTTTCCTCCGGGTTTGGCGAAAGTGCGGTTGCAGCTGTTGAGAAGCGACGGGACGTAAGTGAGCAGGATGTCACCGTCCTGTAAAGCTATCTTGCTCCCGGGAAATAAAGAAGGGCCTTCTCCGCCGGCGGCGCTGGCGCGCTGACCGGCAAAGAAGGCCGCAAGAAGGAACAAAACGACAGTGATGCCTTTTTTCATCAGCCCCGGGAACTATTACAGCTGATGGGTAAATACCAGCATCGTATCAAGCACGCGGTAATCTGCGTTGCTGAACGTCCGCGACGTCCTCAGGGTCAAACTGTTGTCCTCTCCCAGGAGCTGCCGCAGCTGGAGCGCGGCAGTGTTGTAATCGAGGTCGGCTGAAGCCACGTTGTGCAGCCTGTTGTGGCTGTAATCGAACCCGACGCTTCCGCCCGCCCAGAGGATCTGCTCGATACCGAGGCCGACGTTGGTGAGCGCCGAATTCTTCCCATAGGCTTTCTCCCCCGACAGGTTGCGGAAATCGACATGCGACAATCTTCCGGAAAGAGCCGTCCCGCCCTTTTGCCAGCCCAGCAAGGCCACCGGACCTATCTGGAAGGAACTCGGGTTATCGAAAGTCCCGAAAGCGAATTCCCCGCCGGCATCGGTGAGCTTGGACTTGTGCTTATACCAGTGATATTCATAGCCGAGCACTGTGCCCACGTCGAAGCTGATGCCGTGCACCTGCTGCACCAGCAGATGATATTTAGGCAGAACGGCAAGCCCGAAGCTGGAGTTGTCGAAAGCGTCGAAATCGCCGTTGTTGTCCTGGTTCTTTATCGGCAGGGAGACCGTATAATCCCAGTTCCCCATATCCTGCCCGTAAAGAAAAGTGACTCCGAAGGTGTCGTTCTTGCGCTGGGTCCCGTTGATGATGCTCCTGGCCGAGAAATTGGCATGGGCATAGTTCACCAGGACGGCCAAACCGCTTTCCGTCAGTGCAATGTCTGCGGCGGCCGGTTTATAGTTCTTTCCTTCCTTGTCTTTATCTTCAGGCAGTTTGCCGTCGTCGCTGGAACCGAAGAGCATCCCGCCGCTGGACCCGCCGTAACTCGTAGTGGAAAGCCTGTATTCACGCCCATTAGGAACGAGTTTGACGGTCTTGTAATTCGATGTGGATGTGCTCACCGTGATGAGCTCATAGCTGGAACTGTTCTGTATCAGATACGAGCCGTCGAGAGCGGCCGCGGTGGCTCCCTCGGAAGAAGAGGAACTGCTGGAACAGGAATCAACAGTGGCCCAGTCTCCGCCTCCCATATAGACAGAACAATGTCCGCCGGTGCAGTCGCAGGTCCCGATCTCCGGTTCTTGCCCCGCCCAGGAATTCCCCTGTGTCAATAATAATGCTCCGAACAAACAAAAAGCAAATAGCAAACGAAGCCGTGGAAAAAGATTGAATAAACCTCTCATACCCGCTCCTTTCCTGGAAAATAAGGTTATCCGCGCTCCCCAATCAGCGCCGCCCTATTATATTTAGAGAAGAAACTCCTGTCTATACTTTTTTTACTTATGTAACACCCGCAAAAGCCTATCCAAAAGGGTATTCCACCGGACAGCTCAGGTATTTTCCGGGGGGACGTTGTCGATCTCAAAGCAGACCCTGCTTTCCGGGTCCGGGCAGGAGCATTCTTTCCAGAAAATCTCCCCCGCGCGCGCCAGATTGTGCAGAGTGAAATGGATATTGTCGAAGGCCGCCGGGCAGAGTTCGTATTTCCTTCCCATATTGTAGACGAACCTGTCCCCTTTTTTCAACCGCATCGGGCAGTCCGGGGAACTATCCGCAATAAGGAACTCGCAGATATACAACGGCACCTCTGTCCTGTTCCCGAACAGCCTCAACAAAGAAGAAAACAACCGGCGCAGGAAATAAGTGCGTGTCCTTCTCACCGTCACTGCCGCCTTTACCCCGCATACAGGATCGGGACAACAGAACCGCTGAGTCTCCCTGCCGCGCTCAGAATATATCCCGCGCATAGCGTATAAATGTCCCAGATGGAACAACTCCGGGCATAATCCGGCAGGATAAAGCTTGTCCCCGTCGAAGTTATCCCTGCGCGGCCATTTAAAATAACGGCAGCGGTAAAGGCAGGAACTTAATCTCACCCGCGCGTTCTTTACGGCAGCAGGATCGGGACAAGACCGTTTGAACGGCGTCTCCTCGGGGGCGCCGGGAGCTTCCTTATGCAGGCAGAACATCATCTTGATGTCCCCGTCCTCCAAAGCCATCCGCGGGGAAGAATACCCGCTCCCCTCCCGCAGGGAGTGAAAATAGACCATCCAGGCGAAGCAGGCGTCGTAAACGGGAAGCGGTATCTTCATCCCGCCGGAAGTCCCGGCATTCACGGTATCTCCCCGCTTGTGCCCGAAAAGGCATTCCCCGCGCACCGCCGTTATCCGCACAAAAACGCCGTCCTCCCGTTTATAGACGAGGCACTCGACCCCGCCGCGGGAATTGGGACATTGCACGCGCACGGAAAACCTGTCCTTTTCCAGTTCCATCCAGGGAAAACTACCGCCGCTCTCGAAAGTGAATATGTACGGAAGGCAGGAATGCAGCAGGAACGGACATATCCCCTGCGGCAGAAGAGCCGGCAGCCCGGCGCGTTCCCATTCCGGGGCAAAGGATACACTGTAGTCCTTCAGGTCAGGGAGATAAGATCTAACTTTTCGGGATGAGATGTCCATCTGGTTTCATATGGCGGTAAAGATATTCGCTTAGCAGCGCAAGGGGCAGAAAAAACCTTATCATCTGCTTTAACTTGACCGCAGTCCCCGGGACACCGAGAGGCCGGCCGCTATCGATAAGCTTTAGCGCGTAAGCGGCCACGGACCCGGCATCCGGCAGCCGTTTATGGCGCTTGATAAGGTCCTCCATACCGGCCGAGCGCCAGAAGCCGGTATCCACCGGCCCGGGGCAAAGACAGGAGATCCTGACCCCGTAATATGAGACCTCCTTGGCCGTGCCCAGAGAGAAATTGACGAGGAACGCCTTGCTGGCGGAATAGACGGCGTTGAAAGGGATCGGCATAAAGCCGCTGGTGGAGGCGACGTTGAGAATGCCGCCTTTTCTCTCCCCCGCCATACGCGCAAGCACGCGGTGCGTCAACGCCACGGCGGCCTCGTCATTCAACCTCATGAGCTTTACCTGTTCCGCCAGAGAAAGAGCGTGGAATTCGCCGTAACAGCTTATGCCGGCGTTGTTGACCAGCAGGTCCGGGTAAGGTATCTCCCCGCCTATCAAATCAAGAAAAACCCGGAGCTCTTTCTCGCAGGACAGGTCGCAGGCGTAGACCGCCGCCTTTATCCCGTGCTCTTTCTCGATAATAGAGCGGACTTCCTGCAATCGCTGCCTGTCCCTGGCGACCAGCACCAGCTCTTTTCCCGCGGCGGCAAGCAGACGGGCGATCTCGTAACCGATGCCGTGGGTGGCGCCGGTGACCAGGGCGGTCTTGTAGGACTTAAGATAACCTCTATTCCTCATCATAGTAGTCCCCTCCGGGGAAAACTCCGTGCATCTGCGCGTCAAAACTTCAACCAGGTGCGGATATTGTCCATCTCAAGCCCGAAACTGCGGCTCAAGTCACCCATCTGGCCGCACATATGGCAGGGTTTAATGCGCACCAGTTCCTTGAAAGCCTCCTTCAAAGGACGGCCGCCGATATCCACGTAAAATCCTTCCCTGTCATACGCCCGCGGACAAAGATAAAGCCTGCCTTCCGGGTTGAAGAAACATGCCAGATCGCCCCAAAGACACCTGGGGATGGACAAACGTTTAAGCGACGCAGCCTGCTCAGGGGTCATTTTCTTTTCTATAAGTATCTCCTGCGGGTCATACGGCCATTCCATCACCTGCCGCAAAGAACCGGCCTTGGAAGTGACCGGCGCGCCCTTTCTCTTGCGCTCCAGGATGTAGCCGGCGATATTCCTGATATGCTCCGGGAACCCCTGCCGCGCGTCGCAGCCGGTCTTGTTGCTCCCCGTATCCAGCGCATAAACGAAATTCACGTTAGTGCCCAATCGCTGCGCCAGGGAGATAAGGTGGTCGATGTCCGGGGGCGTGGTGGAAAGGGTCACCACCCCGTGTATCCTGACGCTTATACCGGCGCGCGCCATTGTCTCCAGCGCCTTCACCGCTTTAGCGTAGGCGCCCTTGCCCCTGTGCAAGTCGGTGGTATTCTCCAGGCCGTCCAGGCTGACGCAGACCTTGTAACATTTCTTTAATGCCTCCAGGTGCTTCTCCACTCCCAGGCCGTTGGTGGCGATGACGCAGGCAGCGCCCCTGTCCACGATGCGCGAGATCAGCGCCCCCAGCTCCGGATGCAGAGTGGGCTCCCCTCCCTGCAGCTCGAAATACCTGGTCCCCATGGCCAGGAACTCGTCCACATACCCCAGCAGACGCGAAAGCGGCATCTCCCTGCCCTGCCTTTTTTCCGGGCGCAGGAAACAATAATCGCAGCGCAGATTGCATTGATTGGTGACCGCGAAATGGACCGACAACGGGACAGGCCGTCCGAAAAAACGGTAGCGCAGATACAGCGGATAAATATGCGACGCCAGACTAAAAGTATGAAACTGGTTTTTCAACGACATTCCGGCCCTTATTTGAAAACCCTGTCAGGAAAAGAAATTACGGGGGTGAAATATATGATTTGTTAACATTATAAAGCCTGGGATATCAATGCACAAGGGAATAAATGCGGAGTATAGAGTGGGAACGTATAGAGTTTCCTCCGCGGTCAGCGCACACCGGACTATTCCGGCATGGCATTGAATTGCTATTTCAGAAGACAAATCCCGGAATAATACAATCCGGCAAGGATAAAAACCGCACCGGTGATCCTACGGGTATAGTATTCAAGTCTCGTGACCCGATGGAACCAGCGGCTCATCGAGGTAACGCCCAAGGCTATCATTACGGCGAATATCAGGACCGGGAGACCTGTCCCTACCCCATAAACAAAAGGCAGGACTGCCCCGGCTTTGCTGTTAACCGCCAGGTGGATAAGACTACCGAAGAATAACGCCGCCGAAACCGGACAAAATGCCAAAGCGAATATCCCACCTAAAATGAATGCCCCCGGCGCGCCGGCCCCGGACAGCCTGTTGTGCTGCCTGGAGGACAATAGCACGGCGGGCAGCTTTATCGTGATGACTTCCAGCAAGAACAATCCGGTGACCACCAGGACGGGCCCCAAAGCCCTCCCCATATATTTCTGCAGGAATCGCGCCGCCTGCGGCACGCTTAAAAGAGAGTTGATAATGACCCAGCCGAGGAGCGCATAAACAGCCATCCTGCCCAGCGTATATGCCAGCCCCGAAATAAGCACCGACAGCGGATGCACGATCCGCTTCGAGATGAACGACACCGCCGCGACATTCGCTGCCAGCGGGCAAGGGCTGATCGAGGTCAATATCCCCAGCCACAAAGCCGCCCCGCACGCTATCAATAATTCCATCATTGCGCTTCCTTCAGGAACTCATTCACCCCGGCCGCCACGTAATCAATAAACTCCTGCTTATTCCGGACGAGCTGCCAGATCATATCCAGGTTCTTATACCTCTCTTCCCTGCCGTCTTTGACCAGCGAGACGATGAGCGTCTTGGTATACAGCTTGTAGTCCTCCGCGAAATGCACGTTATCAGGCTCATCGACATTAACGGCCTTGAACTCAAGCTTCCCGGAAGCCAGGGCCACCTTGAAATTCGTCTCGACCGCCTCCCTGGAATATTTCTCCATATTGGTGCAAGTAACGCACCGGAATGACCCGTGAAAATAATACACCGTGACCCTGGCTGCCGGCTGGACATCCTGAGCAAGGCCCCGGGAATTTGCGGTCAGCGCAACTATAAAAAAGAACAATATGAATAGCTTTCTCATGCTTGTCCACTCCCTCTATGCAGACCGCTATTTTTAGCCGCTTTGCCGGTTACAGCACAGCAGCCGCCTTCGATACGGATGGCCTTGATATTGACCAGCGCGTCCGCCACCTTCCTGCAGGCCGAGGCGACGATCCGCGAGAACGTGGGCCGGGATATTTTCATGAGTCTTGCCGCGTCCTCCTGCTTCATCCCTTCCAGGCACGCAAGCCGCATCGCCTCAAACTCATCGATGCTCAGGACAACCCCCTCAAGCCTGCTTACAGGTACACACTTCGGGCGAAAGCACCTCTCGCCCGGCAGACACTTCACCCATCTCGTTTTCTTTGGACGCATAAATAGCCCTTCAGTTATGAACATTCGTTCATAACGATCTTAGCACAAACCGGACCTGGGTCAATAGGATTTTAGAGGAAGTAGTGTGTAGGGGATATAGCGGAGGGAACGGATAAATTTAAGTTAAAAGTATCGGGCATGAATGTATAGAATCTTGAAACAGTCTCTCATACTTGTGCTGTTTGCATTAGCTACAATTGAATCGGGAACCTTTAAAACTCAAAGGCCTCCTTTGTTAGAAAGTCGCACACGGCGTTAGTTCTTAAGGAATTTAGTAAGTTCTTTCATGATAAAGAATACAAATTCATGTATGGTTTGATTTGGGCTAAAGACGGTTATAAGGCTACTTAAATCGTCTCTCGACGTATGATAAAAATGCAATTGTGTTGCAGTTGGAGAACTAGGGCTGTCTACTAAAAAACGAATATTTCTAATAACATCATATCTTGCATAATCAAAATTAATTGCCGTGAGAAAATTACGAAATTCAAAAATAATTTTTTCCTCACAAAATACAAAAAAGCCTGAAGTCGTAATCTTCCCATCGGCATTCTTTTGCATATTCGGGACAAGCCATTTAATCTTAGCATCAGGAAGAATATCTTGAACAATAGGCAAGATTGTTTTTATACGCTCTTTCTCAGTTGGCGTCTCAAATAATTCATACCCCTTGATTTCTTCTATCTCAATTGCCATATTTATTCCTCCTTTTGGTTTTTAACCTTAACAATAACCCCATCAAGAAAATGAAGGATATGCCCCATGTAATTAGTCATAAAACGAGACTCTTTAAATTGCCATCTCCAATTCTCCGAGTTTAGTTCTTTTTGATGTTTGATCCTATCTCTTTCATAATTTATATGAAGTATAGATTTTACCGTATCTTGGAGCTGCGTTCTAACTTGGATTTCAAAGATATGTGTTATTTCTTTAGGTATGAATTGCAAATCAGTTATTTTAGCTTTGTATGATATATAGATATGCTTCGCGAAGTAACCTTCTTCTTTTATCTTCGGCTCGACCTCTATTTTAAAGTCATATTTCTTAGATAGTTTTTCAATAGAACTAACGACTACATCAATACCATCAAGATATTTAACAATAACTTCAGTCCTTATAATATCATTTAATTTCTCAAAAATATTCTCGGGCAAAATAAATTGTTTAAAATATTCTTCAGACTCAAATGGCAACTCATTATTTACAATGCTAATTCTATATGCTTTCTCAACGGTTTCTTCCAATCCTTTTTTCTTAATTTCTATTTTATCTACGTGAGGGATTAGATCAAATTCGTTATTATCTCTCCTATATTGAGTATCTACATCTTTTATGTTTAAAAGAAATTCTTTCCAGAAATCAGAAGACTTAAACTTATCGTACAGTGTCCCTTGATTCAGAATATAATATCCTTCAAATCTAGAACCAAAACCTATTGTTGGTTTAAACTTTTCTAGAATATAATGTTTGAACTCTTCTATTGAAGCCGGTTCTTTTCCTTTTAATTCAGACATCTAAAATAAACTCCTTCCCCCGAAGGAATACTGAAATATTTATCTACTCATAGAAAATTATTGGGATACAATATTTAATTCACCCTATATAGAGTCTATCCCCGTCACAATACGTTAATAATTATAGCACTCCCAATGAGTTAAGCAATAATTCTTCGCTCCGGCCAAAAACAAATTGACTTTGTGGCAAATTCGGATAAAATTTATATGTCGCGCAACAAAAGATCTATTCCCCCTTAGCTCAGTCGGTAGAGCGAGTGGCTGTGACGAAAACGCAGCTTTCCCGGGAAACCGGGATTGGAACAGCGGGCTAATTCAGGGAAGTCCTAAATAAGGCGATAGAATGTCAATGCGCCTAAGGATAATCCTGAGCCAATCCTCGCTTGAGGCTGACAACAGCTTCAGCGCAGGCAGGTGCAGAGACTATACACCCGCATCCCAAACGTAAAGCCGTGGGATAAGAGATAGTCCAAGTCCGGAAGTAATTTCGGGTTACTTGTAACCACCAGGTCCGAGGTTCGAGTCCTCGAGGGGGAGCCAAATATAACAATCAGCCGAAACGGAGAGTTTGGGTCTGATTAACACTCAAACCCCACAAGCTTAATCGGCTTGTGGGGTTTTTCTTTAAGGAATATATGAAGAATAAGAATGTTTATATAATCGCTGGCCCTAACGGTTCGGGAAAAACGACTTTTGCAAACACATTCCTGCCTGAGCATGCTAAATGCGACCGTTTTATTAACGCCGATCTTATAGCTTCGGGGTTATCTCCATTCTCTCCTCAACAGGTTGCTATCAAATCAGGCAAACTTGTATTGGGACAGATAAAGGAATACTCAAATAGTGGTGTTAATTTCGGTTTTGAGACAACCATGTCAGGTGTAACGTATTTAAAATATTTTAGAATGTTAAAAGATAAAGGCTATAAGATTCATATTTTCTTTCTGTGGATACCAAGTTCGCAGCTTGCGATCGCCCGCGTCAAAGACCGTGTTGCTCAAGGCGGGCACAATGTTTCAATGACAGATATTAAACGTAGATTTGAGCGGAGCACCGAGAAATTTCTTAAGCAGTATCGGTTATTGGCGGATCAATGGATGTTATTCAATAATGAACAGTCCAAACCAAAACTTATTGCAAGGAAGCAAAATGCTCATATAGATATCATTGATAAGAGTTTATTTGAGAAAATCATCAAGAAAGTCGGGGTTAATTTATGAAAAAACGAATGACTATTCAAGATGAAGCCGAAGCCGCCATGAAGAAAGCGATCAAAAAGGTCGTTGCTCAACATAAAAAAGACGGCCGCCCTTTGGCTGTGTGGGAAAATGGAAGAGTTAAGAAAATAGCGGCTAAATAACTAATACTTTGGAGTTGTGGAGTTTGACTCGTGTCTCGTTTGGGAAGCCATTTCACAGAAGCCCTCAGTTTAAACAACTGAGGGCTTTTTCTTTTTAAGGGATTAATTATTTAACTGTGCGATTGAGTAACAAAGTCCCTAACTCCATACTCTCGACTTAATACTCTATACCGCTATGCAGCTCCGGGCGGGTTGTATTCCGATCTGTAGCCGGGGTTGGCCGGGGGACGCAGTTTGTTGGGAAATTCCACGTCTGTTTTTATGTCGAAATAGACCTGTTTCAGCAGTTTGAAGACGTCGTAGGGTTTTTCCAGCGCCGCGAGGGCGTTCTTCCCCGTTTTCTCGGTGAATATGCCCATCCCGGAGACGAACATTATGTCGCCGGTGCCGGTGAGCTTTCCCAGCAGGTCCACGCGCACCGAGACGTCGGTGAGGTTGGCGTAATCCACGGTGGCGAAGCTGCGCGCGAAGAAACCTCCCTGCATTATTATCCGCTTGGAGGTGACGGCGTAGGCGATGTACGGATAAATAAGACTGGCCCAGACCGGCGAAAGCAGCATACACAGGCCGATGAGTGTGTGCGGAATGAGTATGAGCGAAAAGAAGACCGGCATCTTGCCGCTGAAGAAAGCCAGGTAGAACGGCACCAGGAAGGATGACCAGATCACTCCGAAAAGCACCGCCGGGATCGTCCGCAGCACGTAAGCCGCGTATTTCGGCCCTCCCTGCCAGAATATCTTTTCGTCCGGATCGAGTATATTGTTTATCTCGTTGCTCATTGTCTTATAGTAACTTACGGCAAGAGGCGTGTCAAGCGCCTATTTCATCCCTCCTGCAGGCCGATGCGCCGGAGCGCTTTGTACCACAGGCCGGTTATTGTATCTCCTCTTCGAGTTTCGCCACCTGCTGGTCGATGCCGGCGATGGTCTGTTCTATCTCTTTTAAGCGGCGGCCGTATTCCTTGGCCATTTCCTCGTCCCGGCGGTAGATGTTGGGTTCAGAGAGCGCCCGGACCTTGGCGTAGCTTTCTATCTGAAGATCATCTTTCTTTTTCATCAGTTTGTTTATCTTCTCGCGCAGTTTGGTATTATGGGACTTGCGCTGCCTTTCCTCGTCCTTTTGCCTTCCGGCCTCTTCCTCCGCCCTGCGCCTGGCGTCCCGGGCCTTGTCAAAGTGCTTCTGTTCCTGCGCCCTTTTCTTCTGCTGCCCGGGGTCTTCGTATTCAGGCCTGTCCTTGACCTCCAGGTAATAATCGAACTTTCCGGGGAATTTACGCACGCGGCCGTCCTTGACCTCGAAGACCACGTTGGCCACGGAACGGACGAAATGTATGTCGTGGCTGATGAAGACCACGGTCCCCTCGTATTGCTGAATGGCTTTTATCAGGGCCTCGACGGCGTCCACGTCCAGGTGGGTGGTCGGCTCGTCCAGGAGCAGGAAATTAGGCGGCTTGATCAGCAGCTTGACCAGTATCAGACGGCTCTTCTCCCCGCCGGAAAGCACCTTGACCTTTTTATCGGCGTCGTCCCCGGTGAAAAGGAACGCGCCCAGCATCGTGCGCAGGACGGTCTCGGACATAAAGCCGGGAGCGGCCGAATACGCCTCCTGCAGCACGGTGTTCTCCGGGCTCAAGACGTCCAGCCTGGTCTGGGAGAAATATCCCACGTCCACATTGTAGCCGACAGTGCGATTGCCGGAGTCTATCGGGGTCACCCCGGCCATCATCTTCAGCAGGGTGGATTTCCCGGCGCCGTTGTCCCCGGCCAGGACCGCTTTCTCACCCTGGCTGATCTCGAAATTCAGGCCGCCGTAGACCTTTACGTCCGGCGGATAGGTCTTGGAGACGTTCTCCAGGCTCATCACCTTGTAGCCGCTTTTCCTCGTCTGCGGGAAGATAAAATCTCTGATGCTTTCTTTCGGGTCCGGCGGGATGACGATCTCCTCCATCTTTTCCAGGGCCGTGCGCTTGGCGCGCACCTGTGAGGCCTTGTTGGGCTGGGCGTGGAAACGGGCGACGAACTCCTCCAACTGCAGGCGTTTCTTCTCCTGCTCCTTGGCCTGCTTGATCAGGAAGCCGCGGCGCTCCTCCTTGATGGTCTCGTAATGCTCGAAGTTGCCTTTAACCTTGAAAATGGATCCCGCCTCAAGGATCAAAGTGTAATTGGTGACCTCGTCGAGGAACGCGCGGTCGTGGGATATCATAATAAAGGTGCCGCGGAAACCCGACAAGTAGTCCTTAAGCCAGAGCGCGGCGTTCAGGTCGAGATAATTGGTGGGCTCGTCCAGCAGCAGGATGTCGTAATGCACGGTGAGCAGTTTGGCAAGCAAAGTGCGCATCTGCCACCCGCCGCTTAAATGTGATATCGGCCGCTCGAAGTCCTTTTCCTTGAATCCCAGTCCGGAGAGTATCTTCTTGGCCTTGTGCTCCAGCTCGAAATACCCCAGGGTCTCCAGCTCATGCAGAACCTCTCCGTAACGCATGGTCCCGGCGGCGTTCTTCTCCTCCAGCTCGTTTTTTTCCTTGTGCAGGCGCACTATGTCGGCGTCCCCCTCGGTGATCTCGGAGAGCACGGTGCGCGTGGAGGAAAAGGCGGATTCCTGCGGCAGGTAACCCAGACGGATGTTCCTGTTCACCTGCACCTCCCCGGCCGATGGCTCGCACTCCCCGCGGATCAGGGAAAAGAGCGTGCTCTTGCCGGTGCCGTTGGGGCCGATCAGGCCGACCTTCTCCCCGTCGTTGACGCTGAAGGAGATATCCCGGAAAAGGATCTTCTTGCCGTAATTTTTGGAAAGATTGGTGATCGATATCATGATGTCTTATGGGAGATGGAGATCGCGGCGCGATTCCATGGCTCTGAAAAGGGTCTCGGAGTCGGCGAATTCCAGGTTGGAGCCGACGGGCAGCCCGAGGCCGATGCGGCTGACGCGCACCGACAATGATTTCAGCACGTTGGTAAGGTACATGGCGGTGGTCTCGCCTTCGGTGTCGGCGTCGGTGGCGATGATCACCTCGCTGATGTTGCCCTGTTTTATCCTGTCATACAGCCCGTCGAGTCTCAGGTCCGCCGGCCCCCTGCCTTCCAGCGGGGAGATCGAGCCCATCAACACGTGATAGACCCCGTCGTATCTGCCGGCCTTCTCCATAGCGGTGACGTCCGCCGGTTTCTCCACCACGCAGACCAGGTCCTTCCTGCGCCGCTCATTGGCGCAGATCGCGCAGACCTCCCCCTCGCTCAGGTTGTTGCAGACCGAGCAGAGACGCACGTTCTCCTTCACCGCGTCTATTGCCCCGGAGAGCGCCTTGATGTCCTCTTTAGGTGCCTGCAGGATATAATTGACGATCCTCTCGGCGCTGCGCCTGCCCACGCCGGGGAATTTGGTCAGTTTTTCTATCAGGGCTTCCACGGAAGCCGGGTAAACGGCCATCTTACGACTCCACTATCTTTCCGCCGAAAAACTCTATGGCGGACTGCACTTCGGGGTGCGCCTTGACCTCCGCCGTTTCGGTTTTTTCTTTATGGGAGAGCACGAAATGGACCCTTAAATGCGTGTTATACTTCTTCGACAAAAGCTCTTCCACCACCTGCTTGTTCTCTTTTCTCTCCAATGCTTCTTTATGCAGGGAAAAACCACTGGGGAAAGAGACCGTCAGCAGCCCTTTTTCCAGTTTAAGCGGCTCTCCTTCGTTCAAATATGTCGCCGCGGATATCTTCACTTTGCCGATCTCCTCCAGCAATTCCTTCCACTGCTCCGAAACCGACCCGATGTCCGGCCCGGAGGCGGCGGGAACGGCGACCTCTTCCCCGTAGAATTCCTCTTCTTCCTCGTCGGCAATCGCGGTCGCGGCCTGGATAACCGGATCAAGCGGCCTCGCGGACGATTCCGGGGGCTTGCGCTCCGGGACAACGGGCGCGGCTGAGCGGCTCGGCGGCGGAGGCACTGGTCTTTGCTGCGGCGCGGGCGGCGGCGCAGTCACCGGCCTGCTTTGCGCCGGACGCACCGGCTGGGTATGCTGGACCGGCGGTCTTGGAGCGGACGGCCTGATATGCGTGTCCGTCTGCGCCGGTCTGTGCGCCTGCTGATGATGCGCCTCATCGGCGGGACGAGCCGGAGCGGAACTCCTGCCTGCCTGTGCCGGAGAAGATGCCATCATAACCAGGTTCACCTCCAGCGGTATGCGCGAATAATCGAAACGTTTCAAAAGCTCCTGGGCGTCCACCAGAATGTTGAAAGAAGAAAAGATATCCTCCAGGGAAAGCTCAGACGACTGCTTGATCAGGCGCGCCACGGTGTCTTCCGGCAGGTCTATCAATTTTGCGTCCGGGCCGGCGATCCGGGCGACCATCAGGTTGCGGTAATGCTCTATCAGGTTCTGCCAGAACACCTCCGGCTCTTTACCCTCGTCCAGGACCTTGTTGAAAAGCTCCAGCGCCGCGGCCGGTTCGCGCTTTATGATCTTTTCCGCCATCTCGAACAGCGTGTCCTGTTCCACCACGCCCAGCAGGGATATGACGTCCTTCAGGGAAACGTTCCCGCCGGAAATGGAGATGACCTGGTCGAGAACAGTCTCGGCGTCGCGCAGTGCCCCGTCGCTGCTGCGGGCGATCGCCGCCAGCACTTCCCTGTCTATCTTAATGCCCTCGGCGGCCAGTATCTTTTCCAGCTGGCCGATTATCTCAAGCACCGGTATGCGCCGGAAATCGAAACGCTGGCAGCGGGAAAGTATGGTCGGCAGGACTTTGTTAGACTGGGTGGTGGCGAAGATGAATTTCACGTATTCAGGCGGCTCCTCCAGGGTCTTCAAAAGGGCGTTGAAGGCCTCCTGGGTGAGCATATGCACTTCGTCTATGATGTAGATCTTGTATTTCCCGGAAGCCGGGGCAAATTTGACGTTCTCCCGCAGGGTGCGTATCTCGTCGATGCCGCGGTTGGAGGCGCCGTCTATCTCGATGACGTCCAGGCCGCGGCCCTGGCTGATCTCCAGGCACTGCGGGCATTCGTTGCAGGGATTGACGGTCGGGCCGTTCTTGCAGTTGAGGGCTTTCGCCAGGATGCGGGCGCAGGAGGTTTTGCCGACGCCGCGGGGACCGGAAAACAGGTAGGCGTGAGCCAGGCGGTTATTTTCCAGTGCGTTCTTCAGCGTGCTGACCACGTGCTGCTGGCCGACTAAAGAATCGAAATTCTGCGGCCGCCATTTTAAAGCGAGTACACGGTATGACAT
>CAZAVF010000010.1:2707-37146 GCA_964488935.1 uncultured Planctomycetales bacterium | reverse complement strand
TCGCTGGCGACGATCTTCAACGGCAGTTTCACGTCCCTGAAAGTCTTGTTCCCGAGGTGCCTTTTCAGGAACCGGTAAAGCTTATTACCTTTTATAAACCCTGTCCAGGGAAATGTCAAGTCAATGAGTTTCCAGGCGCAGGTATAGTCCTTGAATTCACCGGCTATCTCGAGTATCTCCCCGCTGGATTTACCGGTGACCCAGAGACTGGCTATCAGCCCCCCCATGCTGGAGCCGGAAATCACGTCTATCGGCACTTTCTCCTCTTCCAGGACTTTCAGGACGCCCAGGTGGCAGAGCCCGTAGGCGAAACCGACGCCCAGGGCCAATCCGGTGGTGCAGCCGCCGCTCTGCCTGGCGATGCGCCGCACGGCCATGGAGTACTCGGCTGCCGGGTCCCTCTCCGTCTCCAACCCCGCTGCCGGGACCCCTATCACGGGCAGGGTGGCAAAAACGTCCCTGTCCAGCACGCCGCTTCTGTCTTCTGAACGCAGACGCGCATAGCCGTAGTCGTTGACGATCACCTTGATGTTCTCCCTGGCGAAAGATTTCTCTTTCTCCAGCTTGTCCGAGAAACTGCCGGTCCTGCCTAATTCCGAGGTGGAAGGCCCGCTGATCAAATGAAGCGTCTGCGCCTGCCGCAGGAGCCCGGAAACGAAATCGTCGTTGAAAGGAGGCAGGTCTATTATTATGTAATGATATTTCGAGAACAGGGAACTAAGGATGTCGACCACGGTCGCAGCCGATTCATCGCCGGTCCCGGAATAGTTCAGACAGAGAAAATCCAGCCCTTCCCTGCCTTTCATTATCACCGGGGCGGCATCAAAGCCGCGGTATTGCCTGTAGTCAGAAAGGTCGAGCTCGTGATAATGGCTCCCGGCCCCGAAAATGGCCGGCATGGCGTGCAATTTGTTCTTATGCCTGACTTCCACCACAAGGATGTTCTTGGACGTCTCCCTGCGCAGGCTGAAGGCCAGGTTGGCCGTGTAGAAAGTCTTGCCGCTGTTGGGAGACAGCCCCATAACCGCGATGATCTCGGTTTCAAAGACCTCCTTCCTGACCGTATCCCTGCTTCTCAACCGGCGTGAAAGCGTCCGGCTGAGATCAAGGCCCATGCGGGGTATCTTCTGCAGGAGCACCTCGAAATCCTCTCTTTTTATCACCACCAGCCTGCTGTCGTTGAACGCCTCGGCCGTCACCGAATGCGATTCCCCGGTCAGGAGGGAAATAATGCCGAAATACTGCCCGCGGTGCAGATAATCTATGAAACGGTTCCGGCCGTGCGCGTCCTTAAGATAAGCCGCCACCCTGCCGGAAAGAACGCAATAGAAAGCGCCCGGCGGATCTCCGTAATTATATATTATCCCCCCCTTGGGATAAGCGACGATATCGTATTTACCGTCGAGCATACGGTATTCTTCGGGGCTGAACCCGGCGAAGAAAGGAAGACTTTTCAGTATCTCGATGCCGAATTCGGACGTCATTCAGCCAGCTCTCCCGTCCTGCAGACGCGCGAAAACCACGACGCGCTCTCCCTCACCCTGCGCTCCTGGGTATTATAGTCCACCTCGACCAGGCCGAAGCGGGGGGCGAATCCTTTGTCCCATTCAAAATTATCCAGCAGCGACCAGTAAAAATAACCTTTAAGGTCCACACCGGCATTCATCGCCGCGGCCGCGGCCGCGAGATGACTTTTTATGAAAGAGACCCTTTTCTTGTCGTCGGCGGCGGCTATCCCGTTCTCCAGTATGAGCACCGGCAGAGCGTATTTCCTCAGGCTGAGCAGTATCTCCGACAGTCCACGCGGATAGATATCCCATCCCAATGAATTCTTTTCACAGGCGGTATCGGAACGTGTCCCCGACAGAAGGAGCCTGGGATCACCGCCTTCCACGCTTACCAGCTGCCTTGTGTAATAATTCAACCCTATATAGTCCAGCGTCCCGGAGCGGAAAGCGGCGTCAAGGAACATACGGTTGAACATCATATCCCGCAGAAAGACTCCCAGCCGGTTCCTTATACCGGGTTCCCAGGGCATAAAATACTGCATATGATGAGCCACGCTTACCGAGGGCGCGGAGTCCTTATAGGCACCGCACCTTTCATGTATTATGCGGTAAGCCCGCTCGTGCGCCGAAAGCAGATTACGGGATACCAGCAAAGCCTTGCTGAACGAACGCCGCTGGGGAGGCCAGGCGCCGGTAAGATAGGAATGGTAGGCGTAGACAATCGGTTCGTTGATGGTCACCCAGTAACGGGCTTTACCGGACAACGCGCCGGTTATCTTCTCTATATAACGGCAGAAATAAGCCGTGTTGGCGGGCTTGAGCCACCCCCCCCTGCCGCTGAACCAGGACGGGCAGGTAAAATGATGCAGGGTGACCACCGGTTCCAGGCCGTTGGCGGCAAGAGCGTCCAGGACGGAAGAATAATGCTCCAGCGCCTCCTGTGAGAAACGTCCCTCCTCAGGCTCGACACGGCTCCACTCGATCGAGAAACGGTGGGCGTTATGCCCGAGGGAACGGGCAAGGGCGAAATCTTCCCTGTAAAGGGAGAAATGCCGGCAGGCGGCGGAAGATCTGTCGCGCCCGCCGCCCGATTGTTCCCATTTCCACCAATCGTTGAAAAAGTTGTCCCCTTCCACCTGATGAGAGGAAGTCGCGGCGCCCCAGAGAAATCCTTCAGGAAATTTAACCATTTGGCAGTATTATAGCAGACAGATCAGGGTCCGGATGAATAGATCTGATCACCGCTAAGGGATAAACAAAAAAAATCCCAACTTTTACGTTGGGATTTTGTTTTTTAAATATAAGCCGATAAAGGTGACAACACAACTTGCTGCCGCACCTTTAACCGGTAGCCCAGCCACCATATTACCCACCTCTTTTGACCGTCTTCGCGGCCTCAACTGAACGTGATGTAACGTAGGTCTGTGGCTTTGCGCCCCCCGGTTTTCCCGAGGTTTACCTTTATCGGCTATAAAAAGTATACCTTATCTCCCCGGTTTTTTCAAGGCAGCGGCTCCGTTCAGGGAAACCCTCGTTATTGCAACGGGACAGTTTGTTCCGCTTCCGTGGACCCGGCTGCGGGACTCAAATGACTTTCCAGGGCGGCCCATGTCTTTGGACCGACTTTACCGTCAGCCGTCAAACCGTTGGCTTTCTGGAACTCCTCTATTGCCGCTTTCGTCTTGGGACCGACTTTACCGTCTATATTCCCGGAATAGTATCCGGCGTTCTTTAGCGCGGTCTGGATGTCTTGTGCCGACGGCTTATAAGGCCCGGAAGGAGGTAAAGGTTCCAGCGCTGGAACGGATGCAGCGGTGACAGTCTCCGCGGATCTCTCGACAGCGCCCGCGGCCGCGGCAGGGAGCTTGCTTTCCTGTATGGCGATCTTATTATCCAGCGTCTGCCCCCCCAGAGAGTCGGCCGACATCGGGGCCTGCATTTCCTCAAGGCTCTGCTGTTTCTTGTTGCATCCGCTCACAGCCAGAAAAGACACGGCCACCGCCACCATCATCGTAAATATCTTCATTCTGCTCATTGTTCCACCTGCTCCTTTCATGAATAATAGTAGCGCCCCTCAAGCCGGAGGCCCATGTTCCCGGCGAAGCCCCGGCCCCGCCGGTACTCGCCACATATCCGATTCTTCTATGGTCACTCCGGCACCTCCCCGGAGCTTCACACGCCGGAACTATCCGGGCGTAAGGGATTAATTTTATTTTAATCGTTATTACCGGAAAATCAAATCATATTTGAGATCAGGGCCCGCATCCTATCCGAGGGGAAGCCGGCGCGCCGGACTGATCAAAACTGTTTATCATAGGTGGAGTAATAATAGGGCGTGAAGGCCTGGAACTCGGCGGCGCAGGTATCGACAAGTTTGAAATCCGGGAGGATCCCCAGGGAGATCCTGAGAGAAGACACCTCTTCTTCCTTCTTCCCGGTCAAAGAAGCGATCTGCCTGTCGCTGAATCCCATTTTCTTGGCCTCAAGAAGCGTCTCTTTATCGAGAGCGCCCGCGCGCGTTCCCAGATAGTTCTCCATATCCACGATCTCGCGTATATTGTGAAGGAACCATCTGTCGATCGACGTCAACTCATGGATCTTCTCGAGTCCCACCCCCGACCTGAAGGCGTCCGCCAGCAGAAAGATACGTTCCGGCGAGGCCGTCCTGAGCCTGGAGTAGAGCGGCTCCATCTCCTCTTCGCCGAAACTGCCGAGACTTTCCAGACCGTGCTTCTTTATCTCCAGGGAACGCAGCCCTTTCTGCAGTGCTTCCTTGAAAGTGCGGCCGATGGCCATAGTCTCCCCCACCGATTTCATGGAGACCGAAAGCACCGGCTCCGCCGACGGGAATTTCTCGAAAGTGAACCTGGGTATCTTTACCACGCAATAATCTATGGCCGGCTCGAAACAGGCAGGGGTCTGCAGGGTGATATCGTTGGCTATCTCGTCCAGAGTGTACCCGACGGCAAGCCTGGCGGCTATCTTGGCTATCGGGAAACCCGTGGCCTTGGAGGCCAGCGCGGAACTCCTGGAAACGCGGGGATTCATCTCTATGACCACCATCCTGCCGTCTGCCGGATTGACCGCGAACTGGATGTTGGAACCGCCGGTAGAGACCCCTATTTCGCGTATACAGGCGATGGCCGCGTCGCGCATACGCTGATATTCCTTGTCGGTCAGCGTCTGCGCCGGGGCCACCGTTATGCTGTCTCCTGTATGCACGCCCATCGGATCGAGGTTCTCTATCGAACAGACGATCACGACGTTGTCCTTAAGGTCGCGCATCACCTCCAGTTCATATTCTTTCCAGCCGGCAACCGATTCTTCTATAAGTATCTCGCTGATCATGCTCGATTCCAGCCCCCGCTTGGCCAGGACGCGGAATTCCTCGGCATTGTAAGCGACGCTGCCTCCGGTGCCGCCGAGGGTAAAGCTGGGGCGGATGATCAAAGGGAATCCTATACTCTGGGCCACTTTCAACGCCTGCTGCAGGTTATAAGCCTTGTTGCTCTTCGGCAGGTCGAGCCCTATCTTTATCATCGCCTCCTTGAAAAGCCGCCGGTCCTCCGCTTTCTTGATCGCCTTGATGTCGGCGCCGATCAACTCCACTGCGTATTTCCTGAACACCCCGCGCGCGTCGAGCTCCACCGTCGTGTTCAAGGCGGTCTGCCCGCCGAGTGTCGGCAGCAGTGCGTCCGGCTTTTCCCTGGCGATGATGCGTTCCACTATCTCCGCCGTGATAGGCTCTATGTAAGTCCTGTCGGCAGTATCGGGGTCGGTCATTATGGTGGCGGGATTGGAATTGACCAGCACCACCTTGAACCCCTCCTGCCGCAGCACCTTGCAGGCCTGGGTCCCGGAATAATCGAATTCGCACGCCTGGCCGATCACGATCGGACCGGAGCCGATGATAAGTATTTTCTTTATGTCGGTGCGTTTAGGCATTTCTTTTCCCGCGGTATTTGTGTTTCGCCGCCGAATCCACGAAAGAAGCGAAGAGATAAGCGGCATCGTGCGGCCCCGGGGACGCCTCCGGGTGGAACTGCACCGAAAAAACCGGCAGTTTCCTGTGTTTCATCCCCTCATGCGTATCGTCGTTCAGGTTTATATGCGTGACCTGGAGCTCTTTTCCGTTCAATGACTTCATGTCCACGCAAAATCCGTGGTTCTGCACGGTGATAGCCACTTTACCGCTGTTCAGGTCTTTTACCGGATGATTGGCCCCGTGATGCCCGAACTTCAGCTTATAAGTCCTGCCGCCGAAAGCCAGACCGAGCATCTGATTGCCGAGGCAGATACCGAACATGGGAATACCGGCGGACGCCAGTTCCCTGACCGTGTCTATTACGTAAGTCACGGCCGCGGGGTCGCCCGGGCCGTTGGAAAGCATGATACCGTCCGGCTTCCAGGCCAGTATGTCCGCGGCGGAGGTGCCGGCCGGGAATACTCTTACCCGGCACGAAAGGCCGGCGAGAATACGCAGGATGTTATATTTCACCCCGCAATCCAGTACAGCCACCCTATATTTCCCCTTGTCGTTCCAGTCATAGGCTTCCCGGCAGGAAACTTCCTTTACAAGATCGATGCCCACGAGGCCGCTCCAGGAACGCGCTTTTTCCAGCAGCGCCGGCACGTTCTCGCAGTCCGGCCCGGCGGCGATAACGGCTTTAAGCGCCCCGGCTTCCCTTATACGCAGCGTAAGCGCGCGGGTATCCACCCCCTCGACCGCGGGGATCCCGTGCGCGCAAAGATAATCCGGCAACGAACTCCCCGACCTCCAGTTGCTGGCGATCCTGCTGCATTCCTTGACCACGAATCCCTCCACGAAAGGCCGGCCGGATTCCGCGTCTTCCTCGTTGATTCCGTAATTGCCTATCAAAGGGTAGGTCATGGCCACTATCTGGCCTTTGTAGGAAGGGTCGGTGATTATCTCCTGATACCCGGACATACTGGTATTGAAGACGATCTCCCCGCAGCGTGCCCCCTGCGCTCCGAACGATCTCCCCCGGAATACGCTGCCGTCTTCCAGGACTAAAACAGCCTGCATGTTTACCTCTTTATTTTTAAAGCGCACCTGATGAAGTCGCGGAATATCGGATGGGCCTTGTCTGGTTTCGACTTAAATTCGGGATGGAACTGCACGGCCATGAAGAACGGATGACCCGGCAATTCCACGATCTCGACAAGGTTTTTTTTCGGGTAAATACCGGAGAAGACCATACCCTTCTTCTCCATCAAACGGCGGTATTTATTGTTGAATTCGTATCTGTGCCGGTGCCGCTCTTCGATAAGCCTTTTTCTGTAACAGCACTGCGCCCGGGTATTCGGCGATATCTGGCAGGGATAAGCGCCGAGGCGCATGGTCCCCCCCATATCTTCCACGTCCTCCTGTTCCTTCAAGAGGCTGATCACCGGATCCGCGGTATTGGGGGCGAACTCGCTGGAGTCGGCGCCCTTGAGACCGCAGATATTCCTGGCGAATTCTATGACCGCGCACTGCATACCCAGGCAGATGCCGAAGAACGGGATGCGTTTCGTCCTGGCGTACTCGATGCTCTTTATCTTGCCTTCTATGCCGCGCGATCCGAACCCGCCCGGCACCAGGATACCGCAGACGCTGCGCAGGTAATGTTCCGCCCCCTCTTTCTCGATATCCTCGGAATCTATCTTCTCCACTTCCACTCTGCAGTCGTTGGCGATGCCGGCGTGCGACAATGCCTCGTAAATGGACTTGTAAGCGTCCTGCAGGCCGATGTATTTGCCGACTACGGCGATCCTGGTCTTGTGACGGGGGGAGACCGCTTTCTCCACCACGCTTTTTTCCCAGTTCTTAAGAGAGGAAGGCCTGGCTTTGATCCCGAAATGCTTCAGTATGAGCTTGTCGAGCGACTGGTCTTTGAATATCAGCGGGAGTTGATAGATCGAATCCACGTCCTTGGCCTCGATGACCGCCTCCTGCGGCACGCTGCAGAAAAGGGATATCTTCTCTTTCAATTCCGCGGAGAGGCTTTTTTCGCTGCGGCAGATCAGGATGTCCGGCTGTATACCTATCTCACGCAAAGTGCCGACGCTGTGCTGGGTGGGCTTTGTCTTCATCTCCCCCGCGACCTTTATATAAGGCACCAGCGTAAGGTGGGCGTAAAGAACGTTATTCTGCCCGGCATCCAGCCTGAACTGGCGAACCGCCTCCAGGAAAGG
The DNA here is from genome assembly GCA_964488935.1 of uncultured Planctomycetales bacterium. Classification (GTDB taxonomy): domain Bacteria; phylum Omnitrophota; class Gorgyraeia; order Gygaellales; family Profunditerraquicolaceae; genus Undivivens. The sequence goes on along the minus strand of CAZAVF010000010.1, from coordinate 29,440 downwards.
AAGGCTCTCGATGTCGCCGACGGTACCGCCGATCTCCACCAGCACCACCTGCGCCTTGGAGACGGCCGCCACTTTCCTGATGCGGTCTTTTATCTCGTTGGTAATGTGCGGGATGACCTGGATGGTCCTGCCGAGGTAATCCCCCTTGCGTTCGCGGGAGATCACGGCGTGGTATACCTGGCCGGTGGTGACGTTGTTGAATTTGCCGGTCTTGGCGGAGATGAACCTTTCGTAGTGCCCGAGATCAAGATCGGTCTCGGCTCCGTCGTCCGTGACGTAAACCTCTCCGTGCTGGTAAGGGTTCATCGTGCCGGGATCGACGTTGAGATAGGGGTCGAACTTCATCAAGGCGACACGCAGACCTTGAGATTCCAGTATTTTGCCTATGGAAGCTGCAGCGATCCCCTTGCCGAGGCTGGAAATGACGCCGCCGGTGATAAATATGTATTTACACATAGTTGTTTAAAAAAAAGCGTTTCTGAACCGATAGTCCCCCGGCCCACAAACGCCATTGTTCCAGACATGGTCAGTTCCCGTTGAACCATTGGTTTTAATATAGCACATACCGGAAGTATGTCAAACAGATTATTTACCCCTCTTCCCGGGGGCGGTTTTAACAGCTTATGCCCCAAGCGGCCGCTCAGCATCAAGATCATGAACGCGCCGCGGCCTGAATGCCGCGGCGCGCCGAATGATTTTTACAAAGCGCGGCGATATGTTATAATACCAGGCATATTTACAATTCTCATAAGGTCCAGTCCGCATTTTCCCGGGAAACTTTTTGAGGGACGGCGCCGCCATACAGGGAGTTATGACTTATGGACAATCAGACACTTGATAGACTGAAAAACGGTGATTTCCGGCGGCATGTAATCAAGGCCGCGCTTCTTCTCAAAGGGAGCGGCCAGCGGCGCCTTTTTCTCCTCGCCCGCGGGAAGAGGAGCGGATCATTCCCCGGCGAAACCGTGGAGGTCCGCAGCGTGATCGAGCTTTCGAACATCTGCCGGCAGAAGTGCAATTTCTGCAATATCCACAATTACGCAAAACACAAAAAATACCTTATCGATCCCTCGCGTTTCATATCCATAGTCGAACATATTTACAAAAAAGGGAGACGGATACTGCTTCTACAGTCGGGAGAGAACCCTTCCGCGAATTATATAGATCTCACCGCGGGATATATACGCCGGATAAAACGCAAATATCCCGGGCTGAAGATAATCCTCTGCCTGGGCAGCCTGAAACGCCGTCAATATGAAAAACTCCGTTCGGCGGGAGCGGACAGGTACATCCTGAAATTCGAGACCTCGAACGCAAAGCTTTATTCTAAAGTCAAACCGGGGGATTCTCTACTCCGGCGGGCTGCCTGCATGCGCTATATAGAAAAAAGCGGGTTCGCGCTCGGGACCGGCAATATTGTGGGACTCCCCGGCCAATCGCTCAACGATCTCGCGGAGGACCTCTTGTTTCTCGGCAGGTTCAAGTTGACCATGGCTTCGGCCTCGGTGTTCATCCCGGGGGAAGACAGTGTTTACCGGGACGAACCGGCCGGGGATATCGACATAACGCTGAACTACATAAGTTTAATGCGCATCATGTATCCCCGGCTGATAATCCCCTCAACCAGCTCAATGGAGAAATTCAGGAAGAACGGCCAGTACTTCGGTCTTATGGCGGGGGCAAATTCGGTGACGATCCACGACGGGACTCCCGCGGAACTGAAAAACGATTTCCCCATATATTCGGTAAACCGGACGGCCCCGGATGAGCCTCATATAAGAAAAACAGTCAAGAAAGCCGGTTTGACCCTGAGCAAAAGTGAGCTGCGGCATGCCTAAGATATATACGATACTTTCCCTTCCGGCTGCGGGGATATTCCTATTATGCGCTGCAGGCCCGGCTTACCCCGGCGGGGAAGTCAATCCGGAATATATCGCCCTGGAATGCACAGCCCCGGGCTTATGCAGGGCAAAAGAAGTCGAACCGCCCCTGTCCGGATTTAAACCGGAATTACTCATATTGAACGGCAGGTTACCGAAAAATGATCCGTGCGCGTCTTCCGGCATTCTGCCTCCCGAAACCGCCGCGCTGGTAAAAAAGAACAACCCGGTCTCTTACAGGGTCAAGAATAATTGCCTGACCCCGCCCCTGTCCCTTCCGCCTTCCTTCAGCACCGATTCTCCGGAGATACGAATGGACTCTATCCTGCTGAACCATAAGGCCTCCGGCGGTACTCCGGAAGGTTTTTTAAGATCCCCCCGGATAATACTACTTTTCAGCCATCTCACCGCCGGAGCCAGGGAAAAAACCCTGCCTCAAGATAAAGTAATCCGCGCGTTAAGGATACGTCCGGGGATGGATATCGTGGACATAGGTGCGGGGAAAGGGTTTTTCTCGTTCCTGCTGGCAGAAGCCGTGCAGCCGGACGGAAAGATCTTCGCCACAGACATCAACCCCTGGGTATTGCAATGCCTGAGCCGGGAAGCGGAATCGAAAAAGATAAACAACATCCTGCCGGTGGTCGTCAAAGCCGACGGATTCGACCCGTTCTACGGCAAGCACGTCTTCGATATAATTTTCATATGCGAGGTCGCCAGGCTCCTGTCGGCGGAGGACAGTAAAGATTACTTCGGCCGCCTTCTCCACTCCCTTAAGAAAGACACGGGGAGGCTTTATATACTCGATCTTAAAGATACCCCTGCCGACACGGAAATATTAAAGAGAATGATGTCGTCCTGGGATTACAGTTCACCCCTTTTCAATCGCATGAGGCCGGACAACCGCGACTTCCTGAGAAAATGGGACGGTGGCCGCCTCCCGGAAAAAAGAGCGCGCGACATCGCCGCCGACCTCAACGGCGTGATCCGCGACGTGTCTTTCGCGAAAGATACGGCAGCATATCTCACCGACGGGGGAAAAACTCCTCTTTTCTTCCTCGATATAATCCATAAACGCGAGGTCATATTGATAAAATGCCTTCTTCCCCGGCTTTATAAGGCCCGCGTCTTCGAAACGGAGTATGCCGGACTTCCTCCCAGACAAAAACAGCAGATCACCGCTCTCAACAAAACGTTAATGAAGCTGCTGCTGCGGATTGAGATCAACGACCTGCTCCCGAAACGGAAATCCTCCTCTTCCCCTATGAAAAAGGCCGACGTCATATCGCTGCTTTGCGGCTGCGGATATGAGCTTGTGAATGAACACACGTTCCTCCCGGAACATTACTTCCTGGAATTCAGGAGAAAGAAATGATCGGGAACTTTTCCCTTACAGATGTCCCGCACCAGATACTGGGCTGTTCCCTGGCCCTTTTGTCGGCCTTCTTCTGGGCGCTCGGTTCGGTCTTATTCCATAGTATCGGGGAAAAAGCGCCGGCCGCGGCCATGAACCTGATGAAATGCCTGCTGGGATGCGTATACATAGGGATATTGCTGCTGGTCTTCGGGACCAGGCAAATGGATACACGTTCTTTCCTCTTCCTGGGGTTAAGCGGGATACTCGGGATATCGCTGGGGGACACTTTCTTCTTCAAAGCGCTCAAGGATATAGGCCCCAAGCCGACAATACTCCTGGGGACGCTCGGACCGGTATTCACGCTTCTCCTGGCCGGCCTTTTTCTACGCGAAAAGATATCCTTACCCGCCGGGCTCGGCATCCTCTGCGTCCTGGCCGGGATAAATACAGTCGTCTGGAGATCCCACTCCGGGACCACGGAGAAAAGACAATGGCTCCGCGGGATAACGTTCGCGGCGCTTTCGGGCGCGTGTACAGCCGCGGCCGTGATACTGGCCAAAATAGGGGTCGAAACCGCCGATTCCCTGCAGGGCACGTGGATACGCCTTTTCTGGTCCGGAGCGGTCCTGCTTACGGGAGGCATTGCCGCGGGTAAGATACGGGACTGGACCGTCCCTTTCATGGACAAACGGACAATGCTGCTTTCTGGATTAACCGTATTCATAGTCATATTCGGAGGATTCTGGCTCTCCCTTCTCTCCCTCAAGCTTATCGGGGCCTCCATATCCACCACCCTTAATTTCACGACCCCGTTATTCATCCTTCCCCTGGCGGCGTTATTCCTAAAACAAAAAGCGACCCGCATGGAGATAATCGGGTCGCTGATAGCCGTCGCCGGCATTGCCCTGATATTCTACTTCCCCGCCTGAGATCACTTCACCGGTGACATCCGGCCTCAATCATTATACGGGTTCAGGGCGGACGCAGAATAAGACTGCCTCGGGAAAGGTATATAAGCCGGATGAAAGAACTGGTGGCAGATCTCATCGGCGAAGAACCTGCCGCGTTCCGTCAAAGAGATGGTCTTCTCGTCCTCGAAGATAAGCCCGCTGTTCTTCAGGCGTTCGATCTTGTTCTTGAACACTTCCCCGGCATGGACACCGGTGCGGCTGAAAAAGTACTTTTTATACACCAGCCTGTTCTTAAGCGGAAGTATGATATTCCAGCGGATATTATCATCGCTGCTGCGCACCAGCCCGCGGTTCAAAGGAAGCATTCCCCGTCCCACAAGATCATAGTATTCGCCGAAATCCTGCGTGTTCAGTATGAACCGGTCTCTCAGGCTGCTGAAAGCCGTCAGGCCGAAACCTACCTGGTCGAACAGACCGCAGCACTGGTCGCTGGCATAATGCGAATAGTCTTTCCCGGAACGGCTGAACACCCTGGTAAGGTTCTCATTGTACCCGTTCCGGTTAAGGATACTGATGGCCGCCTGTTTCATCATCAGCGTATCCTCGGTGGAAGGGAAAACATCCTTTTCGCGTTCGAACATATTCCGGATCGCTCCCACGTGATCCCCGTATGGAATGATCTTTAACCGGTAATTATGGACTTCGTCAACCCCCAGCGATGCGGCCTTTTCCATGGTCTTTACCCAGGTACCCATGGACAATCCCGGATACCCGTAAATGAATTCTATACATACCCGGAATCCGGCTTCCCTGGACCGGGCAACGGCAAGCTCGGCTTCCGCCGCCGTATGATGACGGTTCATTCTCTTCAGTATCCCGTCGTCAAGAGACTGCACGCCTATAGTCAGGCGGTCGACGCCGTATGACCGGAGAAGTTCAAGGCGCCTGGGTCCGTCCTTGTCGATAAGGGTGACCGGATCGACGTCGTAATTGAACTGTGTGCAGCGGGAAAGATCGACCCGCGAGGTAAAAGCGGCAAGGAAACGCTCCAATTGCCCGGGGGAGAGGAACGTGGGGGTCCCTCCCCCCACCAGGACCGAACGGGCCCGGATATTCCTCACGCCCAGCCGGTTCATGTAAATATCCATCTCTTTCTCAAGCGCACCAAGATAGAGATCCTTCTCCCCGGGCAGATCGCCTATTTTGTTGGGATAATGGCAGAAGGCGCAATACTTCATGCAAAAAGGTATATGCACATACACAACGAAAAGATTATCCGGTGGATTTACGTATCCCCGGAACATTTCATCCTCGTTTATGGGAGAATACATTGTGATAGGCGGATAATGGACTGTGGGAAAGAAATTGTCCTCAAAGGAGATGAGACCGGCTTCCCGTAATTCCCTGTAATCACGGATCCTCTCTTCAACATTGTCAGGACGATCGGAAGAAATCATATCTGCACACCCTCTTTTCTCTCGCTGCAGCCGTTATTTTGAAGGCCGCTGGACTTTTCACTGGAATGTATTTTATCACAAAAGAGTCCGATATGAATAAAAAAACAGGCGCCCCGTATATGACCTGCGGGGCGCCTGTCCACTCACCTACTGAACGGCTTTATTTCCCGAACAACACCTTCTCCGCTTCTTTACGGCAGGCATCCATCACATAGGGGATACCGGATATCCCGGCCGCCTCCTCGCTCAAGGACATAAGGTCCCTGCGGGATATGCTGCTCAGGCTGAAATTGCGCGAACCGGCCATCAGCTGCTGCAGCCCGACCTTGATCCGCTGGCTGAAAGTGTAGATCCCGACCGCGCCGAGGGGGATGTCCTTCATGTCCCTGCCGTATTTCTCGGCAAGCTCCTCGTAACAGACGAATATCTCCTCCGGTTTGCCGCCGAACTCGGATACCGTGGGAGGCAGAGTGCCGCCTTTGATCCAATCCTGGATGTTCTTGCCCACGAAACCCGGGATCATCAAGGCACGCCCCATGCAGACCGCCTTGACGTACGGCGCGCCCATGGCAAGCACCTTGAAGACATGGTCCTCGAGGGAGAACCCTCCGGCGATGGCGATATCCGGGACGCGCATCTTCTTTTTGCTCATTTTCTCGCAGAATTCATAGGCGAGGGACTGCAGGTAAAAAGTCGGGATGCCCCATTCCTGCATCATCTTCCAGGGGCTCATCCCGGTCCCGCCGGAAGCCCCGTCTATGGTCAACAGGTCTATCCTGGCCGCGGAGCTGAATTTAAGGGCCTGGGCCAGCTCGACCATCGAATAAGCGCCGGTCTTCAGGGTTATCCTTTTATAGCCCAGGTCTCGCAGGCGTTTGATCTCCTTCATAAAGCCTTCCTCGGAGACGAACCCGAGCCTGGAATGCCGCTCGAATTCCTTGATCGCCCCGGCCTTAAAAGCCTGCTGTATGGCAGGCAGTTCGGGGTCGGGCGTCACGATATAGCCCCTTTTCTTAAGCTGTATAGCGCGCTCCAGGGTCTTCACCTTGATCTCCCCTCCGATACACTTGGCCCCCTGTCCCCATTTAAGTTCGATCGTCTCCAGATTGTGCTTCTTGCGCATATACTCGGCGACGCCCAGCCGTGTGTCCTCGACGTTCATCTGCACAAGTATCTCCCCGTAGCCGTCGTGGAAACGCTTATACAACTCTATGCGCCTGTCCATGTCCGGGGCGCTCACTATCTTTCCCTTGGCGTCCAGTTCCAGCCTGGGATCGATACCGCAGACGTTCTCCCCGCAGACGATGGTGATACCCGAGATCGCCGCCCCCACCGCGAAATGTTCCCAGTTCTTCCTGGCGATCTCCGTGGAGCCTAGCGCCCCGGTAAAAACCGGCACGCGCATTTTCACTTTCCGGGTCCACCCGTATTCAGTCGACGTGTCCACGGCCGGGAATATTGCGGTATCCGGGCTGCCGGCAACGCCCTTGGGAAGACCATTGGCCCCCTGGGCATATCCCTGTATGTTCAAATGAGAATAATCAACCGGATATTCTTTGTCACCGCCCGCGGTCACTTCCCCGAAAGGACCGGGGTAAATGACCTCCCTTCCCCGGAAAGAAGACTTGAACACTTCACAGTTGCCCCGGCAGGAATCAACACAGCGTGAACAGAGACCGGAACAGCCGACCACGTTCTTGGAACGGTTGAAAGTGCGCGTAGCGTCGTTTCCTCCTGCAGTGCTGAGATTCATACTTACCTTCCCTTTCTCCAGCCCGCTGGTTTGAAGTGAGCCGCGGCCGGTCCGCAGGGCTGAAATAATGTGCACCTGCCGCTTAGTTTTTAATCAATCGGGCATAAAAAAAAGACGCCCGCCATTACAGCGGACATCCTTGTCCTTGATATCCAGTATACACTCTTGAAGCGGATTGTCAATCAATTCGACGCACCGGGCAGCAGAGCAGGCTATCCCCGGGAGAGTTTACCCGCGACCGCATCAAGCAGGGCGAATATCCCGGCGGCTTTTTCTTCATCCAGGCTGCCCAGACCGCAGCTCGGGCTGATGATGAGCCTCTCCCGGACTTTTGCCGCGTCCACACCTTTGCGGCTGAACATCTCCACTCCGGAATCGATCTTTTCCAGCAGCGACTCCGGCGTCTCCGCCCCCGTGAATTCCCTGGTGGGCGCGATACCCCAGCAAAGGACCCCTCCCCTGTCGAGGAACGCCGAAACCTCTGCGGCGTAAAGCACCAGCCTGTCCAGGAAGTTGAAGGCGTCGAAACTGATTATATCCACCCCGGCCGCCTCGGTGAGGATGGACCAGTCGGTGTTGCCGCAGCAATGGACGCCGGTAAGCGCGCCGTGCGCCTTTATATCGGAACACAACTCCCCGGTCACCTCCACCGCCGTCTGCCGTGTGACAGGGGTGTAAGCGGAACCGAAACAGCCCAGGTACGGCTCATCCACGAAAATGACCGCCTGCCTGCCGAACTCCTTCAGGAACTCGATCTGCCATTTGGCCTTGCCAGCCAGCCCCTTGACCACGGCCTGCATCATTATCTCATTATGCAGAAGCGCCGCCCCTTTTTCGTCGGCGACCGCGGCCGCGAAAGTGAAAGGGCCGGTTATGTGGCCCTTGACGAAATCAGCGCCTTTGGCGGCAGTCCTGCGCAGCCTGTCGCGGTAGGCGTAGATACCGGGCGCGAAATCCGGGGTGATGGCGAAATGAGAGTTGTCGCCGGATATCACCTTCTCGTAGAAAACCTCGAGCTCGCTCTCCGGGGCGGATGTATCCAGATAAACTCCGCCGTCCTTGAGCCTTAGACAAGGGAGATTCTGGGAAAACTGCGCCACCATCCCCTCGCATGCCCCCCGTTTGGGAAGCTGCGGCCAGAACGGCGCCCTCGGGGTGCGGCGGAAAACAAGGTCCAGCGCTGTCTCCGCGTCGCGGTAAGGCAGACTGCCTATGCCGGTAGCCAATCCTTTAAGAAGCGCCGTATCCTTCATCCCGCCCGTCCTCCGCCGAGAAACAATCCGCCGCTTCTTTCGTTTCTCGTCTTTTTGTCCCCGGTCACGCTCCCGCAGACAACGCATCTGTATTCATAAAGGCAGCCGTCAGGCAATATCAACAGCAGCCTTTCCCTGACGGGCGTGGAACGCCCGCAGGAAGAACAAAAAAGCCTGCCGGCATTGAGTTCCCCGAACTGTCCTTGCGGTCCGCGTCCATTCATCACATCAGACCGGGGATGTTCAATCCCGTTATATCCTTCATTTTCTGCGCCGCCAGGTCATGGGAATGCTTTATCGCGCGGTTATAGACGTCCTTTAGCGATTTTTCCAGCCTGGTTTTCGCTTCAGGAGAAAGCGTTTCGCATTTGACGGTCACCGTCTCCACCTGCTGGGAACCGTTCATGGAGATACGCACGCTGCCGTCCTGGCTCTCTGTATCGAATACCGTCTTATCCAGGCTCTCCTTTATCTCCCTGGCCTTCTTCTGCATTTCCATTATCGATTTCAGTTTATCGAACATTTCTTCTCCTCACTCATAAACCGGTAGGGAAACGCATCCCCTCTCCCGGAAAATCTTGGTTTATTATTCAATTCTTATCCGGCGGAACGGCCGGATCATTTTCGCGGAGCGGCCGCGAGCAGGGATTTATACTCCTTGTAAGGGAACTCGTTGGTCTGAAGCAGTATCCTCCCCTCCCTGTCCACCAGCGTATAAGTAGGCACCCCTATCAACCGGTAAGTGTCCGCTACCGTGCCGTAGCCGTCGATAAAAGAAGGGATGCTTATGCGGTTGCGGCTGAGAAAACGCAGAATTTTGTCTTCGCTTTCCCCGACGTTGATCGGTATGACCTCTATCCCTTCAGCCGACATCTTCTCGTACTTGTCGTTCAGCATCTTCATCTGCCTGGCGCAATACGGACACCACGTTGTCCAGAAAAAAAGCAGGACCGGTTTTACGCCCCGGAAAGAACTCATGGAAACGGTCCTGCCGGAGGTGGCTGTCAGGCTGAAATCGGACGCGGTATCGAAAGCGAAAAGACTGCCGGTGCAGATAAACGATACCGCCAGGGCACAGGCGACCAGGATCCTGATTTTTCTCATACGCTCCTCTTTTTCTGCGCCGTTCTTCACATCCCCGCGTTCTCAATTGCCGGGAGGTCGGGAACGGCGGTTATGCTGCGCCGGATCTCAATTCAACCCTTTTATTATAAAATACACTCCGCTGACGCACAACAATAAAGCGCAGGCTTTCTTTATCCATTCAAGCCATTTACCGGACTTAGGCAGCCGGGAAAGGACATACCCGGACGTCCCCGCGACAACGAACAGCAGGCTCATCCCGTAAGCGAAAGTAAGCAGGAGCAGCGCGCCGTAAACCACGTTCCTGCGCGAAGCGAGATAGACCAAGATGGAACCGAGCACCGGCGTAACGCACGGGCTGATCAACAGCGCCGACCCGCAGCCAAGGAGGAAAGCCCAGAAAACTCCCCCCCGTCCTTTGCCCTCCGGGAGCAAGCCGATAAAACGTTTTACCGGCAGCTTCAGGATCCCGGACATGAACACGCCGAAAATGAAGATCAACAGGCCGGAGACTACCGATGTCCAGGGAGAAACCGCCCATCGCCCCATGGCCCTACCGCCCAGTGAAGCGAGCACGCCCAGCATGGCGTAGACGAAAGCCGTTCCTCCGGCGTAGGAAAAACTCAGCAAAAAAGCCCTGCGGCGGGAAACGCAGGAAGACGCCCCCACATAACCGATTATGACCGGCAAAAGCGGGTATACGCAGGGAGTAAAACTCCATAGCACCCCGCCGGCGAAAGCTATGACGAAATCAAACGGCGTTCCCGACAGATTCATTTATCCAGGAAAGATATTTTTTCGCTCCGGCGACGACCGGCAAGGCGATGATCTCCGGCACGGAGTAGCTGTGGCAGGATACGACCTCTTTGGCCAGGCGCGAAAATAACGACCTCTTGGTTTTTATGACCAGCAGGCATTCCCGGCAGTTGTCTATGCGCCCCTCCCAGCGGAAAAACGAGGATATCCCGGGGAGGACGTTCACGCAGGCCGCCAGTCTTTTCTCCACCAGGCGGCGGGCGATCTTCTCCGCTTCTTTTTTCCTGCCGGCGGTGACGAACACGGTTATATACATCTGCTTATCTTTCTCCCGCGAACGGTCCGGCCGCGAGTTTCTTGACCAGTCCGGCGACCCTGCCTCCCAGTCTCAGGCATTCGTCCGCTGCGCGTTCGTCGCAGCTGCCTACGGCAACCGGGCCGTAATGGTCCCCTTTGGGATCACCCTGTATGATCATACCATGTACGAGCAGAACGTGCAATATATCAAGGATGGTGCTCTCGTTGCCTCCGGCCAGGTTGCCGCTGGAGGAAAAGGCCGCCCCGACTTTACCGTCCAGCCTGCCGTGCAGCTTCACCGACTCGTCCACAAGTTTTTTTATCTCGGCGGCCATGGTCCCGTAATAAACCGGCGAACCTATTATCACGCCGGAATAATCAAGCAGTTTATCGACCTCCACAGACCCGGTATCCCGGACATCCGTCTCCACACCGCAGTTACGCGCCCCCTCTGCCACCAGTTCCGCCATGCGCCTGGTGGTGCCGCCGCGGGAATGATAGATCACTATTATTTTCTGCATACTCACCTCCCGGATACCGTGGTTTCTTCTATTTTAGCCGATCTTATCCTCCCGTACTGGGAACAGATGTCGAATATCAATTCCGGATCGTCGGTCCCCAAAGAAACGTGTATACCGGACTCCCCGGGGACATTCGTCTCCTTGTGAAGGGACAATTCTATGTCCTCCCCTATACCCTCCAGCGCCCGGCGCAGGATATCTTCCGAGACGCACCCCCCGCCGAGTACGAATTTCATCCTGAACTTCCTTAAAAGGAACATACGCCTCCTCGTGCATTGTCACAAAAGTTTCTGATGAAGCTCCGACAGTGAGCCTGTCGAACTGATTGCTACAGTGAGCCTGTCGAACTGCTCAGGACAGACGCCCGCGGTTTTCCGGCCGCGCATGTATAGTCGAAAGCCGGGCTCGGACCGTCAGCCACTGAAGCGTTGGCGGACTCCGCGCGCTGTTCAAAGAGCTTATTTAACAGCGCACTAGCGCGGTCGTTTAAGCATGATCACGGAGAGCATCCTTCCGGCGCTCCCGCCTTCCCTGCGGTAGGAAAAGAAATCCCGTTCCATGCACGCGGTGCACAAGCCGCTCTCCCGGATATTCTCAGGTTTGAGCCCGCTGGAAAGCAACACCTGTTTATTGAAACCGGAAAGGTCGAAAAAGGCATCCTCACCGTTGCCGGCGACGGCCCCGGGAAAGATATCCCTGAACTCCCCGGATACCCGGTAACAGCATTTACCGATGCTTGGCCCCAGCCAGGCCGATACCGTTTCGGGCCTGGTGCCGAAACTCTCCCGCATTAACCGCAGGGTATTGCCGATTATCCCCTCGCGGCTGCCGCGCCATCCGGCGTGGACGGCCGCCGCCGCCGGCGCCGCGGGATCGAAAAGCAATACCGGCAGACAGTCGGCGGTAAGTATGCCCAGCGGCAGGTCCGGCACGCAGGTGACCAGGGCGTCCGCGCGGGCCACGGAAGTCTCGAAAGACAAGGCGCCTTTTCCTGCGTCGGCGGCGGTGACCTCCACGGCCCTGCCCCCGTGCACCTGGTCGCAGCAGACCAGCCGGACGGGATCGGCTCCCATCGAAGCGAGGAGTTTCCCGCGGTCAGTCAACACCTCCGGATTATTCCCGTGCCGGAACGACATATTGATACGGCCGCGGCTGAAAACCAAGCCGATCCCCGGCAGCCCGTCAGACATCCTCTTCCTGCCTGTCCACGGAGGCTATCTTTTCCGCCAGTTTCTCGAGTTTCCTGGAACTCTCGTCGTATTTACGCCCGGCGTCCTGCAAGTGCCGGCCCACGAGCTGATAATCGTCCCGGAACTTATTTATCTCTCCGGACAGGGAAGATATGGTCTTCAGTATGCGTTCCGCGTTCTCCTCCACGCGCAAACCTTTCAACCCCAGGCAGATTATCTGCAGGTAGGCGTAAAAAGTCAGCGGCGACACCGGATACACCCTGCGCGAGATCAAATAAGACAAGAGGTCTTCGGTGGCTATTATCTCGTAATAGACGTTCTCCGCCGGTATGTACATGAAAGCGAAATCATAGGTGTTTTCCGCCGGGAGTATGTACTTGGAAGCTATCTCGTCCGTCCGGTCCTTGACGTCGGAGACGAATTTCTTTTTCAGGGCCGCGCGCGCCTGTTCCTGGGGTTCGGCCGTCATTTTCTGGAAATTCTCCAGGCTGAACTTGGCGTCCACCGGCAGCATACGCTCCCCCAGCCTGATCACCGCGTCCACCGTGTCGGAGGAACGGAAACGGTACTGCGCCTGGAAAAAATCCGGGGGCAGCACCTGCGAAAGCAGGTTCTCCAGGAAAGTCTCGGCGAACTTTCCCCTGAATTTGGGTGCCCGCAGCAATTCCTGCAGACTGGAAATGTCCCTGCCTATCTCGTAGATCCTGCGGTTGACCTCCTCGACGCGGGCCAGTTTTTCCTGGACCCCGCCGAAAACGCCGAGAGTATCGCCTATGTTCTTGTTCAGGGAATCCCCGCTCCTGCGCACGGCCTCGGACATGGCGTCCATGCGGGAACTGACCTGGGCGTAGAGACGCACCAGCACGAAGAAGACGGCGAAGACCGCCAGGACGGACACCGCAACAAGAGCTATAAGCATCTTCCCCTCTCCCTTTCCCTGATCCGCTCCATTCTAAAGCAGATATTCCCGTTTTATTCTTTTGACGCTGCGGAAGATATTGGTCTTAACGTCCGGGCAGACCTTCTCCGCCTGCGCTATGAAACGTCCCATAAGAGCCCGGTTCGTCCTGCCGCTGTGCGGACACCGGCATTTCTGCGCCGGTATCTTATAAGCGGCGGCGAAAGCTTTTATTTCTTTCTCCTGAGCGTAAGCAAGCGGCCGTATCAGCGTCAGCTTCCCTCCGAAGAGCTCCTGCTTGGGGCACATCGCCGAGATCTCCCCGTGGAAGAAGAAATTCAGGAGTATGGTCTGGACTATATCATCCTTATGGTGCCCCAAAGCTACCTTTGAGCAGCCCAGCCTGTCGGCGGCTTCGAACAACGCCTTGCGCCGGTTCCAGGAACACCAGAAACAGTTTATCTTCCCGCGTTCTGAGGAACGCAGGGCATCGGACCTTTCTATGCGGAACTCAATTCCTGTGCCGCGCAGGTGGCGCTCCAGCCTCGCCGTGTTGACCCCTCCGAACCCCAGGTCCACGTACACGGCGACCAGATCGTACTTGATCGGGACAAACTTCCGCCTCTCCTGCATTATGCGCAAAAGAGAAAGGCTGTCTTTCCCCCCGGAGACCGCCACCGCCACCCTGTCCCCGTCGTCAAGCATCCCGTAGTCGGTGATCGCCTTGCCGACTTTCTTGGAAAGGAAATAAGCCCGGCCGGAAAAATACGCCATTTTATCCTCTGCCGGTCTTTTTGCCGCGGACCGCCGCCAGCGCCAGGTATGCCTCTTTAAGCATATCGCAGGCGAGCAGGAGCAGGGCCGCCGACACCGCGGCCAGGATATAATTCTTCCTCCCCCAGAAAGCGCTCATCCCTGAACCGAGCGCGAAAATGGTGGTGACCGCCATGAACAACGCCGGCAGCAGAGTGCATAAAGACGGCCGGTCCTTCTGCAAAAGATAAACGGAAGCCGTCAACAGCACCAGGGCGGCGATCAGCTGGTTCGCCGCGCCGAACACCGGCCAGATCACCTGCCAGGAGCCGAAAGCCAGGCAGGCCGCAGCTATGACCGAGATCGCGCCGAAAACATATTTATTATCCAGTTTCTTCTTTTTCAAAGACTCCCCGAAGATCTCTTCCGTGAGGTAACGTGTGATCCTGGTGGCGGTATCCAGTGTGGTCATCACGAAACTGTTCAAAAGAAAAACCGCTATGGTCGTCCCGGCCGCCGCGCCCACCAGCGGGGCCGTGAGATTCCCGTATCCCTTGCCGAAAGTGACGATCCAGCCGCTTTTCTCGGCCAGCTCCGGATAAGCCATCCCCTCCGGTCCGCCGCTCCAGAAAAGCCCGGCGCAGACGGCGATTATCGCAAGCAGGGACATCGCCGCCTCCAGCAGCATCCCGCCGAACGTTATCAGTTTGGCGTCGCATTTACGCGGCAGCTGCTTTGAGGTGGTCCCGGACGATACCAGAGAATGGAAGCCGGAAATGGCTCCGCAGGCGATCAGGACGAACATCGCCGGCCACAAGCCGGCGCTCCCTGCGCGGGCATGAACGTAAAAAGGAGCCGACATCTTCGGATGGGAAACGAACACTCCCGCGTAACCGAGAAGCAGTCCCAGGAACAGAACGACCATGGAAAGATAATCCCGCGGCTGCAGGAGGAGATTAACCGGGACCACCGAGGCTATATACGCGTAAACCAGCAGAAGAGCGGTCCAGAAGGCCATGGCCTGGGGAAACGCCAGCTGCACCGGGAACACTTCCCCCGCGTATATGGAGCCGGCCATAAGCAGCAAAGAGAGCGCGGTCGCCGCCCACTGCTTCACGTTCCAGCGGTAAACCATAAAACCGAAGAATACGGCTATAGGTATAAGCCCCAGGGTAGGCACGACGATCTCCGGTTTGACGACAAGGGTCTGGGCGGTAACTGCCGCGAAGACCGCCACGATAAGCACCAGGGCCAGCCAGAGAAAAACGGAGAAGACCAGACGGCAGCGGCGGTTTATCACGGTCTCGGAAACCTGGCCGACAGATTTACCTTTATGCCTCAGAGAAAGGACCAGCGCGGAATAATCATGGACACCGCCGATGAATATAGAACCGAGGACCACCCACAGCACGGCCGGACCCCATCCGAACATGGCGCAAGCCACTACCGGACCGATTATCGGACCGGCCCCGGCTATCGAAGAAAAATGATGGCCGAACAGCATACTCCAGTGCCTTGCCGGCATATAGTCCAGTCCGTCCCCGTATTCCATGGCCGGGGTCTTACGGCCGTAATCCACCCGCCATATTCTCTTCTCGATGAAAGCCGCGTAATAACGATAACCCGCCGCCAGCGCGCAGGTCCCGGCCAGCAGCAGCCATAACGAATTCATTCCCACCCCCTGATCCCGCTCCAACGTCTCATGGATCCTCCGGCGTTCTCTATATTATACTGCCGGGAAAGATAATTTTCACAAAAATTTGCGGGAATTCCCCCTATCCACTACGTCCAGCACCGCGGATATCCCGTCGATTATCACATCCGCCCCGCTCAGATATCCGGCGGGAAGACTGGTGGAAACCGCCGCGCAGAAGATACCGGCCCCGGAAGCCGAGGCTATACCCAAAGGAGCGTTCTCCACCACCAGACATTCGGCCGCTTTGAGACCGAGCAGACGCAAAGCCGTTTCATAAGGTTCCGGATGCGGCTTGCCGCGCCTGACTTTATCCCCCGTGACCATAACGTCAAAGAGCCGGCCGATCACCGCGGGCAGCATGCGTTTTATCTCAATGTATGGCGTGCCGCTGACCAGCGCCAGTTTGTAACCGCGTATTTTAAGCTCCCGCAATATCCGGAAAGCCCCGGGAAAGAATCTCATGCTTGCGGAATATTTCCTGAAAATACGGCGGCGGCGGCGGAATATGCGTCCCAGCAGTTCCGGGGAGGGCTTTATATTATTCCGCCCGAGGAAATCACGCACGGATTTTTCCCAGCGCTCCCCTTCCCTGCAATAGACGTCCAGACAGCCGACCCTCACGCCGTAAGGACGCAGGGCCTCGAACCAGGCGATGAAATGATACGGCATAGAATCGACGATGACACCGTCAAAGTCGAAAATCACCGCTTTCAAACGGGGAGCCGCGGGAAGGGGCTTTTTCCCGGGTATGGTCTTGTTCTTCATCGAGCCTCACGGTTTGACGGCCTTGCCCTTCCGGGACGGGATCCGCCCGGGCATCCTTTCCTCCACGGGGCGGCGCCGGTAGTTTCCTGCAAAGGGGTATGGAAATATCCGGGGCGGGGACATAAACGCCGGGCTTTACCGGCAGGCTATAGAAAGTTGTTCCGGTTCATGCGCGGCCTGAGCCGGTTATCATCTCTTTTATTACCGCGTTGAATTCATGTTTAAGCAGTTCTTCCAGCGGCAGCGGCATTTTCAACGACCAGTTCTGCGGTCCCACCGTGCCCGGTGTGTTCAACCGGTAATCATACGGGTCTCCCCGCAATATACCGGCGGGATAGAACCAGTCCAGAAGGGTCTGCACGCAGAATACGGCCCGGGAACGCAGATTCAATGCCAGGGCCCTTTTGCCGAGTTCGGTATCGGCCTTTTCGGCGGGAACGCCGCTCAAGCCGAGCTGTGCCCAGAATTTATTCTTCTCCCCGCAGGTATCGGCGTGCATTTTCAGCATATCGCCGACCTCATCCGCCCGTCTTCCCAATACGGAGACCAGCGCCCCCGGATCACTCATGCCCTGCAGCCAGCGCAGCCTGCCGTGCCTCGAGAGGGCCGGGTCGAAAAGCAGTCCTTTTATGTAACCGTAATCTATTCCCTTCTCGTAGCATTTGCGCATAAACAACCCCTCGTCCACCGTTCCCGCCTCGTTCTCCCACCAGGCGGCGAAGTTGGTGGTATCGTGGGTGGAGAGCATGGAAACCGCGAGAAAACGCTGCTCTTCAGGCGGGAGGAAATCGTGGCGCGTGTCCCAATCCTTGACCCAGCGCTGCACGTCGTTTCCCGGTATGCCGTAATCGCGCAGGGTTTCCGTGCACACCGGCGGTATAACCCCCAGGTCTTCCGCGCACAACAGCATATCGGTGTTGTCCAGCATGACCGAGAGAATATTCCTGCCGTGTCCGCCCCAGGAATTCTCATCCTGGGGATCGAAACTGCCGTGCAGCCCCTGGTTCTCCGGCGGATCGCCGTAAGGAATGCTCCATATCCTGAACAACCCCACCACGTGGTCCACGCGCAACAGGTCGTAGAAATTCCGCGCGTAACGCAGCTTCTCCTTGAGATACCTGTATCCGTCCGCTTCTATCCTGCCCCAATCATAAACAGGCATACCCCAGCGCTGGCCTTTGGAACAATACATATCCGGCGGGGCCCCGGCTGCCGAATCGAGTTTGAAGAACTCCGGATGCGCCCAGACATCGGCGCTGTCCCGCGAAACAAGAATGGGAAGGTCCCCTTTCAGCAATATGCCCTTGTCGCCGGCATACTTCTTGACCGCGGACATCTGGGTGAAAAGCCGCCACTGAAGCCACTCCTGGAAAAGTATATCTTTCGCATGCTCCTCTTCGAAACGTCTCAAACCGTTCTTGTCGCGGCTGCGATAGACCTCCTCCCAGTCATACCAGGCCTTGCCCTGTGAATAATACTTGATGACCTTGAAAAGCGCGAAATCCTTCAGCCAGTATGAGTTCTCCTCTCGGAAAGAAGAAAAAGAAGCGCAGGCCGTTTCCGCCTCTCCTTCCGCCAGGAACATTTCCCAGAGAAAAGAGAGTTTGTCCCATTTCAAGTTATAGTCCACGCGCGGAGCCTCCGCGGGGAACTTCTTACGCAGTGCCCGGACATATCCGGCTGCGGAACGTCCGTCACCGGCGAAAGAATAATAGAAAGGTTCCAGCGCGAAAGAGCTTATGGAATCGTAAGGGCAGAAAACAGACCCCAGTTCATTCATCGGCAAAAGCTGCAGGATGCTGTTGCCGGTCAACGCGCACCAGTCGAGCAGCAGACGCAGATCGTTTATGTCCCCTGCTCCGGAACTCTGCGCAGAATAAAGAGAGAAAAGCGGAGCGAGCACTCCCGCCCGGCGCTTTAGGCCTGCCGCGCGCCATTTACCGCCGGAAAGTGAAGCTTCCAACGCCCGTTCTTCTGCCGATAAATCCATAGGACTTCCCCCGTAAATATAATCTATCTTATGTTTTACGCTATATATTATCCGAGGCGGGGGCTGAGGTCAATATAAAAAACCTGGTTACGGGTGTAGGGTCCTCGGTCCTAAAAAATAGAGACATAGACCACCGGTTTTTCATTATTGTGACTTTTTTGACCGGCGGGCTTGAAATCCAGGGAAGCATATGGCATACTTGGCATAGAAGTGAAAAACCAGTCGACACAGGAGGTCGGCAGATAGCGAAAGCTATTGAGGTTTATCGCCTCCAAAGAAGGCCCTCAGGTTGAAGGGCCTTCTTTGTTTTATATAGTGACCCGATCCGGACAGCGGGATCTCATAATCCGCTGCTGTTGGCCCGCTGGTTTGTGAGCCCGCCTGAAAGGCCCTCGGCTCCGGCTGTCTCAAGCGCCGGTTTAGGTAACCGCGCGTCTGAAAGCACCGCGAAGAGACTAAAGCGGGAATCCAGCTCTTCCATAAACCGCCTAAGCAGCCCGCCCTGCTCCCCGAGCATCTCTGCCGCTATGCCGAATTCCGCTTCAAATCCTCCTGACGGCAGAGAAACAGACACGGACCTTGCCTTGATAAGGCGGAAATCCACCCCGCCCATGAAATAATTGGTGAAAACGATCCCCGATGAAGGATCTCCCGACTGCGCCGCGCAGGAACGCGTCTTCTTAAGCTCCTTCATATATTTCCGGTAAATGGCGGCGGCGGAATATTCAAGGCCCGCTGCCCGCAGGTCCTGCCCGCCGGCGCAATATCCGGTCCCGGAAAGATCTGCCGGCGCGCTTTCTTTATATGCCTTCGCCAGGACCAGCCCTTTATAGACACAACGCAAAGACGCGTATGCCCTGTCCTGGTTCACCTTTTTATTCAATTTCGGCAGGATGACAGTGGTAAAAAGCCTGTCGGCATATTCCTGTATCCCGCCCTGCGTCCCTTCGGCGCGGACGGGAGATTCCTGGCAAACGCGAAGGCTGCATCTCAGGATACACGGAACTCCCTTTCTCATGTAGACGCACGCTTCGGCTGGTTCGATCCAGACCTTGTTCAACACCACTACGTTATCCGGGACGCCCATTTCCGCGGCTTTTTTCTTTACCGACTCCCAGAACAGGGCGCCTTCCGGAGAAACCGCGGGATTTATCAGCTGCGCGATATCCTGTTTCAAACGAAGATCGCCGTATAGCAGCACGCGGCCTGTGATAGTATCGGCTATCCCGGAATCAAGCACCCTGCTGGGTTCCAGGTAACTCAGGTTGGCCCAGAATTTATCCTGCGGTAACCTTAACCCCGTCATAAAAGCGTCAAAACACACGGCGAGCGCTTTACTTATCTCCCCGCTGCCGCGCTTCAGACAGGCCTCATCCGCCTTAAGATAGAAATTGATACTCGGCTTTCCGCCGGTCCTGCCGGCCGAGAACGAGACCGAGACGAGATCGGCGTCAATCCCGCGGGATAGCAAGCCGGGACGGCCGTGATCGCGCGATCCGGCAAAAACCAGCAAAATGCAGCAAGCGGCCGCCGGCAGCATCGCCGCCATGATCCAGGCGAAGACCCGCTTCTTCGGTTTGCCGTTTAATAAAGAAGCCCCTCCCGCTCGAGAAGGGGCTTCTTTACGACCTGTATTACCTTGTCCCATTACACTCCTATGTCGGTCAGAGCCTTGTCATGCAGTTTTACCGTGGCCGTTATGTTCTCGGAGGCCTCCAGTTTCACGCCTGCCAGCCCTTCGAACAACGCATCCATGTTCACCGGGGCGGATACCGCGACGTTCGCCTGCTCCGAGACGCTGAAACCGGCCGGCACGACCTTGTCTTCTTCCAGTTTATTGACGAACTTCCACATATGCCCGTTAACACCCTGCCCGTAGAACTCATACACGGCTCTGGCCAACGCCAGCAGGGAGACTTCCGAAGCCCTGATCCTGCGCACCTGTTTGCCGGATATGTTACCCAGGGGATCCTTTTCCTCCGGGGAGACTATTATAATGGTATTGTCCAGCATTTCCTTACTGCCGGACTCCAGGAAACCGGCGAAGTCCGGAGCGGTCTTCACCGCCTCAGCCTTTACGATATCGCCGTCAAGCTGGACCAATTGAGCGACGGCCGCGGCATCCTCTCCGCAGATAACAAACCGCACTTTCCCCCTGCTTTCGTTGATAAGATTCTCCATCCCGGATAGAAATCCCGGTTTCAGGGCTTCACGGGAGGAAACGGCGATAACGCGGCCGGTGGTCCCGTTCATATCGCTTGTGAATACGCTTGTAAGGTATTCGTTGAACGCCCTGCCGCCGTTCTGGATAAAGGCTTCGGCTTTTACCCTGGAGAACGCCTCAACTCTTGTTTGCGCGATCGCCCGGTCGACTCCCATTTTTCCGGCTACCGACTGGACGAATTCCCGGGAATACTCCTTGGCGGCGTCTATACCGGTGTAAACCCTTTTCACCTGCAGCAAAGGCCTGATAGCGGACATATTCTCCAGGCCATTCGCCAACGCCTCCTGCAGGGCGCCTCCGGCGGTATCCACGAAGAACACGTCCGGATGATCGCTGAACTTAAGGCCGGTCTCCGCCTCGAATTTATCGACCGCCTTCTGGGTATCACCTCCGCCGAAAAATACCACCACTCCTCTTTTGGTCCCAGCATCCCATATCGCGTATAAAGTAGCCTTAGTGGCAATCCATGTTTCCTGATCCCCGGAATCGAACATGCCGGTGCCGCCGTTAAAAACGATACCATCGCCTTTTTTCAGGACATTGACCCTGTCGAGCAGCATCGCCAGCGTCTTGGGACCGATATCCACCTGGGCCTCATCGGGACCGATGGCATCGGCGGGATAGGCTTTTCCCGTGAGTTTTCCGTCAGGACCCACTTCCTTGACCTGAAAATCCACCGGTAACATTTTTCTTGCATCCGGGACCTTGGCCAGTTTTTTCTTGCCGCTTTCCACCTTCTTAATTACCTTTTCATCGGAAGGCTTCGGCATCTTTGATCTGCCCAAAGCGACTACCTCCGGCTGCAAGGGATTGGAAAGCGCTCCCACTACCACGACATAGTTGCCGGGCTTGAGGGCGAAATCACCCACAGTATTCGCCTTATCGAACTTGGCGCCGCCCATGATCCCAAGCTGCTTTCCGATGACCTTGTTGATATAAGAGGCGACTTTATTCAAAGTCTTCACCATATTGTTGCCGGCAGCTATGTTGGAGACAGGGAAATATTTGATCATCTCCACGGAAGTATCTTTGGGACGATGCGCTTTATCAAAAGCGGCGTTAATGTAAGCTACCATCTCGGCGTTATGTCCGGTCAGGGATATCAACTTCTTTGCGAAAGCCTCGCGCGCCGCATCGTCTTTTGCCTGTTCTCCGTTATAGAAACGTATGTTCTCGAAAACGAAAACTATTTTTTCGCCCGGCTTGGCCCCGGCTTTTGCCTGGCTGATGACCTCACCCGCGAGATCAAGATTATCACTATAAACGCCGTCTTCGCCTAGAGTCGGGGCCGGAAGCAGCAGCACCCTGACATTAGCGTGTTTATTCACCACCCTATCTCTGAACATACCGAAGATACCGGTTTTTTCAAACGAAAATTTATCCTGGAAAGCCTGCCCTTTTTCTGGCCGGTCGAAATGGGACATTACGTAAGCGAATTGCGCAGTGGACGAGATAAAACCGTCTTCCAGGTCTTTCAGGAGATTATCCAGGCGTTTGGTCTTGAACTTTCCCTGATCGTCCTTGGACAAATTTATATCTGCGCAAAAGATCACATCCTCTATCCCGAGCGCTGCGATCTTCTCTTTCAAGGCATCCATTTTCCTGATGCCGGTGATTATCGTTTTTATGACGCTGCCGCCGTCATTGTCCCCTCTATCGCCCAGCAGGTCGGCCCTGATGTCCTCACCTACGGAGCCGGTCACGGCGCCGTTCGTGCGCAGGTTATCGGTATCAACCGCGGCAAAGGCCGTATAATAGGCTGTGATCGATAATAAGACTGCCGTCGCCGCAACCAAACATATCCTGCATTTCGAAGATTTCATTTCAACACCCCTTTCTTATCTTAAGCCAGGTATTATTCGTCAACTGTATCTTCTTCGTAGTCATCATTCACATCTATTTTCTGTTCCCTGAGCACGGAAAAATAAAGCGACGAATCGCTCTTGGAAGTGATAACGGGGGCCAGCACGACGTAAGAATATCCCCCGGCCTTCAACGCCCTGATCATGCCGGGCGTATGAAAACCGCCCGTGATCAAAACAGCGACCTCTTCCCGCGATTCATCCATCTTCTTTTCCAGGTTCTTGACAAAAACCTTCTCCCTCGCGGCCCCCAGCTTGTAGAACTCCTCAAGCATCCCGGCATTCCCGTCCACGGCTTCGGCCGAAACCGCGGATTCCGGAAGATTGTATTTAGCGCATTTCTCCTGCAGATAGCTTTTCCAGGAAGCTACGCTGAACTTGTCCCTGTTATCCCTGAAAAAACCGTATTCCTCCGGCGTGAGCTCCAGTTCGAACAAATGCCGCAGGATCAACGCCGCTCTCGACATCCCGTCCAGCCTGCGCTGATCTTCATCGGAGAACAACTTCTCTTTCAATTTTTGCTCCAATTCCGAGATCTCCCGGATCAGCCCGGCGGGATCCACGCTGTTGCCGCCGCACACATAATCGATATACTGCGCCAGACCGGGATAATCTTTCCTGATGTCGATCGCCGGCAGGGCCAGTGCTTTTAAATAAGAATAATAATCTTTGGCGGCAAGCTTGCCGTCCTTGAAATCCTGCGTCCTGGTTATCAGCTGTTTTACCTGCTCGTTGTCCATACCGGCAGCAAGCGTCTTGATAAAAACATTCCGCTCCGCTTCCGCAGATTTCAGATCCATTGTCTTCTCTGTCCTGACCGTCTTAAGGAAAGCGCTGATCTCCGGAGCCCCGTCCAGAGCCACCGACTTCCTGCCCGCGAAAGCAGATAGATAGGCGCAATAATCGGCAAGCGGCAGCCCCTTCGACTCATAAGCCTCTTTTTTCTGTTCCAATTGCCGCAGTTCATCGCTATACAGGAAAGGCTTCAATTTGTTCAACGAAGAGATCACCCTGTCTAATTGTTTGATCCCTTCCCCCCTTACCGCGTCTATCTTCCAGAACACATCCAAGTGAGCGTCATACAGCCTCTCGTCGTCTATCCCGTATAATTCTATGTCGCTGTCGGAAACGATGTCGAAATATTCTTCCCCGGAGATCCGGCCCTGGCGCAAATACTTGTCCGCGACCTCCCGGCGGTCCTTCAAGGAGGCATAACCTCTCAAAGAAGAAAGCCCTACATAACCATAACCGCCTTCAACCATTATCAAACGCAGGCCGTAATTCCGCACAAGGTAATCAAGGATCTCCGCGGTATTCTTTTGCGCTTCATAGTTGCAGTGCGCGTCCTGAATACAAAAGATCAACCGCTGTTGTACGCCGGAAGCGCGGTCCGCGTCGAAAACATCTTTTATTATCACGTATTTTGAGGGAAGTTTACAATCTTTGGCCACTGGGGCCGCCTGGGAACCGGCGGGAGAGGCCAGACAAATGGAAAGGCCGATCATTATAGAAAGGAATCTTTTAAAAAAACACATCCCTGCCTCCGAACCTTTAAGGTCCTGAACAGAATGGAACCGGCATCGAAACAGGCAGGCGGCCTATTTTACGGCCGCCTGCCCAGGATTACTTGCTGCAGATGTTACACGCCTATCCTGTGCACAACTTCCGTGCTCTGCGCTACTACTTCGCTTATCCCCTTGCTTACGGAAAGGTCCGTCTTTAAAACTTCCAGCATCCTGGACAATTCTCCGGCTTCCATTCTTCCCCGGACTATCTGTCCCTGATTCGCCTCATAAACCTGTTTCCCGTTCTCAACACCTTTATCGTCGATGGCTACCTGTTTAAGAAACTGCCTGAAATCGTCATGGGCAATTTGACCATAAAGGGCGTTTAACGCGGCGGCCGCTGTCAATACCGGGTTAACCGCCTGCAGTTGCCTGATGCCGATCGACTGTTTGTCTTTCAACAATCGGTCATCCTCGGATAAAGCCAACAGAATAGTATTCGACTTTGTAACGCTGGGCTTGATATCGCCCAAATCAGAGATCACAAGCACCTTTTTGTTGCGCGTTAAGACCTGCAGCTTCCTGGTTTCAGGCTGATTCTTTGCGTAGATATAAACCTGCAAATTGTCGACCTTTGCTAATGCCTCTATGATCTTCGTATAAACCAGCTTACTCGCGGCGTCTTGACCGATAACATCGGCGGAAAGGACTATTCCGCGCGAAGTTGTATCATCCGCCGCTTGCGCCTGGTTCAACCTCTCCAGGAACTTGTCCAGGCGGCTTCCGGAATATCTGTTATAGACATCGGCGCTTGCCTGTAAATAAACGGCCACGTCTTCCGAAGAAACACCCAGGTCTCCGGCGATACTTGTAATCTCAGCCTCGCTTATCTTGACATCCCCTCCATCTACCGGGATCCCCATCGCGACGGCCGTAGCTTTCATATCCGCGGCTGTCGCAACGTTAAAGAGATCGACCAATTCACCGGTAAATCCGAAATCCTTGCCTTTTTTTGCTTCCGAAGGCATATTCCCGACACGAAAAGGCGACGTCGCAGCTAATATCTTCCTGATCTCCTTCATCAGGGGATACGATGCTTCAACTGTCTCCTCACCGGTGGCGTATGGCCTCATTTGACCGCCCAACTGGGCCCTTTTGAATTCAAAGTTAAACCGGAGCATCCAATTCCTGATACCTCTGGCGTCCTCTCCGAAGACATCATTGACGGAAACCAATTTGCCTTCATCCGACAAAGTATATTCAAATCCTACCAATATAGGATGGCTTTCTTTTGTGGCGACAGCGTGTTTTGCTTCCGTAGGAATAGCCGCCAGCCAATGAGAACCGTTCATATCACCCTGTATTATCAAGGGGTTCTTCTTCAGAAATGCAAAGATATGGTTCATTAACTTAATTGAGCCGACCATTACGGGGTCGTCCTTCCCTATATACTCGCCGCCTGCCAATATCCCCAGTTTTGTCACGGAACTGCCGAGCACCGGACGCAAGAGATACTCCTGCGGGGTATTGATATCCCAGCCTGAACGGCTTTTTTCCCACACCCTCTTTACGTTGAACCTGTCGGAATCAGATAAATACGCAAAGATATCTTCCTTATTCTTTTCAGCATCCAGGAATACCCTTTTGCTGGGGACATAACCGGCGCTCTTCAATAAACCGGCTAATCTAATCCCCTCTTCTGCGGATACATCTTTACGTATACTGCCGTTCTCGTACAATGCTTCGACAAAAGACTTGTCCGAAGCATTCTTAATATTGCCCAATACTCCGGATACATCCGAGAAATTAGCAGGTAATTCATCCAACGGGATATTACCATTCCTGTCGAACGCCTTGGAGTCCTGGATTTCTAAGATCAGCCCGTTCTTAAATTCACCTGCCGCCAACGCGTCATATACACCTGCGCGCACCGGCCTGTTATAAGCCGCCGGCCCCATTTTATCCGCGGCAAGAATGCCGAAACGGCGCTCGCCGTTACCAAAATCAAGCGCGTAACCGGCAGACCCTATCCCCTGGCCGGAAACATTGCCGGAGAAATTAGGCGGTAAAGTCGTAGTCTCTTTCTTGGAAACCTGCCAATCCTTCCAGCCTTTCTCTAAATTATCGCTGACATGTTTGTATTCCTCAGGCATAAGATCTCTCAATATATCAAAGAAGCGTTGATTGAATTGAGAATAAAAGTACGGATTTGACATCGCCAGTTTAGCTTCCGCACCTGCAAAATCCTGTCCCCTGCCGTACGGTTTCTCGTCCCCGACAACCGACGCCAGGATGGCGCGGGTGAATGCGATGAATGAAAGCTGGTGGGACATCTCCGCATTCTTCGATTTGTCGCCCACCATGACCAATTCCCCGTCATCACCGATCCCGAGCGTCATGCGTTTACCTTTGCCGCCCATCCGCAAACGGGCTTGATCAACGTAACCGATTATGTTCCCGCTGACAAGTTTTCCTGATTCAATAGCTTCCATTATCGTCGCGCGGTAAATTGCCTGCATGTAAACCGGCACGACATTATGACCGAATTCCCCTCCGACATCCGCTTTGTCGATCAAAACGAAAAG
>CAZAVF010000010.1:0-2697 GCA_964488935.1 uncultured Planctomycetales bacterium | reverse complement strand
TAGTTGCCCAAAGAAATAAGCTTGTCTACCGCCGTCATAATAGGATCGACGTCGGTCTCTTTCGGTGAACGCATAAAAAGATGTTTCTGCCGGCTTCTAACTTTCTCCGACCTTTCTTCGGCTGCAGCCGGAGTCAAATACGGCTGATCATCAGGATGAGTGGTCATCACGCGGGCCAGCCAGTCGGCTTTCAACTGTTCCGGACGCAATGCGGCCGGATTCAGTCCCACGTGATCGTCAATAGCCTCCATGGCTATCTTCCCGTTACCTTTACTTTGATAACCGTATACCACGACCCAGGCTTGCCCCTCAGGCGGCGCTTTTCTAGCCTGCGCCAATGTCACAGGCTTAGTAACCACATAATATTGGCCATTCTTGCCTCCGGGCACAAAATTCGGGTCATAAACCATACTTGCCACCCCTGCTACCGCATCCGCCCCGCTCTGGCTGCGGTATATGATAGTAGGATCAAGCGCGACCAGCGTGCCGTTTTGGTACACCGGCTGATAGATAACAGTAGCCAAAGGCTCATTGATCGGCAATTTACTGCCTTCCACCGGGTATACGGCCGTTATGACGAACTTTTCTCCTTGTGAGGCCAGATTCAACAATTCCGTCCCCTGGTTCACGGACGGATAATACTTCTCATCCGGTTTCCCTTTATTCACGGTGCGAGCGGAAGATATCTCGAAAGACAACATTGAATCTTCTCCAAAGTTACCTTTTAACACATCTTCAACCTTTCTGACCACGAATCTGAATCCGGGAGAACCGGGAAGCCCAAGGTGCTTCAAAGGAGTAGATCCCTCTACGGCAAATTCATGAAAAAGTTTGATATTGGCCGCACCGATACTGCCGCCGATAATTTTCGCTATAACAACCGGTTCCGAAGCGCGTTCTTTAATGGAATGTTCATTTGCCTGAACACCCAGAACTTTAGCCAGATCGGCCAATGATAAGGTCTTGATGTCTACGTCTTCCTTCAACAAACCAAGTTCCTGCGCCTTCAAAACCCCTGCCAGGACAGCCTCCATCATCAAACGATGTACGGCGGCATTCAAAGTCCCGTAATTATGAGTAACGTGAATGTCCATATCGGTCCCGCCGAAATCATTCACATCGGCACTAAGTATTTTTCCGTCTGAAATAAACCCGTTCAATTTCGCCTTGACGGCATCAACTACCGCATCGGGGATCATATCCACAGGCGCTTTCAGCAACGAACGCAATGTATATTCATGATAGGCATTTGTGAAGAATGCGGCGGACTGTCCTTCAGGAACTCTCAATTCTGTCCTTATTATAGCGGAAGACACTCGCTGCGGCACCCCGAGGCTGCCGGCAAGTTCTTTTGCCAGTTGTTCTGTGCCGCTGTCTTTAACGGATTTTGTCCGCAGCATTGAGACCTGTGGATTTCCGTCGAAAGCAAGGATGACATCATAAGAAACAAAATTAATACATACGATTGCTGCCAGCAGCGCCTTCAACATCTTTCCCATATTACTCTTCATATTCCGGCTCCTTTACAGTTTATTTTAACATTATAGCGCAGACACCCATTGTGTCGGTGGAGAATACGCCTGAAGGCACCGCCGGCATTTGGGAATCCTTGATCATCATATTTTTCAGAAAGAGTATTTGACAATGTTTGCCTTTTGGTGCAGCGCTGAGGACAACGGCTGAGGCAAAAAAGAAGGGAAGGCCGACCATTATTATGGAAAGGAGTCTGCTTGAGAGTCGCATTCCTGCCACCATAAACAAAAACGCCACGGAATAAGGTTAAATTGGATATTTATTCCGTGGCGTGGAGAAAACTCCAATAAATATTTTGTGGACCGTTTGCTAAATGTTTTTTAAGTAT
Organism: uncultured Planctomycetales bacterium; assembly: GCA_964488935.1. Taxonomy (GTDB): domain Bacteria; phylum Omnitrophota; class Gorgyraeia; order Gygaellales; family Profunditerraquicolaceae; genus Undivivens. The sequence continues at coordinate 836 of CAZAVF010000010.1, read as the reverse complement.
ATCTCAGGAAATTGGGCCTGTCAAGACTTTTCTAAATTTCTATGGGATGATAAAAGCCAGTATTTTATTCCCCAGCAGGAACGAAACTATAGCAGCAAGAGAAAGAAACGGTCCGTAAGGAATTACGTGGCTCTTCTTGAAAACCAGGTTAATAATGCCCACGATGGCTCCCGGGAACGGGGCAAGAAAAAAAGTCATCACCGCCTTGTCCGGCCCCAGGAACGCCCCGATCATCGCCATCAACTTCACGTCCCCCATACCCATGGAAGAAGTCTCACCTTCCACCGGGGGTTTTTTCAGGATACGGAAATATACCAGGTCGAACAAAGCGCCGGAGGCGTAAATTATGCCGGCCCCGGCCGCCGCGCCCGAGAGGCTGCGGAGAAAAAGATGCCAGTCGAAGGCCACCGGCTGCGGCCTTATACCTGCCAAAGCGCTCAGCAGCAGCGCGGCCGCGGTCCCTCCTATTGATATTTCGTCGGGAATGATCTGATACTGTATATCCACAAAAGTCGCCACGCAGAGCAGCGAAAAAAACAGACAGTAATAGACCGCCTGGGCCTGCGCCCCGTAAAGGAACCCCATAAGCAGAAAGAACGCCCCGGTGATGAACTCCACCAGGGGGTACCGCAAAGATATGGGCTTGCCGCAATGACGGCATTTGCCCTTCAATATAATAAAACTCAAAAGGGGAATATTGTCGGACCAGGCAATGTCCCTGGAACAGAACGGGCAATGCGAACGCGGAAAAACGATCGACTGGTTCAAAGGCATCCTGTGTATGCAGACGTTCAGGAAACTGCCGACGATGGCGCCGAAAACGAAGAAAACCAAAG
>CAZAVF010000009.1:0-38125 GCA_964488935.1 uncultured Planctomycetales bacterium | reverse complement strand
CGCTGGGTACCGGGTATGAGGAAAGGTTGCTGGCGCAGTCCGGCGCAGGCGGATGTCTGGCGGACGGCGGGAAAGTCATCCTGGTGAGCTGTTCGACCGGCAAAGGCGGATTAGAGGCCGACAATCTTGTGAATTCGATGTTAAGGATATTCCCCCAGGCTTCATTGGTCATCGGCCCGACGGTGGATACTAATATCAAGGAAATAGTATACGAGGGGGATGAAATAAAGACGGTGTTATATAACGTGGGATCGTCTTACGACGCAGCGGAGGCCAAGGCCCTTGCGGAATCCCCCTGCGGGGTGGAGGCTGCGTACGAATACCTGCAGGCGCGGGGTAAAGAGGCGGGGATTGTCGAAGTGAGGGAGCAGTTTGAATCGAAGGACTACCTTGACGGCAGCGGCAGCAGCACGCTGACCGGGATACAGAAGACGCTGGCCGCCTACGGGGAGACCGTATACGCGGAATCGTTCACGGACAAGGGACTGCTTAAAGAGGGGATGATAGCCAACCTGGACCTGGACACTGACGGTAAGGGCGACCACTGGCAGTATATGGCGGACAGCGCGGATATCGCCGAATACGGGGAGTACTGGACCGGGAAGGCGCTGGTGCCTGAGGAGCAGATCCGGGAGAACAACGGGGGCACGCTGCTGCTTTCGGGCAGGGACAACGAGGCGGTAGGGGGCCAGTGGGTGCGTTCCGGGGATTGGACCGCGGGCCGCGCGGCGGTGATCTCAGAGGAGGGGGATACCACCGCTGAACTGGCGGAACTGATCACCGGGGACAAGGCCGACAGCGTTGAGCTGGAGGGGGCCGCAAGCGGATATCTTGAGGCGGGCGTGGAGGTGGAAGTCAGCCCGCTGGTGGAAGTTTTCGAGTCCGACGTGAGGGGAAATATCGTTAAATCCACCGAGGACTACAGCGCGACGTTCCCCGAAGAGGATGAGAAATTCATCTATTCCATCAACGGGCTGAGCGAGGAAAAGGTAGACAGCTTTTTTGCCGGAGACTGGTCGCAGGTCACCGACTGCCTCGGGGCGGCTCAGCTGATCATGGTGCACGGTTTGATATCCACGTTGAACGATGGCGAATACGACAGGCTTGGGTTGGCGAGGGATTCCCTGCTGCAGGGTTCATACATAACAAGTATAGATGATATGGAAACAGGGGACTGGGGATATTTCAAGAACGACCAGAATTACCTGACGGAACATCCCAAAGGCGGGTACCAGGGGGAGAACATAATCAAGGTAGGGGATGATATCTATTACGGTTTTCCGGGCGGGTTCGCTACGTATGAACAGTGGCAGGAGGAGCTTCTCCGGGCCTATAACTACGGGTTGGACGAATCTAAGAAGATAGATACTATCCCCGGCTTCACCGGATATATAGATTTCTTCAATATCCCGCAGATCACAAGCCAGGTGTTCGATCTGAGGAAAGGTGACAGCTTGGCCCTGCCGGATGACGACTGGGACGCCGCCAAGCTGGATAGTTTCTTCAACACCGTCACTTACAAGGACAAGATATTCGCCACCAGTGAGGAGAGGGAGGAATTCAAAGAGATAAAAGCGGATATGGGAATAGCCGGGTCCTGGGCCCCGGTGATGATGGTGATCAATACCGGGAATCTGCCGGAAGAATACAACGATTTCTCGGCGGCTTACTATAAGGGGGTGCTGTATGTCGCCGACAGCGAGATGTACAAATTGAGGGATGTGGTGCAGAATGAATACGCAGATACCGGAGACAGCATACGCTCCAGGCTGGCCGTGGATACTTTGTCCGGGGCAGGGGCGGTATCGCACGACGGCTGGAGGGAGGACAAAATAAACGGGTTCCTCTCGGAGTTCTCCGGGAGCGCGGTCCTTGAGGACGGGACGGATTACAGCGACGTTTTTGCGCTGATCGCAGAATACCAGGCGAACCGGGGGCAGTCATTCGACTGGACCCCCGGTAACGTGATCATCAAAAGCGTAGATTCGGAGCAATTGAGCGGAAGCGGGTTCGATGACTTCAGCATGCTTTACGACGCGGCGGACAATACGCTCTATGCCAGGGACGGGGTGGTCAGCGCCGCAGGTCTGCTGCATGAATACGGTGAGGCGAAGCTTTCCTGGTGCCACGATCAGGCAGTAACGGAAGAATCCAAGTTCGAACTGTCCGGGCTGGTGGGGCAGGATGCGGTTGAGGCCGCGGTGAGTGATAACCCGTTTTACATCAACAGCTTCCTTGGAGAAATGTCCGGAAGCGGGCGCGGAGAAGTTTATAAAGAGACCATCAGCGCCATGGTAGGATGGTTCGGCAAAGAAGCCGTGGCCTCCAATCTGGAGCATGACACTTTCGGGTTCATCTCGACGGTCAGGAATATCAGTGCCGTGGGGACGGAAGATTTCCGGCGCGCGGTTGAGGTGATCGGGGCGGATAAAATATCCGGTTTACTAAAGGACGGGATTGTTGACGGATCCGTCACTAAGTGGACAGGGATCAGCAAGTTCTCCGAGGGGGTCAAGGCGCTGGGGACAGGTGATTTCCTGGAATACGCCGGCATCATGGGGGAAGATAACGTCAGGAACATGTTTGATAAGGATCCGGTACTCTTCGGGGTATCGCTGTCCAGCACCGCCGCGATGGGGATGGAGACTTACAAAAAAGTCTCCGGGCTGCTGGGGAGCGATAATTTATACAACGCGTTCATGTGCAAGGAGAGCGCGTCGTATTCGGTGGGGACTATTCAGATGATCAACCGCATCGGGTATGAACGGCTGGCGGAGATAAGCGTGGTGTTCGGAGATAACGCCGGGAGGGATATCCTGGGTGCGGCGCTGGGGCAGGACCCTCAGCATTTCAACTCCATAATAGAGAATATCTGCACGACGGGGCTGGATAAAGAGGTCTTTCTGATAGATACGTTCGGGCTGGAAAATATAAGATACGCGTTCAAGACCAGCCAGGACGGGTTCAACTCGTTCCTTGCCGGGATAGATGCGATGAAATTGGACAATTTCAAGGCGCTGGTCGAAGAATTCGGCGTGGAGAAAGTATCCGGCGTGCTGTTCTCGGACGCCGGGGCCATGCATCTGATGCATTTCCAGGCTGATGATATCCGCGGGATATTGACGAACCGGCTGGAAAATGAGGCCGACGGCAGGCCGCTGGCGGCGCTGGTGTTCACCGCGCTTGATTTCAACGACGCCGGCAACGAATTGACGGAGGATATCCACGAGTTGATCGCCAACGGCTACCGTGTGATGTATTACGAGGTGTTGAAAGACGAGGGCGCGGCGGATGCGCTGAGGCAGGCGGCCGGGGAGAAAGACGGGGTTTACGGCCAGCAGGCGGAGGTGATCGTGTTCAACTTCCACGGCAAGCAGGACGCGATGCGGTTGGGGTTCCTGCGTTTCGACGAGAACAACGAATACAGCGCGGAAGAACAGACCCGGATGATCAGCCTTGCCGACGAGGACAAATTTTCCGCCTGCGGGGGTATGCTGGCCGACGGCGGTAAGGTGCTGCTGATCAGCTGTAGCACCGGTGAGGGCGAGGCCTCCGAGGACAATATCGCGAACATGTTCTACCGCGTGTTCCCGCAGGCTTCGCTGATAGCGGCGCCGGTGTGCGACCTGCTGGCCTGCAACGTGGAACTGCACTTTGCGGACGGCGAGCTTATCGGCGTGGGTTACAGCGGCATACCGGAACAATATGACGCCTCTAAGGGGCATGACGAGATAGTGTACAATCCGGCGGAGCACAAAGCCCAATTGGCCGGAGAATTCGACAGCTATATCAAAGGAGCGGTCTCCCAGGCGGCGTCCTACAATGACTGGGATGACGCGAAACTGGAAGGTTTCTTCAAGAGCCTGAAGGCCTGGGATAAGACCTTCGCCACCGACGAGCAGAAGAACGAGTTCAAAGCGATAAAAGAGGAGATCGGGGTGACGGGGACCTTCGCGGTAATGATGCAGGTGGTCAAGACCGGGAATCTGGCCCCGGAATACAGGGATTTCACCGCGGCACTATACAACGGGGTGCTTTACGTGGCGGATACGGCCACCGGGGACCTCAAAGGGATAGTGCAGCATGAATACACGGAGAGCCTGCTGATGAAAGAGGGCAAATCCAGGCATGAGGCGCACATGATGGCGGTGGCGCAGGACATAGAAGCGGAGACCGAACGTGTTTCCGGGCTGGACGCAGGAGAGGCCGCCGCCGATCTGTTCGGCGCAGGAGGCACCCTGACCACCGCGAATACCGAGCGGCAGGTTAAGGTTCTGGAGAGACTCGACGACAGTAAGGTGATAAACATACTGTCGCAGCTGCCCGGGGTGCAGGATGAGAACAAATACGCCGCGGCCAATTACATCCTTGGGCAGATGGACGACACGGATGAAGGCCGGGAAAGGGTCTCCGGATGGCTGGCGAATGTCCCCGCCGGCACGGTTGTCTCGATACTGAATGCGCAAACGGAATCCGGTGTGAATGACCCGGGAAGAATACTTATGCAGTTCGATGACGATGCCCAGGCAGCGGCTTATTTTACGGAGATCATCGGGGATTCATCTTCCACCGCGGCCGCGATGCTGGATGATCTTATCCAGCTTGGCGAGAGTCAAAAGGCCGCCGGTATAGTTAACCGTCTGGAAAGCGGAAGTATTGTAACGGTGATGAATACAGTGGAGGCGGATACTTCCGCAGGGCTGCTCGGGTATATGGACGACGCCGTTATTGCCGGGATATGCCGCGATTACCCGGATACCGCAGCCGGTATAATGGACAGTCTGGTGAAGTCCGGTCCGGCATCCAAGGCCGCCGGCATACTCAATCAACTGGAGAGCAATAATATCGGCAATATATTAAGCGCTATGGAGAAAGAAACGGCGTTGAAGATCGTTCCGGAGATAGATGCTTCCAAGGGAGTTGATGTGCTGAGCTATCTCAGCCAACAACGTTTATATGACATTACTTACGAACTGCTCAAAGCCGGAGGCGATAACGCCAGGATCCTTTCCGGCTGGCTGGATAAGGCGGATACGGCTGATTCAACGGAACTGATGCTTTATCTTATAATGGGGGGGTGGCAATACTTCACAGGGGCCGGTGATAACGCAGTGTTCCACCGTATCCCTTCAGGACTCTTCAACGGGATGAGCGACCGGGCCAAACAAAAAGAATTGCTTATAGAAATGATAGATGAAGCGGCGGAAGCCGAATCCTCATGGTCGGGCTCCGGCAGTCAGGATAAGGCCGATCAGTTGGCGGAGAACTTCCTGTATTTTACCGAGGATATCTCCTCCAGCCTGATCGCCGAGATCATGAAAGACGCTTCTCCGGAGGACGCCGCCAAGGTGATCAGCGTAGTTTACGAAGATTTCACGGCCGGGAAGATACTAAATGCCGCAGGAGGCAGCGATAATGAGAAAAAGGCCCGGGTATTGTCGCTGCTTGAAGAGGAGCGTGCCAAGTCTTTGTTCTTCAAGCTGGATCAGAAAGAAAAAGAGGCTGTCCTGCCGCTGATAACCGGAGAAGACAGGCAGGTGAACATCCTGAACGGACAGTTCACAAGGGATCCAGGTTCTGTCAAAGGACTTTTGGCTGCTTTGGGGACCAAGAAGGTGGCCGGGATAATGGACGCCGCGGTAAAGGCCGGTGCCGTTGACAATGCGGCCTTGTTCTTTTCCAGGACGGTGGAGCCGGAACAGGGGACACAGTATCTGAAGGCCATGTCCCAGGACAACGTGAAAAATATGTTTTCTGTCATGGAAGAAAACGCCCTCATTTCGTATATCGAACAAATGTCCCAGTCCGGCGGACAGGGGACGGTCATTTTTTCCTTGAACGGGGAGGATATCCTGATAAATGGGCAGGGGACAGAGCTCGGCAGGGCAAGAGAAGCGTTTATCATAAGGGACGAAAACGGGGCTTTGGAGGGGATAGCAGTTTTTGATTCCTCAGATAAGGACGGGAACGAGAAATACACTTATCTCCCGCTGGACTACAAGAAATTATCTTTCGACTCCTCAAAATCGCTGACTTTTACCGCGAAACCGGGAGAAACCGAATCTTTATCTCTGGAGGACCGGGAGACCGAGGCCGGGATTTTCATAGCGCGGGAAGGGGATATAGATGCCGGCGGCTATGGGTATCTTTCCGTGTCGCTGGGGGAAGTTTCCCGCGAAGAGCTTGAGGGATTGCGTTACGCCGATAAAGACAGGATGCTGGAGGTGAGTGTATACTTGAGCGATGGAGTCGATGTGTATAAGAGCCGGGTATATTCGCTTGATCCCGAGAAACCCAATACGATTATAGTCCCGCTTGCGGAAGCCGCCGGAGTTGTCGACTTGAGCAGTATTTACGCGGTAATGGTTAAACAGGAGAATACGGTGGCCGGTAATAACGGCGCGGTATACCGGGCAGTGACGATATTGCCGGAGAGCATACTTTTGCAGAAGGATACGGAAATACAATATAAAGCCGAGAACGGCAAGCCTTTGAGCGGACACGGGGTCGAAGAGGTCCGTGCAGCGATCCGGACGGCCGAGATGAGCACGGTTGAAACGGGCGATCTGAGCCTGTTCTATTCCAGCGCCAAGAAAGTGTACGCGGAGCCTAAAGACGCCGTCTCCCTGGAGTTCGGGGAATCGCTTGAAAGCTGTCACGTGCAATTCGACGCAAAACTGACGGCGGAAGGATACGACGCCTATATGAGCAAGAAATACGGCAGCAAGACCGAAGAGCAGATCGCGCAATATGAGGCAGGCATCCTGCTGGGCAAATATTCCTCCAATCTGCAGAAAAGCCTTCCGCAGAAAACGGGATTGAACGCTTATTCGGTAGCGCAGAAAATAAACAGCATCGTGCAGGCGGGAAAGTCCGCTCTTATGCCGCAGATAGAGGAATATGTCCGCCGGGACATGGAGAATACCAGGCAGGACATCCTGTCCTCGGGTGAAGCATTCACGGTGGTGGAAAGCAGCGTTTCCTCTCAGCAGAGCATTTCGTCGCAAGACGGGGAAAAAATTACGCTGACTTTCAGCCATATCGTGGACCAGAAACAGCTGGCCATCACTTTGACCGACCAATCCGGGGCCGGCACAAAGATCGCCGATTTCCAGGTCGACGGCACCGGGCGGAAGGTAAGTTTCAGCCCGGCATTGTCTGTGGGCACGGAATATACGCTCAGCGTGGAAGGGAAGAACAAGTACGGGACTGAACTGGAGAGTTTCAGCGTGGATTTCAAGACTTACCCTTCCTCGGTGCCGGAGGAAACCGGCCGGACCAGGACTTCCACGGTATCGGCCCCGTATGAACTCTGGTTCGACCCGGAAAAGAACCCGGACCAGGTCCTTAAGATACATATCGGGCTTGATCCTATGGGCGAAGGTGTTGGCGCGACCTCCATACCCGCAGCTCTTGAATCCATGTTCAACTTTCATCATTGGCAATTCACCAAGACCGAAGTTGACGGCCTGATAACTTATACCGGCAAGGCTAAAATGGTGCTGGACGGAAAATGGAAGGATTACAATTTTGAGATCACCATTACCGACCTGGGCGTCCCGACGGAAAAAGAAATAAATGGTCTGGGGATGAAGTCGGAGGACGTCCTGGCGAAACTGGTCTCGTATGGGTACATAGGCAGTTATAACCACCAGGTCAAAAGCGATTTCACGGAACTGAGCGGGGATTTCAAGGGGGAATTCCCCGAATACAGCACGGAGCAGTTCAAATCCCTGGAAAGCATCCTTATTTCCTGCCGCGATAACTCCCCGGAAGGAAGGGAAATATTCCTGGATAAACTTTTTGACCCGGATGTCCAGGTCATAATGTTCTGGGGACATTCGGTCATGGGAAGCGGTTATCGTTTCCAGGACGGGAAGATAGACGATGTCCTGCCGCAGGAGATGTTTGACCGCGCAAAAGACCTTACCGACAGGAGCAAGGTGGTACTTCTCGGCTCATGCTGTTCCGCGTATCTATACGCGCAGGAATGGACGCAGGCCTTGGGACCGTACGCCTATTTTATAACCACTACCGAACCAAGCTCCTATCCGCAGTTCAGGCCGGATCTGCAGATAGAGATGCTTATGCTCGGTTATTCGTGGGACAAGATGAACGAGACATTGCTGAATTCGTACAGCCAGCGGTATGATTTCTACGGCCATGACACGATACTTTACCCCAATGAGGATCTCGACGCGTTCGTGGACGCCGACAAAGACGGCAGGCGGAACACGGTGGACGATGAATACCGGCTTGACGTCTCCGAAGGGGCGATGCAGCGGGATTATTATTACGGATACGATATCCCGGACGGCGGTTATAATCTTGACGCCGCGCGTGTGGATCTCTTGTATTCCTCTATCCGCGTAGGATACCATTTCGAGATATACACCGGCTGTTACCGAGGGCACGACTTCGGGCTGAGGACGGATGAGCAGAGCAACATATCGTTCACGGTGGATTTCAAGGAGATGGACCCATCCATTATCTGCACTTTCGACAAAGCCGATGCCCATAACTGGCATGTGGATTTCAACCTGGGATACGCCCAGCTGCCGAGAGTGGGGATGGGCGCGCTGCTTGTTTATTGCGCGGCCCAGGAGCCGGAGATCGGCTGCACCAAGCAGCAGGCGCTCCAGCATATGATCAATTATCTGCTGGAAGGCGACGAAAAATGCGACTATCTCGATGCCCTTCTGGATATCATAAGTTTTCCGCGGGATAGCATGGATTTCGCCAGTTTGGTGGATTACGGCAGTGAAGATACCCCGATGCTTTATGATTGGGACACCGCGTTTTCCTACGACGGCATGCTTCCGGGTGAGATCGCGGAATTCATCGACGGCGCGCAGGGGGTGAGGACCACCGGCAAGACGGCGGCTCCGAGCGCAGAGCAGCAGGCGGCGCTGGAAACCGTTGCGCAGACCGTGGTAGCTCCTGCCTACCTGGAATTGACCGGCCAGAGCTTCGACCTGGATTTGACCAAAGTGCAGATAGTCACCGGCACGCCGCTGGAGGATTTCACCGCCTGCGTGTATGACGGTTATCTCTGGATCAACAACGCGGTGTTCGACGATACTGCCCTTCTTGCGGACGTTCTTTACCATGAAGAAGCGGAGTCGGACTACCTCGCCGGCATCGTTGATCCCATAGAGGAAGACCATCAGAAAGCTCATGAAGCGGCGAAGCAGGCAGAGGCCGTCTTTGACAGCCGGAAGAATACGGAGACCGGGAACCTCGGATCCGGCATATCCTTGGAGCAGAACCGGGAGCAGATAATAAAAGTGTTGAAATCCTCCGGATTTGAGCATGTTGAGTTCAATAAGATTACCAGGGGTGCAATCGTGCGCAGAGCGGAGACAGTCGAGGGTTCCCGTGCGCAGGTCATTGACGCGAGAGAAGCCAAAGAGATTATTCTTGAAAACTATGATGTTTCCGCTGATTCGGCGGTTATTGTGCTTGCCGGCCCGGGAACAGACGTCAATCTGCAGAAGAGCACCGGGTTAAAGGGACAGGTTTACATATTAGGCGGCAGAAGCGTCCAGGCGCACAGCAGTATTGCCGGAGATAATCTGCTGGTTTACGGGGCCGGGCAGGTCATCCTGGAGGAAGTAGCCCCTGCCGGACAAGGGAAAAATTGTTTGATCGCCGTATTCGACGCAACGGAATCCGCCGTGGCGCCGATATATACGCAAAAAGGCGGCAGGGTGATCACGACCGCTCTCGATAATTGCCGGATATTTGTGGGCAAGGCCGATCATAGCATCGTCTCGTTTGCTTACGCATCGGAAGGAACGGTCGACCTTGACGCGCGGGATAGTTCAATAGATATCGGTGAGACGGGCAAAGGAAGCGTAGTAGCCCTGCAGGCAGCGCAAGGTAAAGACAGCGAAGTAGACGGCGCGGTGTCCGGGAGCAGCCTGAGTGTGGCCAATACGGACGGCGGCAATACCGTGGCATTCCAATTCGCCGTTGACGGCGGCAGAGTGACCGGGGACATGGAGAACAGTGATATAACGGTGGTAACGGCGGGCAAAGGCGTTGTAGTTGCCGGACAGGCCGCGGCCGGTGAAGGTAGTGAAGTGAGCGGAAGCGTGCTCAACAGCGTGATCATAGCGGGGACCATTGAAGAGGGCGGTATGGTCGCCCAGCAGATAGCGGTAGAAGGCGGAAAGGTAAGCGGGACGGTGACCGACAGTCTGATCGATATAGGGATTGTCGGATCCGGCAGTATAGCGGCCAATCAGGCTGCTGCCGACGGCGGTATAGTGAGCGGTATAGTGGCGGGTAGTGTGATAAACGCGGAAACGGCGGAGAACGGAGCGTTGGCGGTTAATCAGATGGCGATAGGGCGGGGCAGTGAAGTAAGTGGAACGGTGATCAATAGCCTGATCAGCGCGGCGGCGATAGAAGCAGCCGGCACGGCCGCCGGACAGATAGCGGTGGAAGGCGGCAGGATAACAGGGACGGAAGCCGATAGTGTGATCAATGTAGATACCGTTGAGACGGGGTATGTGGTTGCCGTCCGGGCGGCATCTGAAAGATGGATAACCGGAGCTGTGGAAGGGCGGATGACCTTGTCTCCGCAGATCCTTTCTGTCGAGGATACGGATCCTATATCGGTGACGGATGTCGAAGTATTGCCGGCCGAGGCAAAAATAGAAGTGATAAAAGGGAGCAATAGAGCGGCCTCCGAAGGCGTCATGCCGGAGATAAGCGGGGTTATTGAACAAAAAGTCGGCGAGCGGCAATTAGCCGACGTTGTCCCGGAGACGGCGGATTTAACCGTAGCGAACGATGCCGTCCTGCTTATTAAAGTCCAGGGCAGCGGGATTAACAACAGTGATTCCGGCCGTATCGGTAAGGAAATTATCGATACCGTCCGGGAGAGTGCCGCAGAAGCTCTGGATTCTCTGGCGATGATATTCAAAACCGACAATATAGACGTCCCGTCAGACGCGTACTCCGGACAGAGGAAGAACGACTTTTTCATTGTTAAAAAGGACATTGAGGCGGATAAGATCGCCGAGGGCTCGGGCGGGGAAACGGCGGGCGCGGCAGTCGAGGCGTCAACGGGATATCCGCAGGCGGTACCGGATGGTGTGGATCAGAAGGTAATTATAAATAATGGTCAGGGGCCGGAGAATAACGCCGCGAAGGCGGCAGCCGGCTCCGGTGACATCGGTAAGATAGGCAACAATACCGTTGTATCGGCTAAAGCGGCGGATATAGATCCTTTGGACGGGATATTGACCGATAACACATTATCGCAGGGCCCGCCGGGCGCGAAATCAGACGATCTCCTCTCCGCAGCACGATCCACGACGGTCACCTCCTACTCCCGAAACACAGAACCGACCATGTATTCCTACGATAATTATACCTCCGCGCAGTTGGCTGAGATCAATAGTTATGCCATGGGATCGATGGACCACATGGGGGCGGATCCGCGTATAGTTCAACCCGCGTTTGATGTCAACGAGCGGTATGATTCCGTACGCTCTTATTGGAATACGCGTTTCGGGGAGACGGATTCATTTAAACAGCTTCCGGTTTTTGTGCGTGATCTCAGCGTGACCACCGCTTTTTATCAGGATTTCCACGGTGCGCTGGTGAACGGCTATTACTATGGCGGATCCGGTGATTACATCCTGGTCAGCGCCAGGTATAAAGGCGACGCGGATATGGCGGAAAAGATCATCCTGCATGAGGAACTGGAAAGGTATAAAGGGTTCACCCATGAAGAGGCGCGCGCGGAAGAGGCCAAATTCGAGGCTTTCAAGAGACAAGGGACTGTCTCCCCGGCGGCCGCTTCTTCGATCTATTCCTACGATGACGGCTGGAGCGGAATAGAAGTATCCGCTTTTATAGATAAGCAGCAGGCGGCTTCCTTCCGCAGGATATCCGAGGTCAAGCTCGCGGCAAAAGACAACCTGGAAGCGGAAAGCAGCAGCGTCATCGCTTACTGGGAACAGGCTTTCGGGGAGGAGGTCGTAATACCCCAGGTTTATTCGCTTGATACCAAGGGCGGGACAGAGAAGGAAAAGGGATTTACAGCGGCGGTATATAAAGGTGATATATATATCAACAAAGACGTCTTGTCCTGTTTCGGCATTACCTGTGACGCCTCTGCGTTCGACCGCGGCAAGATCGGCGAGGTATTGATACATCTGCTCCTTGAAAGCAATAAAGACCTGACGCACGAGCAGGCACGGACTATAGAAGCGGACTTCGCGCAATTCAAACAGACCGGAGAGGTGTCGCAAAGCGTGATACCGGCCGCCGCGGCGCAGGAACCCGAGACCGTGATCGCGATACCGGCGGCGCAGCAGCCGGCCGCTGTGACTGCACAGCCGGAAGCCGCTTCGGCGCAAACTTCCGGTACAGGAGCACCGGCGTCTGATTCCCACGGCTGGTCGGACGTGAAATTACAGGATTTTACCCGGGCAGTGCGGGAGGAGGATTATTATCTTATAAGCGGGTTTTCCTCTGCCGGATGGCTGAACGGCTGCGTGAGCAGAGCCAAATCGAGCCTGGGGATCGCCGATGCATCCTGGGGAGGCTCTTCTTACCAGGTAGTTATGGCCAACATCGACAGAAACTTTTCGCAATACAGCGGTTTTACCACCGCGTTCGTGGACAACACGCTTTATATATCCTCCCGGATCGAGGAGGACACGGATTTGGGACCGTATATCGCTTTTGAATATACTAAGTGGTATATGACAAATATCGGCAAGAGCCGCGAAGAAGCGCTGCGTATCGCGGAAGAGACCGAGTCCGGCGTGCGCAGCGGCGCGATAACAAAGCTGGATTTCTCCGATATAACGGCGCAGACGTTGTTCGGGTCCGGGGCCGCCTCCACGGAGAACGGCATAACCAGCGCGGCGAACGTGTTGAACTTCTGCAGCAGTGATAACGCGTTGGCCATTATCCTGAAAGCCCCGGAGAGCGATGATACATATCGCATGATAAGCCGTATCCTTGGACAGATGGATAATGACGATGCCGGCGGGAAGAAGGTCGCGGGCTGGCTGGCGCAGATGCCGGTAGAGCGGGCGGCCAAGATCCTGAAAAACTCCGAGGGATCCGGGATCGACCATCCGGAGTCCATATTGGCCGGGATCCAGGACGCACAGAAAGCCGCGGAATATCTGCTCGGCATTTATAACGGCGCGCCGGCCGCGGCGGCCGGGATGGTCAAAGGCCTGCTGGGGACGGAGAAGCTGAATGCGATCCTGGATTCGCTGGAAAGCGCGCAGGCCGTTTCTTTGATCAACGCCCTGGATATGGAGAGCGCGATTGCGGCGCTGACGGGCATGCGGCAGGATAAGTCTTTGGCTGTTTTCAGCGGGTTCGACGCGCAGAAGTCGGCGCAGATAATACTCGCGATGAAAACCGATGCGGAGAATGCCCCGGTATTGAAATACTGGCTGGCTAATACGGATGCAGCCAGGGCTTCCGCGATCTGCGGCGTCATGGATGTCGCTGCGGTGAGCGGCGTACTGGCGATGATGCCGCAGGAAGTATCCCTGGCCGTGTTCTCCGGGTTCGACGCGCAGAAGTCCAAGCAGGTCATAGATCTGCTAAGGGGAGAGGCGGGGAATGCCGCAGCGCTTAAATACTGGCTGGAGAACATGGATGCGGCAAAGGTATCCGGGATATGCCTGTCCGGTAAGGCCGATTATGCCGTCGGGATTCTGTCATTGATGGGCAATAGCAAGGCGTTCGGTATCCTGGCCGGCTTTGATATGGCCAAGCAGGAAGAGATCATCGCCGCATTGATAAAGGACCATGCAGGCCAGGAACTGTTGTATTCCTGGATGACCGCCGCGGATACCGGTAAAGCGGCGGAAATGCTGGCGAATTTCATACTCGAGGCGAAATACGACACCGCTTTTGATGTTATGAACAGCATGTCCATCGGCAGGAACGGGGAGGTGATATCCAAGGTGGTGGAATTGATCTCGGAAGAAGAGAAGACCTCCGGTAACAATTCCCGCGTGACCAACATGTATCTTTTTGTGGAGAAATTCAACGATGAGGCATTCACGGAGATGTTGTCCTTAATGAGCGGCGAATCTGCCGCCGGACTGCTCGGCTACGTGTATCAAGACGTGAGGATGGAGTCGCTGTTCAAGAGCGTGTGCGTGGACGGGCAGGGTAAGGCCGACTACCAGAAGGAGGCGGATATCCTGCAGTATATGCGCCAGGAGCGGGCGAAGGTGGTATTTGCCAGGATGACGGGAGAGGAGAAGAAAACAGTATTGCCGTTGATCAAAGACGAAACGACGCAGATCAAGTTCCTTAATTACCTGCACATAAAAGACGGGGAAGAAACGAAGACGCTGGTAACGCCGCTCGGGAACGACAAACTGGCGGAGATGCTGGATAAAACCGTGGAGAACGGCGCGGCGGCCTCGGCGGTGACCTTCCTGACCAAGACAGTGGATAGCGCGGCCGGGCTGGCGATAATGAAGAAGATGAACGGTGACAACGTCAAACAGGTATTCCAGGCGATGGATGATGATGCGTTCAAGGTTTACCTGGATGCTATGAGCGGCAAACTGGACAAGGCGGCGGCGTATGTGTCATACACACTTGCCGGCAGCGATACGAAGACGTTGTTGACGGGCCAGGGCAGCGAGGCCGGCAAGATCGAGCCCGCGTATGTGATCAGGGACGCGAACAACCTTCCTCAAGGGGTGGCGATGTTCGATTCCGGAGACAAGGAAGGCAACAATAAATACAGCTATATGAGCCTGGACTACGGCACCCTGACGCTGAAGATGCAGAGCGCCGGCAGCCTGGCGGTCACTCGGGCGGAGAGCAAATCCCTGGAGTTATCCGGGTTGTATTCCGTGGATGGGTATATGGGAATGACGGTAACCGGCGGATTGGGCGGATATGCGTATTTGAGGATAGATATGGATAAGATATCGGATAAGGACCTGAATGAACTGCGTAAGTATGACGCCGAGCAGGAGCTTGTGCTTAACGTATACCTGAAGACCGCCGGCGGCAAGGTTGAGGCCGGGAAGTATTCGTTGGATCCTACGCAGGCCGGCAGGATAGATATTTCCCTGGAAGAAGCCGGTAAAAAGGTAGATTTGAGCCGTGTTGTAGCGATAGAGATATACCAGAACGTGAGTTATCCGCAGGGAGCAAGCCCCGACCCGTTGTTCGCGAAGCTGACCAGCGGCGGGATAAGCCTGTTGGGAGAAGTGAGCGTGCAGGGCGCGCCAGCCGGGCTGGACGAGGCTGCTATAGCCGGGCTGCAGAAGTCTGTGCAATCTGATCTGTTGAAGACAGGAGATACCAAGGGCATTGATGTCGTCTACTCCGGGAGCAAGAAGAGCGTCTATTCCCTGCCCGCGAATATAGTGGAAGTAGGCCCGGAAGATGCCTTGACCGGATACCACGTGAAGCTCGATATGACCACGAAGCCGGATAAGCTGGAGGCCTATCTGAACAGGGTTTACAAAACAACGGACCCGGGGGAGATAGCCGTTCAGGAGACCGGCAAGTTGTTCAGTTCCGGTAACAGCGCCTTAAGCGGCGGCATAAAAACTTACCTTGACCGCAGCGAATACGCTTCGAAGATGAACACGTCTTCAGTGGCATCAGCGATAGCCACGAAGATCAAAGGGCAAAAAGACGCGGCGAGCGCAATATACATGCCGTTAATACGGGAAGACGTGGAGAACCTTCTGCAGGACATCAATAACTCCGCGGAAGCATTCCTGGTGAAAGATCTCAGTCTCTCCGGGCAGGAATATGTTTCGGTGAGTGACATCGTCTCCGTGACCTTCAGCCATATGGTGACCTCCGGCAGCCTGCAGATAGCGGTGAAGTCGCAGGACGGTAAGAGCGTCGGCCTCAAGAATATACAGGTCGACCAGAGCGGCCGCGTCTTAAGTTTTAAACCCGCTATAGTCAACGGGAAGGAATATACTTTGACCATCACGGGGAAGAACATGGAAGGCAAGAGCCTGGAGAAATACACCGTTTCTTTCACCGCCGCTCCCGCCAAGGTCCCGGAAGAATCCGGCAGGACCACCAGCACTTCCGTTTCGGCGCCGTTCGAGAAATGGTTCGGGCCGGAAGAAACATGGCTCACATCGGGAGAGAAAAGCGTAAAATTCCATATCGGTTTTGACCCGAATCTCGATACGCCTTCCATCCAGTTCAGCAGCCTTTCCTGGTGCAGCAACGCGAAAGGGCTGTGGAATGATCTGGTCAAGAACGAATATATAAACAGCAACGGGGAGATCCAGTCCGCTTATTACAAGCTGACCTCGGCCTCCCAGATGCAGCTGGGAAGCGCGTATGCCGGGCAAAGGGATAAAATATGGGAGGTTTTTAAGAATCCCTTCAGGCACGGGGAGGACACCAACTTGAAGGGGATCGAGCAGATGTTCGATAAGAACGGGGAATTCAAGAAGGTGGAGGGCACGGGAACGGTGGCCCGGGACGCTTTTGCCGGCGCCGGGCTGGACTCGGACAGGGTATTCAGCGTTCTCGTTTACATGGGGTATCTAAGCTCCGACGGCAGGATACTTAAGAATTACAAAGGGGTCACGGAGTCGTTCAAAGACAACATGGCGCTGGCTTCTTACAGCGTGGAGCAGGCCAGGGACATCGGCGAGATAGTCGACGCCAACATCCCGGGGGTGATAACTTTTACCGGGACGGTCACTTCCCAGGAATTCGGTGTCGTCAATGTCATGGTCACCGCCAACACGCATAAATGCCCGGTGGGCAGGCAGGTGTTTATGGATAAACTGTTCGACCCGGACTATAAATTCATCGCTTTCGAGGGGCATTCGGTGATGGGCAACGGTTACCGCTTCAACGACGCCAAGCTTGACGATATCCTGCCCCAGGAAATGTTCGACAGGGCGGCTGCAAACTTGAATGAGAGGGACAAGGTCATCATGCTCAGTTCCTGCTGTTCCTCCGATCTCTACGCGCAGGAATGGACCCAGGCCATGGGGCAATACGCATATTTTATCACCACCACCGAGCCGTCCACATATTATCATACAATGCCCGACCTTCAGATGCAGATGCTGCTGAAGGGGTATTCCTGGGAAGAGATGAACGACGGGCTGGCGGAGGCCAACCATGGCACTATCGACGGCTGGAATTCATACAAGGAAGACGGGGAAGAAGCATATCCGTATAAGACCACGCTTTACCCCGACGAGAACTATGATTATTACCTGGACGCCGACCGCGACGGGATAATGAACCTCCAGGACACGGAATACGACCCGGAACAGGGTTTCCGTGAGAGGAGCGTCTATTATTACGATTATTACCTCCCGCCGGCCGATTACGACCTGACCGCTGCGAAGGTCGACCTTTATTATGCCGGCGTGCGCACCGCGTATCATTATGAGATATATACCGGCGACTACCGCGACCACGACTTCGGGGTGAAGTCACCACAGGTCTTTCACGTGGATTTTACCACCGATTTCAAAGAAATGGACCCCGCCCAGGTCATAGAGATAACCAAGCTTGGAGAGAGACAGTGGCATGTGGATTTCAACCTGGGTTATGCCGGACTCCCCAGGACCGGGATGGGGGCGTTGCTGGTTTATTACATAGCTCAGGAACCGGAGATCGGCTGCTCCAAACAGGAGGCTTTACAGCAAATGGTGCATTTCCTGGTGCTGGGTGATGAGCCCTGCAATTATCTGAAAGAACTTCTCGATATAGTCGGCGCAGGGAGGAATTCTTACGATACCGTAATGGCGTCCATGCCCAGGGAGAACGGTGATTACGTGCAGAAGCCGCTTACATACGAATGGAGCGACCGCGGTATCTCTTACGACGGCTGGACTCCTTCCGAGATCGCGGAGTTCATCGACGGCGCTCAGGGGGTCAGGACCACCGGCAAGACCGCCGTTCCCGCCTCCGAACAGCAGGCGGCGCTGGAAACCTTCGCGCAGACCGTGGTGGCTCCCGCCTATCTGGAATTGACCGGCCAGACCTTCGACCTGGACTTGACCAATGTGATGATAGTCACCGGCACTCCGCTGGAGGATTTCACGGCCTGCGTGTATGACGGGTATCTCTGGATCAACAACGCGGTGTTCGACGATACTGTCCTTCTCGCGGACGTTCTTTACCACGAAGAGGCGGAGTCGGACTACCTCTCCGGCATCGTCAGTCCCACCGAGGAAGACCATAAAGAAGCCCACCGGTACGCCGTGGAAGCAATAGAGAAATTCAGCAGCCATATCAGGGAAGCGGCCGCACAGGCGGCCGAAGATAAAGCGCGTTATGATGAATCGCGCTCTATTCTGGTGCAACAGTTCGGCGAAGCGGGTGTCTCCGGACAGGAGAACAAATACTCCCAAACCTTTAAAACAGGGCTGGTGGATCAAGTCAGCGCCGCCGGGGCGCAAGAGTCCCTGGAGATACTGCAGGGACTTTCCGATGACAAGTATTACGGACAGCAGCGCTTGAAGGAGGTCTTTGAGAAATATCCCTCAAGCCTGGGCACGATGATCAAAGGTATTACCGCTCTCGGCGGAATGGACAAGTTCGCCGAGGCTTTCGACAGGCTCAGCCGGCCGGATATGTTAGGCTCAAGCGACGCCGTGCGGCAGCATTTAATGTATGACCTGAGCACTTTTTCAACTTTCGGAGATTTTGTTTACAATCTGGCCGCGATAGGGGGAATAGATTCATTTACCGGCCTTTACTCGGAGCTGGCATCGCCGGAATATCTGGGAAGCGAACGGTTAAGCAAAGGCTTCCAGTCCTCTCCCCAGGGTTTTTCCGAGGCGCTCCTGCAGATATCGAGTCTTGGCGGTACGCAGGCATTATCCCGGTTATTCGAGGATGACTTCGTCGGGAAAGGATCATGCCTTACCCTTTGGGACAATAAAGGCGTTTTCGGATTCGGCAATACCGTACGGGGTATAGTCAAAGCCGGGGGAATGGAGACTTTCTCCGCGGTATTCGGCAGGCTGTCCGATGCCGGCTTGTTCGGGAAAAAAGCGGTGATCGAGGCTTTTGAAAAAGGCGGATTAGGCAAGATATGCCAGGGCATCGGCAAGCTGGGCGGTATCGACGCTTTCGAGACGCTTTTCAGCCGGCTGTCTGAACCCGGCTCTCTCGGCAGAGACGCGCTTATGACCGCGTTGGACAAGGACCCCCTGGGATTCGGCAATGTCCTGGCGGAGGCCGCATCCGCCGGAGGAACGGAGGCATTCTTAAAGACATACGGAATCCTGTCCGATGAGAGCGTGCTGGGCGGAGACCTGTTAAGGGCGATGTTCACCGGAAGACCGGCGACTTTCGCCGATTTCATCAATCAGCTGGATAAAGCTGGAGGGGCCGGAGGGATCGCCGAATTATGCGGCGCTGAATATTTCGGCTGCGGGCTGATGAAACAGGCATTCCAGGGGACCGGGTATCAGGATTTTGTGCGGTCGGTCAATTATATAGGTGGGATAATAGAACTGGAGGCTTTCTTTTCCGGGGATATCCTCGGGGCGGAAGCGATGCGCGGGATACTGGCGAGAGGGACCTCCGAGTTCAATTCTTTCGCGCGCGGGATAAAGGCCTGCGGGGGCGCGGAAGCCGGCAGGGAATGGATCAAAGAACTCTCGTCACCGGAGGTCTTCGGCA
The DNA here is from genome assembly GCA_964488935.1 of uncultured Planctomycetales bacterium. Taxonomy (GTDB): domain Bacteria; phylum Omnitrophota; class Gorgyraeia; order Gygaellales; family Profunditerraquicolaceae; genus Undivivens. Next base: position 18,472 of record CAZAVF010000009.1, on the reverse strand, counting down.
AGAAGGCGGTGGTGAGCGCGGCGGGTAATCTCGGCAGCTTACTCTCCCTTCTCAAGACATTCGAAGGGATAGATGATTTCCGGTCCGCTTTCGATAAGCTGTTTCAGCCTGGATTGTTCGGAGGGGACGTCCCTGCCTCGGACCTTTCCGGCAACATGTGCGGGGTGATCAAGGCCGTCCTTGCCGTAAAGGATATGGGGGATGCCGATTTCGGCGGTTTTAAATCCGATTGCTCGGTGTTGTCGGTAATATTAAATAAAGAGACGGTCCTCAAATCATTTTGCTCCGACACGGACAGATTCATGACCGCGCTCAAATTCATCCATAATACCGGCGGTCTGGATTCGTTCATAAACCGGGTGGAGACCCTTAAAGCGGCCTGCGGCGGAGACCTGGTCGCCGGCATGTTCGAGAACAAGTTCTACGAAACGGCCATGGCAGTACGTATCAACGCGGCATTTAGCGCGGAAGAAGGAAAGAACGCCTTCAATAATCTCGACTTTTTCTTCGGGAAAGACACAGTGCGTTCCTTTGCCCTGGATAATCCGTATTCTTTTGTGGATTCCCTCGAAGAGACGTCGGATATCAGTCTAAGCGCTTTCTTCACCGCTTATAACAAGGCGGTTATCCTCGCCGGTGGGAAAAAGGAGCTCAATGAGTCTTTCTCTCAGAACGGGGGCGCGGTTTCCGGCGTCATTTCGGCGATCGCCGTTATGGGGGCGGAGAATTACGATGCCGTATGTTCCTGGTGCGGCGTTGGGCGGCTTGCGCAGAAATTCCAGGCTGATACAGACGACGTGAGCTCGTTCTTGAAAGCGGTAAGTATTATGGGAGCAGGCAGTTTTATCAGGATGGGCGGCCGGCTTTCCGAGTCTTACGGTAAAGACAAAGTGAAAGATCTTATTTTCGGCGAAGAAGGAATTATGCGCGCGTCGCGTTCTATCAGCAGGTCGGAAGCGGCCAAGGGCGGGCCCGGCCTGGGTGTTGCGCTTGCCGGGCGGTTAGAGACTATCCTTGAGAACCGGCTGAATAATGAGCCTGACGGCCGGCCGCTTGCCGTGTTGATCTATTCCAATGCCCCGGATTGGGATAACGCGTTTGAATACAGCCCGGCGTTCGGCGAGCTTTCCGCCTATCGAATTATGTATTATGAGGTTAATAATGAAAACGAATTATTCTCCGCCCTCCAGGACGCGACCGGAGATGAAAAGGCTTCTTTGACGGTGATCGCCGGGCATGGAGCTCCCACGGCAGTGACGATCGGCAGGGCGGGCGGCGTGTATGATACAGTCACTTTGGACCTCTCCGACAGGCAGCAATTGAATAAGCTGATTTTCCTGGATGAAGGCGGGATCATTGTGCTGATAAGCTGCAGCACCGGTGAAGGCAGGGCGGACGAGGAAAATATCGCCAATATGCTGGCCGATGGTTGTCATCAAGCAGGCGGCATATTCGCGCCTACAAGGCCGGCGGCGTTCGACCATTTTGTCTTCCAGGAGGGGAAGGTAACGGGTGTAGTGTATAGTTATCCTCAAACCGATCCCGACCGGACCTATAATGCGGTAACAGAATATTTGAACAAGACCGGGGAAATCTCTGTCTCCTACGACGGCTGGAGCCAGGAGGAGATCGCGGAGTTCATCGACGGCGCGCAGGGGGTCAGGACCACCGGCAAGACAGCCGTTCCCGCCTCCGAGCAGCAGGCGGCGCTGGAAACCGTTGCGCAGACCGTGGTGGCTCCCGCCTACCTGGAGCTGACCGGCCAGACCTTCGATCTGGATCTAAGCAAAGTGCAGATAGTCACCGGCACTCCGCTGGAGGAATTCACGGCCTGCGTGTATGACGGGTATCTCTGGATCAACAACGCGGTGTTCGACGACACTCTCTCGCTTGCCAAAGTGCTCTGCCATGAACAAACGGAGATCGATCTATTATCCGGCACTGTCAGTCCTGCCGATCCACAAATCCAGACGGCCCACCAGCAGGCAAAAGAACAGGAAACAGCCTTTATCGAAGAATGCGCGAAAATATTGCCGGCGCAATACGCGGCGAAATTGTTGTTCTGCTCCTCCGCCGGATATGATGAAAAGAACACCGCGGTCGCCGTGCGGGCAATCCGGTCGTTTGATGACCGTAAGGCGGCTGAATATCTTTCAGGCGTATTCCAGGCCGTCCCGGCAGCCGCCTCCGCTATGATAAGCAGATTGGTCGATTCTTATGACTCGGATAAAGCCGTCAGTATCCTGAAGCTGATGGACAGCGTTGAGGCGTCATCGATACTCTCCGGGATCAGGAATGATGATGTAACCGGTAAGCTGGTAAGGTACGCCGGAAAATCTTTCTCCGAGCGGACCTCCGTTCTGCTGGAGTCGGCGGGAGCGGGATACTGGACAGGTTTTATCTGCAGGGAGCTTGATAACGGCGGGAATGCGGAGGTGGGGATATTTTTCTCGCAGGCAATCAGGACTTCGCTGCGGCTGGATATATTGAGAGAATTGGGAGGGGAGAAATGTAAACAGGCCCTGGCGGCGATGGATGAGCGCGCGCAAGAACGTTATATAGGGGCCATGGCGCAGTCATTACCGGAAGGAGCCGCGTATGTGAAATTTACAACCCCTGTGGGATGCGGCAAGGTATTGGACGGCAGCGGCGCAGAGGTGGGCAATGTTGAAAGCGGCGCTGTGGTTAAAGATGCCGCAGGCACCCCCGCGGGGGTCATAGTGACGGCGGCATCCGGATACGCTTTCTACCCGCTGGATTTCGAGACTTTATCGTTCGATGCCGGTAATGCCGTGTCTGTCAGCGTTACGTATGAGAGCGAAAATGTCCTGTCTTTAGACGCAGAGGAAGCTGTGATAGGAGCGCACAGTTTTTCAGTCTCCCGGGAAGAAGCTTTAGATCTCAGCGAGACCGAATTCATCCGTATCGACCTTAAACCTATTTCAAAGAGCGATAAAGAGGAGCTGGTTTCCTATTATTTGAGTCCCTCTTTGGATGTGGAGGTCTACCTTAACGATGGGGGATCCCGGAGCAAGGGGCAGGCGGCGTATTACACGTTCGCAGCGCCTCAAGAGGGCGGGAGCATACTGGTGCCGGTCCGCGACTACAGGGGACAGGGCATAGACTTGGAGCATATCATCGGGATCAGCGTTGAACAGCGTCTTAATCCTCCGGACGGATGGATGGAAGACCTTTATGCGCGCATCGAGCCGGCCGGCATCGCGATAGAGCCGCCGGCCCTGATAAACACAGAGGAACTCGAAACCGTCCTCGGTCCGGAGGTTATAGACGGGATAAAGAAAACGGTAAATGCCGATATGGCGGCCGGGAAACTATCTTCCGGCGGGCTTGAATTTGTCTGTCCGGCCGATGGCGCGGCAGTATACATTGAACCGGCGTACGCGGCCACGGTTGATTTCGAGAATGCCGCGCAGTCGCGGCATATTACGCTGGATATGGGGATAAGAGCGGAAGATCTGGATGCATACCTAATGGGGAAATACGGTTCAACCGATGAGAACGCCGTCAGTTCCGTGGAGACGGCGGCCTTCCTTGATGGTTTTGCGCAGGACGAACATGTGCGCGCCATGTTGGAAGGCAAACCCGGCGTGCAGGCGGATTTGGTGCTGGAAGCCGTATCGGCGTATATCTCACTCTCCAGGCAGGAACTGGAATCTTTTTGTATGCCTTTTATAAGCGAAGAGGTGAGCGGCCGCATCGCGGACTTGCTTGACGGAGGCAGCCGTTTTACGGTCGAGAGCTCAAATCTGATAGAGGGGAAGACGGCGGCTTTAAGCGATACTTTTACTTTCGAGTTCAGCCGCGGGATAGACCAGGCAACGCTGAAGATCACCCTGGCCGATCAGCGGGGATATACCGTGGATATCAGGAGTTATAACCTGGATGCTTCCGGCAGGGAATTGAGTTTCAATTTGCCGCTTGATTACGGCAATCAATACGTCTTGCGGATAGACGCGCGCGATTATCTCGGCGGAGAACTGGAAAGCGGCAATACGGTTGCGTTCAGAACATTTTCTGCGCTCATCCCCGGGAAAGCCCCGGAGGCCGTAACTGAAGCGTCTATCGCAGCGGCCAAGGATACCTTCTCTGATCTATTGGGAGGATCTTTGGTGCGCGAGGCGCTTACTCCTTGTGGGGCCAATGACGCCGGGGATATCAGGGTTATCGAACGCAACTTAGCGCAAGCGGCGGATAAACTCGGGGCAGCCGGGATCTCCGAGGCGCTTAATATCCTGGGTTGGGATACCGCCCGTGAAGTGCTCAGCGAAGATCCGTTCGGGTTCAGTTTCGCGTTTGCTTCCATCGCAGAACTCGGATTCCAAGAGACTTTCGATAATAAAGCCGGCATAGAAGGATTTGCGAACGCGGTAAAGGCCTGCGGCCGGGATAGGGCGAGGCAGCTGTTTTCCGATGATCCGCTGTCATTCGCTATGGCCATTGAAGCCGTAGGCTGCGATACTCTTGAACAGTTGTATCCGCAAGGAGCGGGGATCCTGATCCGGCTCGCACCGGAATCGGACGATTACAACTGCCATTCTTATGCCTGGCACGATGCGCAGGGGGACCCCACGGACCAGCGCAATAAGGGCGATCTATTATGGGATAATTTTCCGGACGATGATATGGAAGGCTACCGGGAACTCGGCCGGGATGAAGCGAAACAACCGGGAGATATCGCGATATACGGGTTCGACGATAACCACGACGGCGTGACCGGAGGAATGGAGATCCGGCATTCGGCCGTGGTCTCCGGTGTCAACGCGGAAGGTGAGGCGGTAGAGATGATCAGTAAGTGGGCTGAATGCGCCCTCTATCGCCATGCGCCGGAAGATGTCCTGCCTTTTTACGGCCCCGTTGCCGCGTATTTCAGGGAGGGAACAGCTCTCTCCTACGACGGCTGGAGCCGGGAGGAGATCGCGGAATTCATCACCGCCGCCAAGGCGTCCGGCAAGACTGCGCTGCCTGCGGCTGAGCAGCAGAAAACGCTGGAAACCGTCGCCCAGACCGTGGTGGCCCCCGCCTACCTGGAGCTCACCGGCAATACCTTCGACCTGGATCTAAGCAAAGTGCAGATAGTCACCGGCACTCCGCTGGAGGATTTCACCGCCTGCGTCTATGACGGGTATCTCTGGATCAACAACGCGGTGTTCGACGATGCGGAATTTCTTGCCGATGTCTTGTACCACGAAGAGGCGGAGTCGGATTACCTCGCCGGCATCGCCGACCCCTCAGAGGAAGACCATAAGGAAGCCCACCGGCAGACGCAAAAAGAGACCGCTGAATTCTCCTTGAGAGGTATATTGGCTTCAGGAAACTTTAATGCCGCACAGAAAGAAGCTATGGTTGAATTGGCCTCTCCGGAGTTGATGGGGATAGAGGCGCTGCGGGAAGGGTTTAAAAATGACCAGGGGGGAGCAGCTTGGGCGCTGCCCTATATAACGGAAGACAGTATCCGGATGGAAGGATTAAAACAATTCGCATCGCCTGATCTGTTGGGAATAGAGGCTCTACGGGAAGGATGGAAGAATGATCCTGAGGGAGTAGGCGAGTTTCTATTTTACATAACAGACCGCGGCGGTATTGACGCATTCAGGCAATTGGCATCTCCGGAACTGCTGGGGATGGAGGCGCTGCGGGAAGGGTTTAAGCGTGATCCATGGGGAACAGGCAGTTTCCTGTCGGATATAGAAAGCAGCATCGGTATAGAACGATTCAAGCAATTCGCATCTTCGGAACTGTTGGGAATAGAGACGCTGCGGGAAGGGTTTAAACATGATCCGGGCGGGACAGATAGTTGCCTATTATATCTAACAACAGGCAGCGAAGGCGGCGTATTTCGACAATTGGCCTCTCAGGAACTCTTGGGGATAGATGCGCTGCGGGAAGGGTTTAAGAACGCCCCCGGGAGTACTGGCGATTTATTCCGTATAACAAGCAATATCGGTATAGACGGATTCAGGCAATTGGCATCTCCGGAATTGCTGGGAATAGAGGCGCTGCGGGAATGGTTTAAGAATGATACAGCGGGAATTGTAGATTTCATAAGATGCATCCCAAGTTATAGCAGCCTGGTAAGCTTTGAGGAGGAATTCAAGGCCTTGGCCTCGCCAGAACTGCTGGGAATAAAGGCGCTGTGGGAAGGACTTAAGAATGAACCATCGGGGATGTTTTATTTTCTGCAATACATACAGACCTATGGCGGCATAGAAAGCTTTAAGGAGGAATTTAATGACTTAGCCTCACCGGAGCTGTTAGGGATAGATGTCTTGCGACAAGGTTTCATCAGCAGCCCGACCGGGATAAGGGACAGCCTGTCGGCCATAGCATCCATAGGCGGAATAAAAGGGGTTGAAGAAATATTCTCAGAGTTCCGCGAAGGCGATTATCTGGGGGGGGAGGATGTGTTAAGGAATATGTTCTCCAATAACCCCAGGCTGTTTGCCGGGTTATGCAGAGATATGGGCACATTCCGTTCCCGTTATGCGGCGATCGAGAAGAAATACCCGGAGTTGATCAACATCGACAATGGATTGAATTTAGACGCCGCCCGGCAGATCATTGACAGGGATGCTACGCAATTATTGGCCGGCGGACAGCTTAGCGATACGGAGTTGGCGGTTTCGCAATTGGCGAATGCTAAGATGTTGAGTTCTTTATATAAAGAAGGCGAAGAAGCTAAAGACGTTTACGAGATGTTGGCTGTTGGTATTATTGCCAATGCCGCATTTATAGAAGGCGACGGATCAAATGCAAATTTAGAGATCGGCAAGAAAACCCTTCAGTCCAAGACAGCGTTTACCGGAACGATTGCGCATGAACTTACACATAATTTGTTACAATCAAATACGACGATAGAAGAGTTCATTTCCGATTTAGGCGCATTGAGTGTTATTGAATTAATGAGCTGGCAGCCGGAAGGGATAGAGGCATATGCTGATTTCTATGGATACAAAGAAGCAAATTTGTGTTCCGGCGAGTCCCATGATAAGGCCAGATATGAGCTGGGTTTAATTATAGAGACAGCCGCTGAAACAGGCCGTGCTGTTGATTGGGGCAGGTTATATCAAATGGCGGTGGAGAATGCCCTAAAATATCCGGAGCAGGGATTTCCCGCGTTTACCGAGAGGGTGCTAGTTGAATATGTAAGCGGTTCAAATCAAGCAGATACGGCCGCGCCTGAGGCAATAACCGCCTCCGGCGAGAATGAACAGGGCGACGACAACGAGGTGTTGAGTGAGGAAGAAATTGGGAAAATTTTCGCGTTGCAGAATCAGCAAGAGTTAAGTGCGATTTCCTATAACGGGAAGCTTCCTGCGGAGATCGCGGAATTCATCACCGCCGCCAAGGCGTCCGGCAAGACTGCGCTGCCTGCGGCTGAGCAGCAGAAAACGCTGGAAACCGTCGCCCAGACCGTGGTGGCCCCCGCCTACCTGGAGCTCACCGGCAATACCTTCGACCTGGATCTAAGCAAAGTGCAGATAGTCACCGGCACTCCGCTGGAGGATTTCACCGCCTGCGTCTATGACGGGTATCTCTGGATCAACAACGCGGTGTTCGACGATGCGGAATTTCTTGCCGATGTCTTGTACCACGAAGAGGCGGAGTCGGATTACCTCGCCGGCATCGCCGACCCCTCAGAGGAAGACCATAAAGAAGCCCATCTGAAAGCGGAGAAACAAGAGGCCAAATTCGTTCTGACGGATATCTTCGGTAAAGAGACCGTATCGGATGTCGTCAGTAGAGGGTTCTCCGACAGCATGCTCAAGACCGTTGTGTCCCTCGGCAGCAGGGATTACCGGGCGGCGGTCTCCGAAATAGTTTCCGCCTGCGGTCAGGAGGGAGCGGCAAAGCTTTTTTACAATGACCCCACCGATCTGAACAAGCTCGCGGCAAGCGTGAACGAATTCGGGGCGCAGGATTTCTCCGGACTTGTTGCCTGTTTCGGCAAGGATTCGGTATCCGCGGCTATAAACAAGGACTCCTATATGTTCAGGGAAGGGCTCCTGAAGATCCAATACTGCGGCGCGGAATATTTTCTGGGACAGGCGGGATTCCTTAAGGATACGTTCGGCAGCGAGACGGTTTCCTCGGCCTTCGCCGGGGATGCCTACGGCTTCGCGGCATCTGTCTGCTATCTTTCTTATTCTTCGGTGGTCACCCAGAGAGGCGTGAACAGTTTCTCCTCCATAGCCGAATACAATAAATATCTGCTGGAACACCGCCGGGCCGGAGAGTCGATCACGATATTGATGGAGGATAAAGTGATGCCGGGCGGAGAGTATTTTCAGCAGGAGATGCGGGCTCTTTGCGCCGAATACGGGGCGGATGCCGTCAAAGATGCCTTGTTCGACAACGGCAAACTCCTGCGGGTTGACGGTATCAAACCCGAGAATTTCAAGGAAATTGTCGGTAATAAGGTGCTTAACGCCTCCGACGGCAGGCGGACGGCGGTGGTGATCTCCTCCACTTACTGGGGAGGGTGGGGTGAGGATGATATTATTTACAGGGACGAGGATATCATCGGCTCGCTGATAAATAACGGCTACCGGGTGCTTTATTACAATGTCGAGAACAGGGAAGAATTGTTCCGGGCCATGGACAAAGGCTCGAAAAGCGAACCGGCCGAAGTTCTGGTCCTGCACGGTCACGGGAACCAGGAGGCCTGGGCGCTGGGACGGACCGGTGAGGGGAACACGCTCCGCCTGTATAACATAAATCTTCTGCATACCCTGGACACGGGCAAGATATTAAAAGAAGGCGGCTCGATAATATTCAGCGTTTGCAGCGCGGCGGAAGGCGGATGCGGCGCCGGAAATATAGCGGGTATGTTCCGCGATGTTTTCCGCGGCGAAGCCGGGCATGTATTCGGGCCCGACGGCCTTACCTACAGCCTGGAGATCCTGTTCGGCGAGGACGGTATAGTCCAAGGGGTAAGATATAACTATAACGACTTCGATACCGTGGATATGTGCGCCTGCGGAAAGGACACAACCGTGTCCGGCCAGGCAGAAGAAGGGGCCGTCTCTTCCGTGACGGCGCCGGAGAGCGGTATTTCATATACCGGTCTGTCCTCCGAAGAGACGCTCCGCCAGGCCCGGGCGCTTCTGCCTTATGCGGAGAACCCCGGCGAATTCCAATCCGGCCTGGAGGGCCTGTTCGCGGAAGCGAAGGAAAATGTGAAAGAGTTCCTGGGGGCCGGCGGCTCCGGGTATGACCTGGACTATGAAGTGCTGGTGGTGGACACGGCTGATATTCCCGCAAGGACGGCGGAGGCGATAGACGGAGTGGTAAAAAGGAATTCCGAGAATACCTTCCCCATGTTCGATACCTTCCGCGCGCAGATAGACGGGCGGGACATACTTATGGTCAACGGCAGGGTCTTTGAAGGGCTGGATCTTGGCTCTTGCGACCGCGAAACAGCCCTGCTGAAAGCCGAATACAGGATCATCCATGAGGCGGAAGAGGACAAATTGCTCAGGCAGGGAGTGGCTGCGGGGGAAGCGCATGCGCAGGCTGAAGTCAGGGAACTTGAATTCGCTCCCAAACCGCTGGCGGTGGTCGTTTCCGCTGAATATTACGGCGCCGCGTCCGACGAGAACGTCTACCGTCTGAGGGAAGAAGGTTATAACGTGGTCACGGCCACGGCAAGCACGGATACCGAAGCGTTGGATGTCCTGAAAACAGCCACCGGCAGCGGCGAGAATCCGGCTGACGTGATAGTCTTTGCCGGGGAAGGGAACGGTTCTTCAGTTTCGTTCGGCTATATCGGAGGAGAACCGAGAAAGGACATCCCGTTCGAGGCGAACTTCCTCGGCAATAACGACGCCGGGAAATTCTCCCGGGAGCAGGTAAGTAAATATTTAAAGGACGGCGGGGTGATCATCCTCGAGAGTTGTTATGCGGGATCCAGCGATGTCGAAAAGAACTGCGCCGACAGCATCAGGGATATGTTCCCGAACGCCGGGCACATTTTCGGAGCGGAAGAACCCACCAGCGGGGCGGTCCTGACGTTTGACAAAGACGGGGCTATAACCTACGCCAGATTCGCCAGGGGCGGGTGGTGGGATGAATATGTTATGACTTACGACGCGGTCAAGGCTTTTAATGAAGCCGGCAGAGAGCAGGATTGGGGCGTTGCTTTTACCGTTACCATCGAGGGGAGAAAGGATATAGAGATAGTCTTTGACGGCCCGGTCACCCTGGAAGCGATAACCAACGACCGCATAGTCAAGATCATAGATGCCGCTTATGAAAGAGACGAGAATTCCCTTAAATACGTCCTGGATGCCGATCACGTGCGCTCCGTGACCACCACGGAGGACTACCGGGACAAAGATAATTATACCCTGGTCACTTTGAGTAGAGATACGGAAGACGTATGGCGGTTGACTTCGCAAGAGGTGGAGAACGGGGCGGCGCAGCCGGCCGACGTTGCGTACGCGCCTTTTTCACCGGCGGGCAAACAGGCCGGGCGTCTCGCGTACGTAAGCAGTGGACTTGACCTTGAAGATGGAGATTACGTCGGCAGGTCCACCAGCGTTCCGTTCATGCGGGCAGACTCGGAAGATCCCGTTACTTTCAGCGGGAGCATTATCACGGGAGAATCTATTACGGCCCCGCTTTATACCTACGATATCACGTTCGCCGACTGGTACACATTCGATACGTATATGACGGACAAAGATTCGATCGAGAGCGCGGTCCTCAACGGCGATACCGCCGTTCTGGACGAATATAACGTGGCGTCCATAACCGTCACCCGGTGCGACGCCTGGGGGCATATCGACGGTAATTACGCGCCCGCCGTCATATACAAGGCGATGGACGGCGGCTGGCGCGAGAAAACCGAATATCCCGCCGCCGGGACGGACAAAGTGGCGATCGAATTCGGGAGACTGCTCCCCGGCGTGGTGCCGGAGAGCGCTCTCGTGAGCTCGATAGCGGACGCCGCTTACCGGCGCGATACCTCTGTCCTTGAGGCAAACTCGGTGCAGTCGGCGGCAATGGTAGAGAACCGCCTGGATAAGGATAATTATTTATCGGTCGCGCTGCAAAAGAACGGCGCCGGCGCCTGGGAGGAGAGAGTCAGCCCGGTCGTGAACGGCAAGACGCAGGCGGTGATAACCTTCAGTGAATACGTCCCGGGGTGGACGCTTACCGCTGCCCTCATGGAGTCGATAGAAGACGCGGCTTCCCGCCGCGATACTGCGGCCCTTGAAACCTATCATGTCCACTCTGCCGCTCTAACGGAAGAAGTCCCGGACAGCGGCGATCATCTGACCGTTACTCTGACCAGGGATGATTCCGGCGCTTGGGAGGAGAAAGTCAAACCAACAGCGGGGACGGCGCAGGCGGAGATAACCTTCTCGGGACTCCCGCCCGCGTCCTCCCTGACGGAGGGATCCCTTCGTTCGCTGATAGAGGCAGGGTCCATCCTGGATACGGCGGAGCTGGAGGCAGGCGGCGTGAGATCCTTTCTCCGTATACCGTATTCAAAAGACGGCACTAATTACGCTTCGATAACTCTATATGAAAAACAGCAGTCTTTGTAACAACTGGTGGGGGGCAATGATAAGCATGATTGCGCCGTGGGAGCGGCGGCCAGGGTCCTGGGGATCGATACGGTCGATAAGGCGGCCATGGAACAACTGGCAGACGATCTCGGTTACCGGGAGAACTCAGGCACTATGATCTCCGGCATACTGGAGGTCCTTAAAGAGGGAGGCAAGGCCTATGAATATGAGAAGGTTGCCGCCGGGACGCCGGCCGGTTCCCTGCCGGAGAATTCAATACTGCTTTTAGAGGAGAGCGGGCATATGCTGAACGCGGTGGTCCTGGAGAACGGCGCAGGCTGCGAATATAAAGACGGCGGTTATAAGATATTGTCTTGGGAGGATATACAGAATGCCTGGGGCGGAGCGGTGTTGCTGCCGGCGGAAGACAACGTCCCCTGCGGCGTGGAGGCGGCATATGAGTACCTTCTGGCGCAGGGCGAGGATGTGGATTTGCAGGAAGTGAAGGGTTCGTTTGAGGCAAAAGGATACATAAGTAAATCGGGGTCGGTCTCTATGTCGGGGATAGAGGACGTGTTATCCCTGGAATATGGCGAATCAGTTTATACGGAATACTTCAGCGATAAGAGCAAGATCAAAGAGGGGATGATCGTCAACCTGGATATGGACGGAAACGGCGATGACGACCACTGGGAGTATATGTCGAATAGCGGGGATATCGCCGAATACGGCCGATACTGGACCGGGAACGCCCTGGTGCCTGTAGAGATGGGGCTGCATAACGGAGGCGCGTTGATCCTGTCTGAAAAGGCGAAGGAAGAGATTGACGGGGAATGGATACGCTCCGGAGACTGGACAAAGCTGCACGCGGCGGTGATCTCCGAAAAAGGCGACACCACAGCCGAACTGGCGGAGCTGATGACCGGCAACAAGGATGACAGCGCGCTTTTAAGCGGGGTAGGCGCAGGCTATCTTGAGGCAGGCGTTGAGGTCAGCGTCCTGCCGTTGATAGAGGCATTCGAGGCGGATATCAGGGCGAATATCGTAGATTCAGCGGACCAATTCAATGCGGTCTTTCCCGATTACGGGGAGAGCTTCATACATTCCATAAACGGGTTAGGCGAAGGGAAGATAAACGATTTCTTTGATTATAACAAGGACGTGCAGACCTGTGACTGCCTTGGCGCGGCGAAGATCATCATGGTGCACGGGCTGGTATCTTCTTTAAAGGAAGGGGAATATGACCGCCTTGGTATAGGGAAGGATTCGTTATTCGTGACTTCTCCGATAAGCCGGATAAGCGACCTGGAGGTCGGGGACTGGGGGTATTTCAAGAACGACCAGAATTACCTGGCAGAACACCCGAAAGGCGGATACCAGGGGGAGAACATCATCCAAGTGGGAGATGACCGGTATTACGGGTTCCCGGGCGGGGTGAAGAATTACGCTGACTGGAAAGAAGAGCTTATCTGGGCCTATAACAGCGGTCTGCCTGCGGAGAAACAGATCGATTCAATCCCCGGGGTTTACCAGTATTCCTGGTTCTTCGATGTGCCCGGGATCTCGATGAAGGTGTTCGACTTGAGGAAAGAGGATATGTTCACCAGCCTGGACGATAACTGGGACGCCGCCAAAGTGGACGGGTTCTTCCACAGTCTAAGTTACCTTGACAAGCAGATGCCCACAGCCGAACAGAGGCAGGAACTGAAAAATGTAAAAGAGGAGTTGGGAATAACCAGGGCCTGGGCGATAACCATGCAGATCGTTAAGACCGGAAACCTTGGAGACGAGTATAAGGACTTCACCGCCATAGAAGACCACGGGCTGCTTTACGTGGCGGATACGGCGCTGGGGAATTTGAAAGAAGTGGTCAAGCATGAGTATCTGCAGGATGGGTATACGCTGTGATAGTATAGAAGGGAAAGAGGCGTGCCCGGCAATTCCGGGTTGAATGCGCGTAGAATACGCGCTTCGCGGGAAAAAGGAGGTGAGCAAGATGCAGGACATGAGAGTGCAGTACATAATGGTTTCCCGGGTCTCGGAGGCGGAGCAGATAATGTTCCTTTCCTGCCGGGATAACACGGGAAGGGCGAGACTGTTCTACATCAACAAGGGGGAAGTGAAAACCATGGTCCGCGCCGGATGGCGGGAGGCCGACCCCTTCACCGTGGGGATGCTGCTGCAGATCGCGGGGAGTTCCATTTATAAGCGGCCCACATACAGGGTGGAAAACCTGGCGCAGGAATTGTGCGGATAGGCCGGGTCCCGGGCGCTCTGTGCGCTGCTTAAAAACTTATTTAGCGGCGCACTACGGCCTGCGGAAGAAATTCTTGTCCAGGGAAAGCAGTGTTATTTCCACCGCCGTCGGCCTGCCGTGCGGGCAGGTGAACGGGTCGGCGCATTTCAGCAGTTCCTCCACCAGATATTCCGCTTCCTTTGCCTTCATATCATATCCGGTCATAAGCGACTGCCTGCACGCCCTCCGGGCCAGAGTGTCGGTATCGTAGATCCTGGATTCTTCATCGCAGAGTATGTCGCGGACCGCCGCTTCCGGCTGCGCGAGCAGGGCCGGGTGCGAGTGGACCGCCACGGTCTCCTTGTCGAAAAGAGTGCTGGAGAACCCTATCTTTTCCAGCTTGTCCTTCAGTATCTCCCAGGCCAGCATCTCTTTTTTATTGAGCCTTATGATCACCGGGGCCAGCAGGTTCTGGATCTCGACCTTCCCGTTCTCCATCTGCCGTGAAAGCTTCTCGTAGGTGATCCTTTCCTGCGCGGCGTGCTGGTCTATGAGCAGAAGAGATGCCGTGGACTCGAAGAGCAGGTATTTTTTCTTCAGCGAGCCGATAAAACGCGCGGCCTTGAGCGTTGATCTGAGGTCTTCATTCCTCTCCGCCGCGATCTCCTCTTTGCGCAGGAGCATGGCGCTTTCTTCCTGGGAGAATACGTTCTGTCGCTCCGTCGAAGGCGGACGTTCCCCGGAAGGGAAGGGGAATTCGCTCCGCACCCGGTATGGCTTGCCGCCCTCCGAGACCTTGTTCTCTTTATCTCCGGCCGTTTTCTGCTGTGGGGTGCTTACCCCGGGGAAACGCGGCGGTTCTCCGTTGAAATGGAAACCGGAGACCTGCTGTCCGAACTGCCTCGCCGGGGAGACGTTCATCAGGGCGTGCTCGCAGCAGTTCCTCAGCAGCAGGAAGATGTTGCGTTCGTCCTTGATCCTGATCTCGCGTTTGGCCGGATGAACGTTGACGTCTATGTTTTCCTGCGGCAGCCGCAGATGGACCGAGAAGACCGGGTTGGCCCCGTCGGGCATGAGCAGGCGGTAGGCCTGGTTGACGTGAAAAGCGATCTCTTTCGAGTACACCGGTCTGCCGTTGACGAAAATAAACTGCATATCGCGGCGTTTCCGCTGGAGATTGATGCTGCCCAGCACGAGATGTATGTTCAGGCGTTCCTGCGGGAAGACTTTCTGCGTCTCGATAAGATTGTCGGGCTCCAGGTTCAGCGCCGCCGCCATCCTTTGCCTGTGGCTGTCCTGTTTTTCGAGTTCCAGCAGCGTCTTGCCGTTGGAGACCAGCTTGAAGGCCTTGCCGGGATAGAGCAGGACGTAGGGGATGAAGGCGTCGATTATCTCGTTGGTCTCCGTGGTATCGCTCTTCAGGAACTTCCGGCGCGCCGGGGTGTTGAAGAAAAGCTCCCTTATCTCGAGCATGGTCCCGCGGGATACTCCCGCCGGGGCGGATTTCAGGCGTTTGTTCCCGCGCAGGTGTATCTCCCAGCCGGCGTCGCCGCCCTCGGTCCGGCTCTGCAGCAGCACGTCGGAGACCGAGGCGATGCTGTAGAGGGCCTCTCCCCTGAAGCCCAGGGAACCTACGGTGTAGATGTCCTCGGCCCTGGCGATCTTGCTGGTGGAGTGCCGCTGGAAGACGTTGTCCATGTCTTCGGCTTCTATGCCGCATCCGTCGTCGCGCACGGAGATCAGCTCTTTCCCGGCCGATCTTATCTCCACTTCGATGCGCCCGGCGCCGGCGTCCACAGAATTCTCCATCAATTCCTTGACCACGGAGGCCGGGCGTTCGATGACCTCCCCGGCCGCTATCTTGCTGATCACTTCAGGGGGTAACTGGTGAACTTTTGCCATTTTTCTCCGCTATCCTTTTCAGCTGTTGAAGCTTGTTCAGCGCTTCCAGCGGCGTCATGGAGTCTATGTCGGCCTCTTCGACCGCCCTGCCTATCTCCCCGTAACGCCGCGCGTCTTCGTTCTCATTTTCGAATATCGCCATCTGCCGCTCCGCAGGCCTGCGGCCGTGCCTGATGGTCTCCTGCAGGCTGCCGTGCAGCTCGAGTTTCGCCAGTATAGCCCCGGCGCGCGAGACCACTTCTTTCGGGATGCCGGCGAGCTTGGCGACGTAAATACCGTAACTCTGGTCGCTGCCTCCGGGTATTATCTTGTGCAGGAATATGATGCGGTCGTCCCATTCTTTTACCGAGACGTTGTAATTCTTCACGCCCGGGTATTCCTCGGCGAGCGCGGTCAGCTCGTGGAAATGGGTGGCGAAAAGCGCCCTGACCTTGCGCTGCTGCAGGAATTCCGCCACCGCCCAGGCCAGGCTGAGGCCGTCGTAGGTGCTGGTGCCGCGCCCGATCTCGTCGAGCACCACCAGGCTGCGTTCGGAAAGATTGTTCAATATCCCGGCGGCCTCGGTCATCTCCACCATGAATGTGCTCTGCCCCTTGCTGATCTCGTCGTGCGCGCCGATGCGGGTGAATATCTTGTCGACCATGCCTATGCGCGCCTCCGCGGCCGGCACCGCCGAGCCCATCTGCGCCATTATCACCAGCAGGGCGGTCTGCCTTATGTAAGTGGATTTCCCGGCCATGTTCGGACCGGTGAGGATGATCAACTGGTTGTCTGCCCGGTCCAGCAGGGTGTCGTTGGGTATAAAGGCGTTGCCGGTGAGTTCTTCCACCACCGGATGGCGCCCGTCCTTGACGTATATCTCTTCTCCGGCGTTCACCTCCGGGATGATGAAACCGGGGAGGGAGGCGGTCGCGGACATCGAATACAGCGCGTCGAGCGAGGCTATGCCGGAGGCCGTCTCGTGCAGGACGCCGGCGTCCTGCAATACCTGGGCGC
This sequence comes from uncultured Planctomycetales bacterium, assembly GCA_964488935.1. GTDB lineage: Bacteria > Omnitrophota > Gorgyraeia > Gygaellales > Profunditerraquicolaceae > Undivivens. The sequence continues at coordinate 1,804 of CAZAVF010000009.1, read as the reverse complement.
AGAGCCCGTTGACGATCTCGCGTTCTATCGCCGCGATCTTGCCTTGCGCGGTCAGGATCTTCTCCTCGAATTCCTTCAATTCCTCTGTGACGAAACGCTCGGCGTTGGCGAGGGTCTGCTTGCGCGTGAAATGGGCCGGGGTATTCTTGAGATTCGCGCGCGTGACCTCGATATAATAACCGAAGACGTTGTTGAAACCGATCTTCAGGGAGTTGATGCCGGTCTCTTTGGCCTGCTGCGCCTGGTAGGACTGCAGCCACTGCCTCCCGTTCTCCTGCAGGCCGCGCAATTCGTCGAGTTCGCTGTGATATCCATTCCGTATGACCTTTCCCTCCGAGGCGGAAAGCGGCATCTCCGGGTTGATGGTCTGTTCCAGCAGTTCCCTTATGCGCGCGGAGTCCTTGATCCCGAGCAATTCGGCGTCTTTATCCGCTCCGGAAAGCAATGATTGCAGTTCCGGCACGCGGTTGAGCGCGTTGCGCAGGGCCAGCAGGTCCTTCGCCCCCCCGGAACCGCAGCTAAGGCGGGAAAGGTTCTTTTCCATATCGGGGATGTTCTTGAGCGTCCTGCCAAGATTGTCCCTCAGCCCGGGGTCGTTTCTCAGCAGGCCCACCGCCCGCTGGCGTTTATTGATCTGCTCCAGATCGCTCAGCGGCCGGTAGAGCCAGTCTTTCAGCAGCCGTCTGCCGAGCGGAGTGACGGTGCGGTCAAGCGTCCGGAAAAGCTCTTCCAGCTCCAGCCCGTAGCAGGCGGCCGGGGAGATGAATACGCTGCCGCTCTCCGAATACAGCGCCAGGCGGTCGATGTGTTTAAGGGAAGAGCGGTGCACGCTCTTAAGATACTCCAGGAGCGCTCCGGCCGCCGATACCGCCGGGGAGACCCCGTCTATGCCGAAACCTTTCAGGTTCCTGGTCCCGAAATGCTCGGTTAAATTCTTTTCCGCGATCTCCGGGTTGAAATTCCAGTCCTCATAAGGACTGAGGGTAATGCCTTTATTCTTCAGCAGCGGGTGTTCCAGCAGTTCTTTTATCTGCTGCGCGTCCTGCTGGGGGAAAAGACATTCAAAGACAGGGAGTTTCGCCATTACCGCCACCGCGTCTTCCTTGCCGGGGAAACGCGCCAGCCGGATGACGCCGGAAGAGGCTTCTGAAAAGGCCAGGCCCATACTATCGCTCCCCGGGCAAAGACAGCAGGCAAAGCGTTCATCGCTGCTGGTCTCGTCTATGAAAGTCCCGGCGGTGATCACCCTGATAACCTCGCGTTTCACCAGGCCCTTGGCGAGGGCGGGGTCCTCAACCTGTTCGCAGATAGCGACTTTGAAGCCTGCCTTGACCAGTTTAGCGACGTAATTGTCGCCTGCGTGATAAGGGACGCCGCACATCGGCATCCTCCCGGCCTTGCCGGCGTCGCGGGAAGTGAGCACCACCTCCAGTATCGGACTGGCGGTCCGGGCGTCCTCCATGAACATCTCGTAGAAGTCTCCCAGGCGGAAGAAAAGGATGCAATCGGGATATTTGGCCTTGATTTCCCGGTATTGTTTGAGCATAGGGGTCAAATTTTCCATAACCTTCATTTTATACCCGTAATTCCGGGGACACAATACTTAATTATTCAGGAGAGAGAAGAAGTCCAGAGTCAAAACTGGTTCTGGGTGCCGGGTTATAGGTTCTGGAAGGAAAAAGCAGTCCAGAGTAAGAACGGGTTCTAGGTTCTGGGAAAGTCAGAAGTCGTCATTGAGGAAAAGCTCCGTGCCGGCGATCCTCTTTCTGCTTCCGTCATTGCGAACCCGTACAGGGTGAAGCAA
>CAZAVF010000008.1:0-38437 GCA_964488935.1 uncultured Planctomycetales bacterium | reverse complement strand
TTTATCAGGTTGATTTTTATCTTCTCCCCCACAGGATCGGCGCTGCCGAAGAGTTCCTTGACCACGGTCGTCCCCAGCACCGCCACTTTTTCCCGCGCCTTGACCTCCTCCTCGTTGAAAAACCTGCCGACTTCCGGGGTCATGGAGCGGATAGCGGCGTAGGAAGTGCCCACCCCTTCCACCTGGGTATTCCAGTTCTTGCCGCCGTATACAAGCTGTCCGCTGCCCGTGACCGAGGGACTGACCCTGGCCACCGTATCGGTGAGTTTCTCTATGGCGGTGATGTCCTTGAAGGTGAACCTCGCCACCGCCCCGGCTTCCATGGCCACACCGTGCAGTTTGGCCGAACCGGGCCGTATGATAAGCAGGTTGGAGCCGAGAGAGGCAAGCTCCTTTTCGATGGAATCCTTGGCGCCCTGCCCCACGGCCAGCATGGCTATCACCGCGCCCACCCCGATCAATATGCCGAGTATGGAAAGAAAGGAACGGACCTTATGCGATATCATCGCCGCGCCCGCCTGGCGCAGATAATCCAGGAATTTAGCCCCGCGCGCGAGGCGCTCGGACTTCGAGAGGACGTGATCTATGACCTTCCCCTCCGCGCACTCCGAAGCCGTATCATCCGCGGAGGAGGACAAAGCGGCATTACCGGAGGAGGGCACTTTATTGTCCGAGACGATCTTCCCGTCCCGCATCACTATCACGCGCCCGGCGTGCGCGGCCATCTCCTGCTCGTGCGTGACCATGATCACGGTCTTGCCTTTGCGGTTCAGTTCCTTCAAAAGATTGATTATATCTTCCTTGCTCCTGGAGTCGAGGTTGCCGGTGGGCTCATCCGCCATCAGGATCAGGGGATCGTTGACCAGGGACCGCGCTATCGCCACGCGCTGCTGCTGCCCGCCGGAGAGCTCGTTGGGACGGTGGTCTATCCTGTCCGCCAGTCCGACCTCCTCGATCCGCACCCTGGCCCTCTCTTTAAGATGGCGTTTCCCGGCGTAGACCAGCGGGAGTTCGGCGTTCTCCAGCGCGCTCATGCGCGGCAGCAGGTGGAACTGCTGAAAAACGAAGCCCACAAGCCGGTTGCGCACAGCGGAAAGTTCCTCGTCCGACAACTCGTCCACGCGCCTGCCGCCGAGGAGGTATTCGCCGCTGTCCGGACGGTCAAGCAGGCCCAAGACGTGCATCATCGTGGATTTGCCGGAACCGGACGGACCCATTATGGCCACGAACTCGCCGGGCGACACGGAGAGGGAAACGTCCTGCAGGGCGCGCACCTCCATCTTGCCCATACGGTAGGTCTTGGAAACGCGTTTCAACTCTATCATTTTTTCTTTCTCGAAGGCATGAACGGATTGCTCCCGCCGGAGTCCTTCTGCGGAAGGGCGTATTTCTTCGTCTTCATAAGTATGCGGTCGTCCGCGGTTATCCCGGAGACGATCTCCACGTCCTTGTCCCCGATTATGCCGGTGACCACCCTCGTCTTCAAAGGCTCGGCGCCGTTCTCCTGCTTCAACAGGACGTAAGAGTGCCCGTCGTCGTTCATCACCGCCTCCACCGGGACGAGCAGCGCCTTCTCGTTGCCGGCGATTATGAAATCTATGCTCGCGTTCATGCCTGAACGGAAGAACGCCGGCACCGATCCCGGCACCAGGTCGACCTTGTAGATAGTGACGTTATTGGAGGTCTCCGATTCGTAATAAATATGCTGCACCACGGCGTCGATCTTGACGTCCGGGTAGGCGTCAAGGGAAACCACGGCCATGGTGTCGAGGGCGATCTTGCCGATGTCCGTCTCGTCCACCTGCGCCCGCACTATCAACCTGTCCGAGAGCACCACCACGGCGTCGGAAACGGTGACGGTCTGTCCCGGCTGCGTGGTGGCCACGATCACCTGTCCGTCTATCGGCGCCAGCAGGGGTATGGGCTTGTAGGCCTCCTGCCAGTATTTAAGCGACTCCTCCCCTTTTCCCCTGGCGGCGTCCAGCAGCGCCGCGCGCTCCGTGGAGCTCATCATCGCCAGCGTCTGCCCGGACTTGACCATATCGCCTTCCTTGACCAGAATGGCCTCTATGCGTCCGGCCACCGGAGGCATTATCTCCAGGCGGTTCTTGGGAAGCACGGTGCCGGTGCAGGATATATAGGTCTTGACCGGCCCGACCGCCGGAGTGATCTCCTTCAATTCGTAATCGTTGTTCTTTTCTTTGCGTCCGGCGGAGAAAAGGACCCAGGTACCGGCCAGCACGGCCGCTATTACCAGGAACGTCACGGGCTTATTGATACGCATATTCCAACGTCACTCCTTTCGCCTCCAGCCACGCCGCTTCTTTCAAGAGGGCGTTTGCCCTGGCGTCGAGAAACGCCTTCTTCTCCTGCACCAGGTTATCTTCGATGATGGTCCAGTTATCGTAATCTATCAGGCCCAGGGAATACTGCGACTCAGCTATCCTGGAGCGTTCCTCGACGGCCTCCAGGAATTTCTTTTCCACCCTGACCGTCTCCCGCGCGTCCTGCAGGGCGGCCCACGCCTCCTGCAACGCCAGCACCACGGCGTCTTTGCCGCTGCGCTCGTCGGCCCTGGCCTGGTTCCAGGCAGCCCTGGCCTTGGAGATCTCGGCGGCCCTCGATCCGCCCTCGAACAACGGCAGGGACAAGGCGACCCCGGCGTTCCACTGCTCCGTCTGCGGCGGCCAGCGCGACCCGCTCTTATTGGCCCCTGCCGACGCCGAAACCTGGGGAAGGAAATCCCCCCGGGCCGCCTTCACGTTGAACGCCGCCGCGTTGCTTAAAGAAGCTAGGCGGCGCAAAGAAGGATGGGCTTCGGCGAGCTTCCCGAAATCCGGTTTTTCTTCCGCGGGGCCCGAAAGATCCAGGTCGCCCCTGGCGGAAATGTCCCGGAAGTCCCCTTCCCCTATCTCCTTCAGCAGACTGCGCTGCGCCACCTCCAGCGCGCGCTTGTTCTGCGATATCTCCAGTTCCGCCTGGGAGAGATTCGCCTGGGCGGTAAGGAAAGCCCCCCGGTGCTCTATGCCGGACTCATAACGCAGAGTGATCAATTCCAGGTTGCCGCGTCTTATCTGATAGATATCTCCCGACAGCTTGAGCGCCTCCTGCGCCTTAAGCAGATTCACGAAAGCCTTGCGCAGGGCCAGGCGCACGGAGGCCGAGGTGTAATTGAACTGGAATTTGGCGGCCCTGGTGTTCTCGAGCGCGGCGTTGAACTTTTCCGGGGTCTTCAACCCGTCGAAAAGCAGCTGGGTCCCGCTCAGGCCGTAACTGTAGCTGTCCTGCGTCTTGGAAGTCCCCGCCTCCAGGCTGGAATCGACCTGCGGCAGCATACCGCTGAAGACGATCTTTTCGCTTTCACTGTACTGCTTGACCGACTCCCCGGCGGAGATAAGATCCGGGTGATTTGCCGCCGCTTCCTTCACGCAGTCCTCCCAGGTCAATTCTTGCGCATGCGAAACGGGCTGGAACACGAGCAGGAAGATTGCGGCCGTAAAAAAAGCGAAGGCCGAATATTTTACTTTTCCGGTCTTTATGAAGCTCCGCGGGCTGAAGCCCGCGGTTTCCCAAAGCGGAATACTGAGCGGCCAAATCTCATCCGCGCCATAAATGGCGCGGTTTTCTGGCCGCGCATGTATAAAATTAAAACGGTTTTTCATTTGTAATTAGACAAAAAATAATCTCCAAAAGTTACTTTCCGCAAGTACAACTATAATCCCCGGCGGCGCGGGGATACAACATTATATTACCACCAGCGGCGTTTTTGTCTTCTTTTTTTAAGCTTTTTTGCTCAGCTTATGCCGAGATCGATGGGCACCCTGCCCAGGGATTTGAGCAGTTCCATGGTGCCGGCGACCTGCGAGGAAAGCTCCTCGGCGGCGTGCGCCCTTGAGGGATAGATCGAATAAAACGGCCTGTAGGCCAACGGGGTAAGGTTGATCATCAGGGAATTGGCCCCGGAGAGCAGTCCTTTTCCCGCGGCGCCCGGCGCGAGCGTCTCCGCGGCGGTGGTGAGCAGTATCTTACTGTCCCGCGGGGCGGCGAGCCTGCATAGAGCCAGGAGTTTGAACAAATCATCTTCCCGCGGCGCGGAAGCTCCCGCAAGTGGCGTGCGCGGATGCGGCAGGAACGGGCCGAAACTGAACATCTCCGCATTCAATTCGGAGGCCAGGCGGATATCGTTCACCGTGTCGCGCGGCGTCTGCCCCGGCAGCCCCGCCAGACCGCCGGTAATGATAAGATAACCCATACGGTAAGCGCAGCGGATCAATTCTATCCTCTTATCCAGCTCATACCCCGGGTGCAGGGAACGGTAAAGTCCCGGATTGGAAGTCTCGAAACGCAGCAGCAAGCCGCGCGCCCCGGCGGAAAAAAGCCGGGCCAAGCCGCCCTCCCCCACTTCCCCCGGGCTTACCAGCACCAAAAGAGGATATCTCTCTTTAACGGCCTTGATGACGGCGGCCATCTCCTCCACGGCCTCCATGGTCATTTCCCCGCTCTGCAAAACAACCGCTTTGAAACCGTGGCGCTCAACGGACTCTTCCAGGCAGGAAAGTATCTCCTCCTTTCGCATACGGTAACGCGGGAGCCGGTCGTTATGCGCCGATATTCCGCAATAGGCGCAGTTCCGGAAACAGTGATTGGAAACCTCGAGGATGCCGTGCACGCAGCAGGCGTTGCGGTGGTATTTCTGGCGCAGGAAATTCGCCGTTTTCAGCAGCAGGGAGATATGCCCGGGGTCTTCCAAAGCCAGCAGATACAGCATCTCCTCGTCGCTGAGCCCGCCCCCCGAAACGGCCCTGTCGAGGATACGGTCAAGTTCCGGGACGCCGCAGGCTCCGGCAAGGCGCGAATGGCGCAGGTCTACTTCATTGAGTTCCAGGAAGAGTTCATGCCAGGTGGACAGGATCTCCCCGGCCTCGGCGGCCGGGACTTTCTGGATGACGTAACCGCCCTGGGCGTAGACATAATCGCCGGCGGAAAGACCGGAAAGCTCGTTGACGGCTTTTTTCTTTTCTCCGAAGTAATCTACGATGACGGTGTTACCGCTGAAGGAGACTATTTTACCCGGGATGGCGTAACACATTATGATTTCAAGACTCGATCTCTATGTTATCTATGTAGAACTCTTTGCCGGCGCCTCCGGGTGCGCCCATGCCGCGGCAGCCGGGACAGTTGAGATCGGAACCTTTGGGCTCGAAATCCCTGCCGCAGCCGCGGCAGGTAAGTTTCCGCGCCACCGGCCTGAAAACGAGCCCGGCGCCGGCGGCGATCGTGCCTTCGGTGAAATTCTCGAAATAAAGCCTTACGCACCCCTCGTCGAAACCGCACTGTTCACCCATCGCCAGGGTGACGGCGGTGACCCTGGAGGCCCCGGCGGCAGCGGCCTTCTCCAGCACCTGTTTTACCATCGCCTCCACGATATGCGCTTCATGCATTGCCGTGCACCTCCTCTTCCTTGGTCAGGGAGGGGGCCGTATAAACGCTGCTCATGGAAAGACACTTCCTGGGACAGGCTTCCACGCAATATCCGCAGGCGATGCAGCGGTGGCGTTCGATCTTCCATTTCTTCTGCGTCCTGTCCACCGTGACGGCGGCCGTGGGGCATTTACGCTGGCACATACCGCAGAAAACGCAGTCCTTCACGCTGATGGAAACGCTGCCGCGGGTGTTCCTGCAGTAAACGCGGGGAACGGACGGATACCTGCGCGTGGCCGGCCGGGTGAAAATGTTCTTTATTATGGAACCTGTCATGCGGAAAAAAGACATATTTACCTCTCGGTGCAGCTGATGCAGGGGTCGATGGTCAATACCAGCACGGGGACGTCGGCCAGCTCATGTCCGGGGAGTATCTTCACCAGGGCCGGGATGTTGGCGAAAGTCGGGGTCCTGACGCGCAGCCGTTTCAGGAATTTGCCGCCGTCGGCTTTAAAATAATAGACTACTTCCCCTCTCGGCTGCTCGGTGCGCACAAAGCATTCCCCCTGCGGGAAACCGGAGACCTTGCTTTCTATCGCCCCCGCCGGGATGGAACCGGCGGCCCGGCGGATGATGTCTATGGACTGGAATATCTCCCGTATGCGCACGGAGCACCGCTCGTAGCAGTCGCCGGCCCTGCCGGTCACCGGGGAGAAATCCATCTTGTCGTAAACGGCGTAACCGGACATACGCATATCCTGCGCCACCCCGGAGGCCCGCGCCGTGGGACCGACCGTTCCCAGGAGATAAGCCTCCTCTTTGCCGAGCATCCCCACCCCGCACATCCTGTGCTTGACGGAGGCGTCTTTCAGGAAGACCTCCGCTATGGCGCGTATCCTGCGCGCATAATCATCCAGTTTCGCGGCTATCCCCCTGAGAGCGGGATCATCCACGTCCCTTCTCACCCCGCCCACTTTGCAGGAACCGAAAATGACCCTGCCGCCGGTGGTCTCTTCTATGATGTCCAGCACCAGCTCGCGGATACGCCACGACTCCATGAACAGGGACTCGAAACCGAAGGCGTCGGCCATCAGCCCCAGCCAAAGCAGGTGGCTGTGGATCCTGGAGAGCTCCGACCAGATCACGCGCAGATAAGAGGCGCGCTCCGGGACTTCTATCTTCATCAGTTTCTCCACCCCCAGCGAATAGCTCATCCCGTGTATGAAACTGCAGATGCCGCAGATGCGCTCGGCGACGAAAACGTACTCCTGGAAATCCTTCTTTTCCACGAGCTTCTCCAGCCCCCTGTGCACGAACCCGATCGAGGGAACGGCCTCCATTATTTTCTCGTCCTCGAGCACCAGGTCAAGGTGCACCGGCTCCGGAAGAACGGGATGCTGCGGCCCGAAAGGTATGATAGTGCGTTTCGTCATTTGCTCTCCCCGAACGGGTATTTCACCGAAGTGCGGTAAAACTTGCCCCGGTAATCAACGGCGATATCCTTCACGGCGATCCCGAAAAGGTCGCTCATCTCGTTCTCGTAAAGGAAGGCGCTCCAGTATATGCCGCTTATGCTCTTGACCTCCGCGCCCTGTAAAGGGAGGGTTATCCGGACGTTGAAAAGCCTGAAGCCCTTGTCGAAAGAATAATTCACCTCGAAGCCGGCATCGGTCTTCGCGGCGCAGATCTGCACCAGCCGGCAGCCGTCTTCCTTCATCCGGCGCGCCAGGGCAAGCAGTTCTTCTTCGCTGCCGGCGGCCAGGAATTCCTGTTCGTCCCTCATTTTTCTTCCTTCTTTCCGCCCTTGCGCATATATACCCGGTCCCTGGTCTCCGAAACCCTGGCGCTCCTGAACCGGGAATAGCCGAGCTTCCTGTAGAAAAAGATGTTCCGTTTGCTCTTGTGCCCGGTGAAGACCTCATAATCCCGGGCCCGGGGGAAAGAATCCTCTATGGCGGACATAAGCTTCCTGCCTATCCCCAGGTTCTGGTAAATGGGATGCACCACCAGTCTCCCGATGCGCAGGGTGCCGTCCTCCAGGGAGGCGCGCACCGAGCCTACGATGCGTCCGTTCATCACCGCTTTCAGGAAAAGCTTGTTCTTGAAATCCTCCTGCAGCTCTTCCAGGGTCTGCTTCAGCGGCGAAAGGTTGAAGTCGTTGTATATCTCGGCCTCGCTCTGGAAAGCCAGCTTCTGCAGGGCGAGTATCTGCTCCGCGTCCCCCGGCACGGCGGAGGTTATCTCCAGCTGCTCCAGCCCGGCGGACATCGACTTGAATTTAGCGCGTTTCCCGGAAAGCACGCCCAGCGCTTTCACCACGCCGTCTATTATCGCCTCCGGCCTGGCGGCGCAGCCCGGGACATAGACGTCCACCGGGATGATCTTGTCCACCCCGCCGCTGACGTTGTAGCACTCCCTGAATATGCCCCCTCCGGAGGCGCAGGCGCCCACGGCCACCACCGCTTTGGGGTCCGGCATCTGCGAGTATATGTTCTGTATCACTTCCTTGTTCTGCTCGTTGACGGAACCGGTGATCACCAGTATGTCGGCGTGCTTGGGGTTGCCGGTGTTGACGACGCCGAAACGCTCCACGTCGTAGACCGGGGTCAGGCAGGCCAGCACCTCTATGTCGCAGCCGTTGCAGCTGGAGGCGTCATAATGTATTATCCACGGCGATCTGTTGAAAAAAGGCATATTCTACCTCGGCATAAAATACAGGAACAGTATGTTACCGAAACCCAGGACCAGCGCCACGCTCCAGGCGGCCGCCATGAGCATCTGCCATTTCACCCTGGCGATGGAGTTATCTATGAAGATCACCATAAAATAAGAGACCGCGCAGGCGGCCAGCCCGGCAGCCGGGTTATGCGCGAAGAACAGGTAAACCAGGCCCAGCACAAGCACAAGCTCGTACCAGTGCGCTATCTCTATCATCGCCAGCGCCCTGCCCGAGAACTCGGTGGTTATTCCCTTGACGATCTCCTGGTGTCCGTGGTGCGAGGTGGAGATATCGAACGGGGACTTGCGGAACTTCACCGCCAGGATGAAGAAGAAGGCGATGAAGAGCCCGGGGAGCGGCAGGATCAGCGGCCGGGGAAAAGATATTATGTCCGAGACGGTGAAGCTGCCCGTGACCATATACATCCCTATCGCCGCCAGCAGCACCGCGGGCTCGTAAGAGACCATCTGGAGAAGCTCCCGGTTGGAACCGATGAAGCTGTACTGCGAACTCGCCTTGTAACCTCCCAGCACGAAAAATATACCTGCGAGCGTGAAAGCGAAGATCACCAGCAGCAGGTCTCCGCCGGTGAAAAAGAGCCCGCCGGAGAACACGGCGAAGAGCAAAAAGAACAGTATGTAGAAATTCTGCGACCTGCGCACTACAAGCGCCTCCTTGTCCATAAGCTTGAAGACGTCGAAGAAAGGCTGCAGCAAAGGCGGACCTATCCTGCCCTGCATGCGCGCGGTCAGCTTGCGGTCCAGCCCGGAGATCAGCCCGCCCGCCAGCGGAGCGCATATCAGATATAAAAGCAATAGAAGGAATGTTCTCATGGCCTGGAAACGAAGATCATAACGGTCAAAAGGACGATCGAGACCATCATCCCGTATTTGAAAAGCCCGCTTTCCCCGAAATATTTGCCCAGGTAATAACTCCTGAGTTCCATATCCTTGACCGCGTAGCCCGCGCCGCGGAACTGCGTGTGGGAATCGGCGTTGGCGCCGCCCAGGTAGGCGTCGACCACCTTCACCCGTTTGCCGTAATTTATGAAACTTAAAGGAAAAAGCGCCAGCATACCCAGCATGATCGCCATGATCACCACGTTGCCGTGGCTCATGGTGAAAGTCCTGCCGTATATCTCTATCACGTAAGGCTCCACCAGGAACGCCGAGACCGCCGGGAAGAAACCGCAGACCCCCACCGTCAGCGCCGCCAGCGCCCCCAGTGTGAGCCATTCGCTGCTGTGCACGCCGTCCTCCAGCCGCTCCTTCTCTCCGGTCACGGTGATCAGCTTCCCCATCCATTTCACCCAGAAAAGCAGCGAGACCGAACTGCCGAAAATGACGAACACCGCCAGCAGCGGGTTGTAATCGACCAGCGCCTTCAGCACCGCCCATTTGCTGATGAGCATCCCGAACGGGGCCAGGAACATCCCTGCCATGCCCACCTGCACCATTATGGATATCTTCGGCATGCTCACCACCAGCCCCGCCATCTGCTCGATGTCGCGGCTCCCCACCTTGTGCTCGATCGTCCCCACGCAGAGGAACAACAGGCACTTGGCCAGGGCGTGAAAAATGATCAGCAGCGCCGCGGCCCAGAGAGCCTCGTAAGTGCCGACGCCGGCGCAAAGCACTATCAATCCGAGGTTGGCGATCGTGGAATAAGCCAGTATCTTCTTGGCGTCGCTCTGTGCCACCGCGATCAGCGACCCGATAAGAAAAGTCAATCCCCCGATCAGGGAAAGCATGAATCCCGTCAGGCTCCCCTGCAGCAAAGAGGCGAAACGCACTATTATGTAGACCCCGGCCTTTACCATGGTGCTGGAATGAAGGAGCGCGGAGACCGGCGTGGGCGCGACCATCGCTCCCAGCAGCCAGGAGGAAAAAGGCATCTGGGCGGACTTCACCAGGCCGGCGACGCTTATGAAAGCCACCGGCAGCATGACCGCGCTCCGCGCCTCCAGCGGTATCCCGCTCAATTCCGCCACCCCCAGGGACGATAGATACCAGATCGCCGCGGAAAGGAACAGTCCCCCGAATATGTTGTAATTAAGGGCGCGGAAAGCGCTGTTCTCGGCGTCCCCCGTCCCCTTGTAACCGATGAGCACGAAAGAGCTGAAAGTGGTGACCTCCCAGAAGAAATACAGCCATTTCAGGTTGTTGGAAAAGACCAGGCCGAACATGGCCGACATAAAAAGGAATATCACGAAAAAGAACCAGCCCCTTTTATCGGGTATCTCGTTATGGAAATGCCGGTGAAAATCCCGCATATATCCGGTGGCGTAAACGCAGATCAGGCTGCCGATGATCCCGACCACCATGGTCATGATTATGGAAAGCTTGTCCACGAAAAGATTGTATTCGGCTGCCGCGTGGCGCGCCCCTCCGGCCTCCAGGAGGAACATAAAAAGGAACTGCAGGCACAGCAGCGAGAACGCCAGTCTGCGGCGGGAACGGACGGCCAGGAACAGCATATACGCCCCCATCGCCAGTTCGCCCAGCAGCATCAGCCTTTCCACTAACGGGAAGTCGGCGGCAAAATACACTATCTCGCGGTGGAAATTACCCGCGGGCAGCGCCAAAGACGCCGCGCATATACCCGCGGCGCCGCAGACGACCACGGCATCCCGCAGGATCGGCTTCCTGATAATAAGGCAAAGCAGCGCGATAAGCAGCGGGAAGATTATCAAAAAGAAGATTATGTTCATAGACACGCCCTGTCGTATTCCACCGTCCCGGATAAAAAAAGTCCCCTAAACCACGGCCCGGAAGCCGTGAGTTCGGTAAAATGTGGTTGTTCCAGGGGATTGAGCCTGGGACTGTTGTTCTTCCGCCTGCTCAAGGCGGGACCACGGCCTGACCGGCCGGATCAGGGGAATATGTGCGCAAAGAAAAAAGGCGTTCCTCTTGTATCATGAACGCCTTTGTACTCTATTTTCAACACCCCATTGTGTTCTTTTTTTATACCACCGCGGACGGGGAATGTCAAGACCAAAAATACACCCGTTTCCCTCCGCCTGATACACGAAAGAAAAACACTTTACAACTCTTTAGCCGGAGAAGATTCGAGACGACTGTATTACCGGATCCGGCCCCGGCGGTCTTAAATAGCAGTTGTCCCTCCCGGCCGGTCAGTCAGCGGGAACCGCTGCCGCCGGGATATTGCCGGTTATTTACCTTATTATCTGATTCAGCGTTTCTTGGAGTCCGTTTTATCCAAACCCGGGACCGGCACCTGAAGGATGGTAAATCCTCCGTGACCGCCCTGGCTGCCGCCGTTATCACCATTGCCGGCGGACTGGTTTACCGGCGCCTGCGCTCCACTACTATTATCAAGGACCGCGACGCCCCCGTCTTTGGAGACTTTTATGAATTCCGCCAGCTTGACGGGATCCGTTATCCCTTCGACAATAACGCTCTGCCCGTCTTTTGAGGTCGTAGTGGTCTTGCCGAAAGCGATATTACGGAACTTTATGGTGATCTGGTTGCCCCTGGAGACACTCTCCGACGATCCGATACTGCCGCCCGCCTTGCCCTGGACAGGGGAAGCCGACACCGGGGTCAATTCCACGTAAAGTTTCCCGTCCTTGGAGCTGGTGGCCGATATGTTGAAAACCACCTCCGCCTCCGACGGCATCAAACCGCTCATGAATTCCTTGCCCTTGTTCTCCTTTAATTCGGCCTCTTTCATCTTCACCAGTCCGGCCCCCACCGATTCCAGGGCATTTTCCAGTGTTATCGTCCCCGCCTTGGGCGGACTTACGGTAGCGCACCCCTGCGACAGTAACGGAAGAACCAGCAAAAGCAGAAATTTACGCATTTCACTCCCCCTTTCCGGAAAGGATATTTATACATGCGCGGCCAGAAAACCGCGGACTTCAGCCCGCGGAGCTTTATTGTTTAGTCTCCCACATCACGGCAGGGTTGTCAATACAATTAATCTTCTAACCTTATGTTTCATAGATAGTTATGCCGTCTCGATCTTCCCGCGAGAAAGCCGCGCCGGTCCAGGAACGTTAACAGCTCCAGCCAAAGCATAGCGAGCGCGGCGGCGGACAGGGAAAGGAACATTTCTTTCGTCGAGACGGCAGAGAAATGGAAAAGCCCGCGCAGCAGCGGCAGGCATAAAATGGCGGTAAGCGCGGATATGGCGCCGAAGATGACCAGCCGGAGCGCGCGGTTCTTTTCCTTCAGGGCGGGGATCACACCGGACTGCCCGCCGAGATTGGCGAATATCAGAATAAGGTTGGACAGGACAAGCGCGATGAAAGCCGCCGTGCGCGCCGCGTCCACCCCCGCCCCCCCGCGTAAAGAGTAAACGTAAAGGGAGAAGACCACGGCGAGGACCCCGAGCCCCTGAAGAAGGCTGAATACCAGGGTCCGCCCGTCGAACAAAGGCTCCGCCAGCCTGCGCGGCGGGACTTTCATATTCCCCGGCCCCGGAGAATGCGACTCAAAGACCGTGGAACAGGCCGGATCTATGATCAATTCAAGGAAAGCGATGTGCGCGGGCAGCAGCACTATAGGCATATGAAAAAGCACCGGCAGAAAGGCTATGCCGGCCACAGGTATATGCACGGCGAAGATGTAAGCGACCGCTTTCTTCAGGTTGGAAAAGATCCTGCGCCCCATGCCCACGGCGTGAACGATGGAAGAGAAATCGTCGTCCAGCAGCACCAGCGCCGAGGCTTCCCTGGCGACGTCGGTACCGTGTTTTCCCATGGCTATGCCGATGTGCGCCGACTTGAGGGCCGGGGCGTCGTTGACCCCGTCCCCGGTCATCGCCACCACCTCGCCGTTGGCCTTAAGGGCGTCTATGACCGCCAGTTTCTGCTCCGGGACCATCCTGGGAAAGATGTTTATGTTCCGGATCTTGACCCTCAGCTCATCGGAAGACAACGTCTTCAGTTCCTGTCCGGTGATGTATTCCCCCGGGTTCTTCAGACCTATCTGAGCGGCGATATTGACCGCGGTCCCGGGATAATCGCCGGTGATCATGATCACGCGGATCCCCGCCGCATAAGCCTCCTTTATCGCCTGCGGCACTGCGGGACGCACGGGATCGCTGAATCCAAGAAGCCCTATGAACTCAAAGATGAAATCATGCTGCTCCTCCGGGAGTTCCGTCTTGCGGAAAGCGGCCCTCGCCACTCCCAGCACGCGCAGTCCTTTTCCCGCCAGGGTCTCTATGTGCCCGGAAAGTTCCCTCCTGGCGTTGCCGCCGAGATGACAGAGATCGGCTACCGCCTCCGGCGACCCCTTGGCGGCGATTATGTAGTTTCTCCTGTCCGGGGACTCCCAGACATGGGAAAGCGCGAACAGTTCTTTTGAAAGCGGGTATTCTTTTACCAGCGTCCAGTTGGTATGTATGTGCTCGCTGCCGGAGAGATACCGTTCTCCGGCGCGTTTCAGTTCCTTCTCGATCGGGTCAAAAGGGTCCATTTGCCCGGCCAGCATGCCGTACTCCAGGACGTCATGGAATTTATCAGGCAGTAAAGCGTTCTTTGCCGTCTCCGGCCAGAAATACGTCCCGGCGGCGAAAAGGCCGCCCAGTTCCATGGAATTGAGCGTGAGCGTGCCGGTCTTGTCCACGCAGAGGACGCTGGCCGCCCCCAGGGTCTCTATGGCGGCGGCGCGCCGGGTGAGAACGTTGTCGCGCGAGATACGCCAGGCGCCGAGAGTAAGAAAGATCACCAGCACCACCGGGAATTCTTCCGGCAAGACCGCCATTCCCAGGGTCAGACCGGAGAGTATCCCGCCCGGCCAGTCGCCCCTGGTCAACCCGTAAAGAACTATCACCAGGGAACAAAGGACCATCCCGGCCAGAAAGAAATCGCGCACTATGCGGGAGGTCTCCTTCTGTAAAAGAGTGTCCTCGCCGCGGATGGAGTGCAGCGCCCGGCCGATCCCCCCCATCTCGGTGTTCATCCCGGTGGAATGGACTTCGGCGATGCCGTGCCCGCACACCACCAGCGTCCCGGAATAAACGAACGGCAGATCGTCTCCCCCCGGGCTGCCGCCTCTATCGCCGTCGCAAGAGGCCTCCCATTCCCGTTTGCGCACCGGCAGCGACTCCCCGGTCAAAAGAGACTCGTCGAGCGAAAGGTTGGCGCATGAAACCACCCTGGCGTCCGCCGGGACCCTGTCCCCCTCGCGCAGAATGATGGTATCTCCCCTGACCACCTCCCTGCCGGCGATCCTGCGCTCCCTGCCGTCCCTGAGCACCAGGGCGCGCGGGCTGGAAAGACTGCGCAGGGCCTCCAGGGTCCTCTCGGTCTTCCTTTCCTGGTAAACGGTGATGCCGATCACCACGAGGACGAAACTAAGCAGCATCAGGGCGTCGCCCGGCTCACCGAGAAAAAAATAGACGATACCGCCGCCGGAGAGCAGCAGCAGCATCGGCTCCCTGATCACCCCCATGAATATATGCAGGATATTCTTTCTTTTCTGGGAGGGCAGTTCGTTGTAACCTTCATCGCGCAGCCTGGCGGCCGCTTCCGCTTCGCTAAGGCTCACCGCAGGGCCTCTGTCAGCGCGCGGGCGAAATCCTGAGCCGAAGACGGTCCGTCGGCGGTGATGATATTACCGTCCTTCTCCACCGCTTTAGCGGTATAAACCGCCCCGCCGGAGACAAGCGGACCGTCCTCCCCGGGAAAGACCGTCGCCTTGCGGCCCTTAAGGACCCCGGCATTGGCGAGGACCACCGGGGCTATGCAGATGGCGCCCAGGATGCGCCCCGAGGAAACGGTATCCCGCGCCAGTTTATGCGCCGCCGGGTCGTTGAAAAAAGCCTCCGCCCCGGGGCCGCCGATGAAGATCACGGCATCGTATTCCGAAGCGCGGACCCCGGAGACGCTCTTGCCGCACTCAACCTTGGTCCCGTAAACGCTCACCGCCCCGCCGGGAACTGAAGAGGCCACGGAACAGTTTATACCGGCTGAAAGCAGCGCGTCCCTGACCGGGAAGAATTCCTTTTCCTGGAAACCGCGCTGCGCCAGCACCACAAGCGCGTTTTTACCGGCGGCCCCGGAGACCCCGGAAGGAGAACCGGCCGCGAGGACCCCGGCCACCGCGCATCCCGCGATTATCTTTTTCATGATCGTCACTCCCATGTGCTGACCGCCAGGAACTTCTTCTCCCCGGCGGAGAGGTTAAAACGCCCCAGTTCGATCCCCCCCAGCCGCCTTGCGGCGCCGTCGGAAGTCTCCACGGAGATATCGTAGACACCCGGTTCCAGCAGCAGCCGCGCCGCGCGGATCTCGGCAGGCAGCGTCTGCCAGCAGCGCAGGTCGGCCCTGTTGGAGAAAACATTGTAAAGGCTGCTCAATATACGGAAACCGAGGGCGGTATTATCCCCCCTGGTCTCTTCTATCCTGCGCTCCGCCGCCTTCTCGAGCGCGTATTTTCCCGCCGAGGATATAAGCATCTTGGCGATCACCCTGACCCTCCGGTTGTCCAGGTTCTGTCCGGCGATGGCGCGGATGTCCTCGACCGGCTCGCTCTCCGCGGCGTAAACCAGGCCGGAAACGGAACGCGCGCGCAATGAGGAAGCCTTAACCCGGCCCGGCCTGGACTCGTATGAAGGGAAAGCCAGGCTGACCACGTAACCGTCGGGCAAAGGCACCGGGAAAGCCGTTTCCCGCTTGTAAGGCGCGCGGCCGTTGTAATTGATCAGGACCACCTCGGCCTTCTTCGCCTTTTCCGGCAGGGAAATGAAATCCTCCCCTTTGAACTTTATGCCGGCCTCCATCGCCTCCCGGCTTCCCATCCATTGCGCCGCCGCCAGAAAATTCTGTTTCAGCAGCAGCGGAACGCCGGTCCCGTAATCGGTCTTATAATCCTCCTCGTAGGCCCGCACCGCTTTCGCATAAGCTATATAGGCGTCGTTGTCGCCGCGCCCGTTCTTTTCCGTCTCGTAAAGCATGCCGGAAAGCAGGCGCGCGAAGGCGTCCTCCTTGTAAACGTTCTTTTCCCCTTCATTATAGCGGCTGTTGATCAAACGCAGCTGCTCGTCCACCTGCCGGGACTCCACCAGCGCATCGGGGAACTCCCCGAGCATACAGTAGTTTAACGCCTGGAAGACGTTCACCAGCACCCGCTCGAAATCCTCGCCGCGGTAAGGGGCGAGATAGTCGTTCACAAGCCAGGTCGCGGCTTCCCTGCTCAGGGAAAGCGTATACAGCGCGTCGTATTCTTTCTTGGCCTGCTCGAAAGCGTCGATGCTGCCGCGGTAATCTCCCGCGACGTGCAGGACGTATCCCCTGTCGAGAAAATACAGGAGCTTGTTACCGCCGCCGTAGGCCGCGGGCCCCTTATCAAGAAGCGCCCTGGCCCCGGCGTAGTCCCCCGCCGACAGCGAACCGCTTATCCTGGAGCCCATACGCACGGAGGCGCAGGAGATGTTGAAGAAAAACGGGAGACAGGCTAACGCGGCCGTGAAGAACCGCTTGATCGTCTTCATAATTCAACGGCGGGCGGGACCTAAAGGCCGAAGGCGCTGCGAGAGACCACCTTCTTTATTTCCTTCTGGCCGATCCATGCTTTTTCATTGGTGGTCAGGTTCACCAGTTCCAGGTTCACCTGGTAAAAGATCACGTATTTACCCTTGATCTCGTCCTTGACGGAGTTGATCTCCCCCTGCAGCATAAAGTCGGCCCCGGTCTCGGAATACTGCGGCTTGGCGGTCTCCCTGGAGGCGTATTGCGCCTGGTCGGCCTTTTCCGCCCGCAGTTCCTGGCGGTTCACACTGTCGGAAACGAATTTCACCTTGCCGGAATTCAAAAGGTTCCTCTCGAGCTCGGTGACGAATATCCCGGGATTTATGTGTTCCGAGGTGCGGTTGACTATGGTTCCCACGATCACCACCGGTCTCTTACCTTGCGCGATGTTGAAATCGTTCAGCCAGGCGCGTCCAAGGCAGTCGCCTATCATCGCTTCCGCCGTCATGCGGGAATCGCTGTCGTTCCAGCCGCCGCTAAGGTCCACGGTCCTGGCGGTGTCCGTGCGCTTGACCTTTATGGAAGAACAGCCGCAGCAGGCGGCCGCCAACATTACGGCAGACATTGCCGAACAGATGAATGAACGCATAAACAACCTCCTTCGGTATGGCCGTCAGGAAGACCTGCGCCTGAGGGATAAACGGCCTTCTTATCCCCCGGCCGTGAATTACCGGTATCTATCGGGAATATTATAAACCGCGGGACAGAGGTGTCAAGCGGAATGGGCGATAACGCCGGGCTCGAAGAATAGGAGCCTGCCGTTGCTTTTCAGCCACAACTTACCTTCCCGGTACCCGGGCATTATGGCCTCGACTTCTTTCCAGAAAAGGCGGGAATGGTCCCTGCGCCGTAAATGGGCGAGTTCGTGCGCCACCACGTAATCCAGGGCCGGCAGGGGCGCCATGATCAGGCGCCAGTTGAAACGAAGGCGGCCGTTACCGCCGCAGGCTCCCCAGCGGCGCAGCGCGCCGCTCAGGGAGAATCCGGAGTGCGACAGGCCGGAACCCGCGGCGTAATACCCCAGCCTTTCCCCGATCACCTCCGCCGCCCGGCGCCTGTACCACGCGCCCAGCAGTCCGGGGTAAATTTCGCGCAGAAGGCCGCCCAGCCTGAATCCGGACCCGTCAAAAGATATGCCCTCCGAGCTCCCTTCGGAGAAACTTATTCCGTAGACCTTCCCCATAAAGGGGACTCCCGCGCTCATCTCCCTGCGCCGCTGCGCCTCCTGAAGCGCGGAACTGCGCTTGCGCATTATCCAGTCCATCCTGGAAGACGCCAGTTTCTCCGCGGCTGCAGCGGTCAGACGCAGAGGAACGCGCATTATCACGCTCCCGTCCGGCTCCACTATCAGGGCGCAGGTCCTCCTGCGCCGGCTGCGGATGATCTTTATGTCCTTGAAGGAAAAATCCATGGCAGGAATCAAGTATAGCGCCGGGAGTATATAGAGTGAAAACAGGATATTCGGCGCTTCGTTCCGGCACTCTATACGTCCATACTCTCCACTTTAAAAGAATTTATTTAACAACGCACTACCGGATTGTTACATAAGTTTCTGATAGTCGAGAATATGTAACAGCGCGCTACAGTTCCCCGCTGTGGTGCTTGACCACCTTGCCTTCCACCATGTAAATGATGTCCTCGGCGATATTGGTGGCGTGGTCGCAGATGCGCTCGAGATGGCGGGCTATGAGCAGCAAAGGCACGGCCCTGGAAGCGGTGCTGATGTCCTTGGCCATAAAATCGCTGATCAGTTCGTCCTGGACGAGGTTGCGCAGCCTGTCCGCCTCGGAATCCGCGCACATCACCTGTTTGGCCAGTGTAACGTCGCGTTTCACGAAAGCGTCGATGGCGTCGCGCACCATGTTCTGCGCCACCACGGAGAGCTTGGGTATGTCTATCAAAGGCTTGAGTATCGGCTTGTCCAGCAATTCCACCACGCGCTGGGAGATGTCCACCGCCAGGTCCGCTATGCGCTCCAGCTCCGAATTTATCTTCATCCCGGTGGTGATGAAACGCAGGTCGCCCGCCATAGGCTGGTGCCTGGCGATCAGGTCTATGCATTTCTCGTCCACTTCCAGCTCCAGCATATCGATCTTGTCGTCGGTATCGATGACCTCCTGGGCGCGGCCCTTATCGCGGTTCTTCAGCGCCTCGATCGAATTGAAAATGGATTCCTGCGCCATGGCCGCCATCCTGAGCAGTTCTTTGCGCAGATTGCCGAGTTCTTCGTCGAAATGTCTCTCCATCATAACCTCTCTTTCGAACTTGTCATATCCGGAAATTATTGTTCAAGGGCCATCCTGTCCCGCCGCAGAAGACCGCCGCGCACTATATAGTATAACACACGGCATGATCCGGTCCGCCGGCGGTGACGGACATCCTTACCGGGGTTAACCGTACCTGCCGGTTATGTAATCCTCGGTGCGGACGTCGGACGGCTTGGTGAATATCGTCTCGGTCCTGCCGAACTCCACCAGTTCCCCCAGCAGGATGAACCCCGTATCGTCGGAGATGCGCGCCGCCTGCTGCATATTGTGCGTGACTATCACGATGGTGTAATCGCGCTTCAGCTCGCGCATCAGCTCCTCTATACGCTGGGTGGCCTGCGGGTCCAGGGCCGAACACGGCTCGTCCATAAGAAGTATCTCCGGCTTGACCGCCAGCAGGCGCGCGATGCAAAGCCGCTGTTTCTGCTCCAGGGAAAGCCCCAGGGCGGAGCGGCCCAGCTTGTCCTTAAGCTCGTCCCAGAGCAGCACCGAGCGCAGGCTGTGCTCCACCAGGTAATCCAGATCCTTCTTTCCCGCCTCCAGGTGTATGCGCGCGCCGAAGACGATATTCTCGTATATGGAAAGGGGGAACGGGTTGGGGCGCTGGAAGACCATCCCCACTTTCTTGCGTAAAGCCACCAGGTCGGCGTCCCTGCGCAGGATATCGGCCCCGTCTATAAGTATCTCCCCGGAAGTACGCACCCCCTCGGCCAGATCGTTCATGCGGTTGAAGACGCGCAGAAGCGTGGACTTGCCGCAGCCGGACGGGCCGATGATGGAAGTGATCATCTTTCCCCGGATCGAGGCGTTTATACCATTCAGCGCCTTGAAATCGCCGTACCAGAGATCAAGTTCCTTTACCAGGATAGCCGGGTTATCCAAATTTCCCCCTTATGTAACCGTCTGTGCGCTTGTCCCGCGGAGCCGTGAATATCCTGTCCGTGCCGTCCATTTCGACAAGCTCGCTGGAAAGGAAAAAAGCCGTCCTGTCCCCGACTCTGGCGGCCTGCTTGACGTTATTGGTGACCAGGATTATCGTATAGTCTTTCTTGAGCACGAGCATGGCCTCCTCCACCTTTGCCGTGGAGATCGGGTCCAGGCCGGAACAAGGCTCGTCGAAAAGTATGACGCTCGGTTCCACCGCCAGGGTCCTGGCGATGCAAAGACGCTGCTGCTGCCCGCCGGAGAGTTTGAAGGCCGAGGTCTCCAGCCTGTCCTTGACCTCGTCCCAGAGATACGCCTGCTTCAGGGCCTTTTCCACCGCCTCCGCCTGGCGCTTCCTGTTCTTGACGCCGGAGACCTTTACCCCGTAGGCGACGTTGTCGAATATCGACATCGGCAGGGGCAGCGGCAGCGCGAAAACCATCCCTATCTTCTTTCTCACGGTCTCCGGGTCCATCCCGGTTATATCATTGCCTCCGAAAAGGACCTCCCCGGTCATGCGGAAATTATCGTTCAATTCGTTGAGCCGGTTGAGCATGCGCAGGAAAGTGGTCTTGCCGCTGTTCGCCGGCCCTATCACGCTCAATATCTGTCTCGATTCGATCTCCATATTCACGTTCTTCATGGCGTGTATATGGCCGAACCAGATGTTCAGGTCTTTTACGAGGAATTCTACCATTTTTTCTTCCTTCTGAAGCGGCAGCGTATCACCACCGCGGCGAGGTTCATGAAAAGCACCATCGCCAAAAGCACCAGCGCCGTCCCGTAACGGATCTTCTCGTCCACGTTGGGGACCTGGGTAGAGATGACGTAAAGATGATAAGGCAGCGCCATGACCTGGTCGAAGACCGAGCCGGGCAGCTGCGGAAGATAGAAAGCCGCCACCGTGAAAAGTATGGGGGCGGTCTCTCCGGCCGCCCTGCCCAATCCGAGGATGGTCCCGGTGATGATCCCGGAGATGGCGTTGGGAAGCACCACGTATCTTATGGTCTGCCACCTGCTGGCCCCCAGCGAACGGCTCGCCTCCCGGAAAGAATGCGGCACGCTCTCCAGCGCCTCCAGGGAAGCCGTGATTATTATCGGCAGTATCATTATCCCCAGCGTCAAAGCCCCGGAAAGTATGGACGCCCCGAACTTGAAGAATGTGACGAAAAGGGCCAGGCCGAAAAGCCCGTAGACCACGGAAGGCACGCCGGCCAGGTTGACGATGGCCAGCTTTATCAGCCGGGTGAGGAAATTACCCCTGGCGTATTCGCTGAGATAAACGGCGGAGAGCAGCCCGATGGGCAAAGCGAAAACGATGGCCCCGCTCACCAGGTAAACCGTCCCCAGGATCGCGGGAAAGATCCCCCCGCTGCGCATCCCCTGCCTGGGGATATCGGTAAGGAACTGCCAGCTTATGCCGGGCAGCCCTTTCTGGACGATGATCACGATGATCAGGCCCACCGGCACGATGATCAGGAGAGTGGAGATAAAAAGGAAGGCGAAGGCCACGCGCTGGGTCAACGCCGGGTCTCTCGATCTTTTCTTCAGTTTAAGCGCCGGAAAAACCGGGCTGTCGGTAAGCGGTCCTTCGTTCATTGTTCTTTCTTGTGCAGAAAAAGGTCGGCCCCCACGTTGACGACGAAACTTATCACGAACAACACTATGCCTATGGCGAAAAGGGCGAAATAATGCTCGCTGCCCACCACCGCCTCCCCCATCTCGGCGGCGATGGTGGCCGTGAGCGTCCGCACCGGCTGAAGTATGGAATGCGGGATGACCGCGGCGTTGCCGGTGATCATCATCACCGCCATGGTCTCCCCGATCACCCTGCCTATTCCCAGCATCACGGCCGCCAATATTCCCGAGGAAGCGGCCGGCAGGATGACCCTGTGAATGGCCTGCCAATGGGTGGCGCCCAGGGCCAGGGCCCCTTCCTTATATGTCTTGGGCACGGAATACAGGGCGTCCTCCGCGATGGAAACTATGGTCGGCATGGCCATAAAAGCCAGCATCACCGCGCCGGAAAGCGCGGTAAGACCGGTGGGCAGATGAAAAATGCTTTTTACCCAGGGGACCAGGGTGACCATGCCGATGAAACCGAGAACAACGCTCGGGATGGCGGCCAGCAGTTCTATTCCGCTTTTCAGTATTTCTTTCGTTCTGAGGGGCGCCACCTCCGCGATGTAGACCGCGCAGGCCACGCCGATGGGGATGGAGATCAACGCTGCGCCGAGAGTGACCATCAAGGAACCCAGGATCAGCGGCAGTATGCCGAGCTGGGGAGGTTCGGAGATCGGGTACCAGCTTTTTCCGAAGAGGAATTGATGAGGGGCCACCGTCTTGAAGACCGCCAGACCCTCTTTAAGCAGAAAAAGGAAGATCAGCACCACGAAAAAGATGGAGGCCAGGCCGCAGAGCAGTATCAGTTTCTCTATGACGAATTCTTTTAGTTTACGCACCGGGTTCCAACGTTTATTTAAGGGGGACGAAATCGGTTTTCACCACTATCTCCTGCCCTTCCTTGGAAAGACAGTAATCAATAAAATCCTTCAGCATCCCCTGCGGGCTGCCGTTAAGGTAAAAGAAAAGCGGCCTGGATATCGGATACTTGCCGCTTAGAACGTTGTCTATAGTAGGCGCTTCATAGGGCGCTTTCGCGTCCTTTGCCACCAGCACCGCTTTCTGCTTGTCCGAAACGTATCCCATCCCGTAATAACCGATGGCCCCCGGGTTCTGGGCGATCTCGTCCGCTATCGCCTGGGAAGATGACAAAAGCAGCGCCGAAGGGGCGAATTCCTCCGTCCCCCGGGGATTACCGCGCCTGAGGACGTGCTCCTTGAAATAGACGTGCGTCCCGGAATTCACCTCGCGGGAAAGCACCACGATCTTCCCGTCCTTCCCTCCCACGTCCTTCCAGTTGCCGATCTCGCCGGTGAATATCCCGGCCAACTGTTCCATGGTCAGCTTCCCGACCGGGTTCTGCGGATTTACCACCACCGCCAGACCGTCCAGGGCGACCTTTATCTCGTAAGGATGTATGCCTCTCTGTTCAGCGAGCCCGACCTCTTTCTCCTTTATTTCCCTCGAGCTCATGGCGATCTCGCAGGTGCCGCTGATCAGGCTGGAGAGCCCGGTGCCGGAGCCGCCGCCGGTCACGGCCAGGAACACCTCCGGCTTTACCTCCATATATTTCTCGGCCCAGGACTGCGCCAGGTTGACCATGGTGTCCGAACCCTTGATACGCACGGAATTCTTGACCGCCGCGGCCGAGTAAGAGGATAAACAGGCGACAAAAAATAAAGACAACACGAGCTTTTTCATTATGGCTCCCTCTGGGACCGGCGGGAATGGCTGTTAAGCAGCGTGAAAGGCCGGCTGATCCGCTGTTTTATGGAAAACGTCCGATTTCCCTGCAATTATACAACAAGTTACGGCAAGGCTCAATGAAAAGAAGAAAATTTTCCGGGGCAGGCGGCGGGCGAAGGTAAAGGGCGGGTATAACGCCGGAGTGATTCAGGATCCGCTCGCGCAGAAAACGGATACCGGGAATCCGTTATCGTATCAGAAACTCCCATATTTTTCTTATCTCATCACCGGCTGGACGGTTCCCGCTGTCGATGACGCTCTGCCCGGCGGACAGCGCTTCGACCACGGACGGGTCGAAAGGTATCCTGCCGGCGAGCCGGACGCCGCTGCCGCGGCAGAAATCCTCTATTTTTCCGGTCATCTCCGGGTTCAGGTCGTATTTGTTGACGGCCAGATTGACCGGGATGCCGAAATGCGCGGCGGTCTCAATGACGCGCCCGGCGTCATGCAGTCCGGAAAGCGAGGGTTCGGTGACGACAAGGGCGCAGTCCACTCCCGAAAGGGAGGCTATCACCGGGCACCCTATGCCGGGAGGGCCGTCGATCACCACGTATTCCAGTCTCTCCCCGGCGGCGATCCGCTCGGCGGCCCGGCGTATCTGCGCCACGAGCCTGCCGGAATTCCCCTGCGCGATACCGAGCCTGGCGTGGACGAAAGGCCCGCGGCGGGTATCGGAAACGAACCATTCCCCGGAAACGGTCTCCTCCATGCGTATCGCCCCGTAAGGACAGAGGCGGGCGCACAATCCGCACCCCTCGCAGAGGAAACCTTCCACATGAGGGCCGGTTTTCACCGCCCCGAACCTGCAGACGGAGGAACATTTGCCGCATTGCCTGCAGAGCGCCCGGTCGATGACCGCGGTCCGGCCGCTCCTGAACTCATGCCTCTCTTTTATTTCGGGGTGCAGTAAAAGATGCAGGTCGGCGGCGTCGACGTCGCAGTCTACCATGACCTTGCTCCCGGGCAATGCGGCGAAAGAGGCGGACACCACCGTCTTGCCGGTGCCGCCCTTGCCGCTGACAACGACTATTTTCCTCATATCTTTATTTAAAGCTCCCTGTTCAAGAATTCCGCGGCTTTCTCAACGCAGGATAAACAACTGACCTTTCCACCCGATTTTATCTCCCGGCAGGTCAAGGCCCCTGAATGCCGGAGAAAGAAATCCTTGCACTTTTGCGCTTTACCGCCGTCCTTAACGGCTATGACGCATAAAGCGGCGTGCAGCGCCCCGCAGTATCCCTGCGGGGCATTTCCTCCCCCGGAGCCGGCATGCGCCTCCACCGAACCGCCGGGCAGGCCGGACAGGTCCGCGTACGCCTTGATCACCGCCTGGGCGCAATTATAACGGACACCGCTTTTTCCCAGAAAATTGTTCCTTGCTGCCTCTATCATAATCGGCTCCCGTCTGATAAAGACCTGATACGCGAAAAAAGGTCCCGGAACTCCCCCGACAGAGCGGGGAACAAAGAAACCGCGGTCTCACCGCGGGAATAGGCGGCGGCTATCTCTTTACTGAAAGGTATGCGCATTAAAACCGGGATATTCTCCCCGGCGCAGTAAGCGTCCACTTTCGCGTCGCCGATGCCGTCGCGGTTGACGACCACCGCCAACGGTATCTTCAATTTCCGCAGCATACCGGCAGCCAGGATAAGATCGTTGAGCCCGAAAGGAGTGGGCTCGGTGACCAGCAGGCAGAAATCGCTCCCCTCCACCGCGGTGATCACCGGACAGGAGGTGCCGGGCGGGGCGTCGATGATCACCGTTCTCGCCGCGTCCGCGCGCTCCTTGACCTTCCTGATCAAAGGCGGGGACATGGCTTCCCCCACGTTCAGCCGCCCCTGGATGAATTCCATCCCGTCTTTATCTCCGCTCTCGACCACCCCGATCTCGCGGCCGGTCTCTTTTATAGCTTTTTCCGGACAGAAAATGGCGCAGGCGCCGCAGCCGTGGCAAAGATGGGGGAATACCAGCACGCTCCCCTTGCCGGCGCCTGTCCCGCCCAGGACCGCGACGGCGTTATACGCGCAGACTTCGCGGCACTTGCCGCAATAAGTGCATTTCGATCCGTCTATTTCCGGAACGGGGACGCATATCCTGCGTTCGCCGGTAAGGCGCGGTTTCAGGAATATGTGGGCGTTCGGTTCTTCCACGTCGCAGTCAAGGAACTGAACGTTGCCCAGGGAAAGCGCCAGGTTGACCGCCACCGTGGTCTTGCCGGTGCCCCCTTTACCGCTGGCTACCGAAATGATCATGACCCCGCACCGTCTTTTCCGGCTATGAGCACGGTTTGATACACGCTGGAAGACTTTTTCAGCGAGAATCCCCTGCCGGAAAGATAGGCCTCCGCCTCCGCCATTCCGGCTTTGCCGGTCTCATGCACGTTGCCTTCCAGGCTGTGGATCTTATCCATAACCTTGAATCCCTCGGGCGTGAAATCGGACAGTACCAGTCTGCCTCCGGCCGCCGCCAGGCGGACAAGCTCCTCCATTACCCGATAAGGATCGCAGAGGTGATGCAGGACGTTGACCGAGAAAACGGTATCGAATGAGCCGTCCGGGAAACCCGTGCGCTCACCGTTCTCTATCCTGAGGTCGGCCCGGTCCCGCAGCCCGAAATACTCCAGCAGCAGACCGGCGAAACGCTGCTCTTGCGCCGATATGTCGAAACTGACGAAAGAATGCCCGGCCCTGGCCAGGGCGAGCGCGAAATGTCCCTTGCCGGTGCCGGCTTCCAATATCCTTCCCCGGACCGGAGCGGAGGCGGCAAGGATGAAACCCCTCTCTTTCTCCACGTCGTAGCCGAAACTTCTATACACGGCTTGACGCTCCAGGTACCTCTCGTAATTGTCCGCAATTTCCTTATCCAACGCTGCCCCTTTCAGATCGCGCCCCTCTGTTCCCCTCTTGCGGAGGATGATCCTGCTCTTAACGCTTCATTCAGCCGGCTTGTCCTGCATGCCGGACTTGGGAGCCGCGCCCGGCGCCTCCGCCGCCTTGTATTTCCCGTTTCTATATCCTTCAACGGCCTCATTGACCGTACCTGAGACACCGGTAAAAACAGCTATCCCGGCAGCAGACAAGACCCGGTAGGCGTTGGGTCCGACGTTGCCCGTGAGCACCGCCGTGACGCCTTTGGAGACGGCCAATTGCCCGGCCTGTATGCCGGCGCCCCCCTGGAATTGAAGGCCGGAATTCTCCTGCGCCTCAAATCCGCCGGTGTCAGTGTCGATAAAGATGAAATTACGGCAGCGCCCGAACCGCGCATCCACCGGTGAATCCATGGTCTTTCCTTCCGAAGTGACGCATATCTTCATGATCCGGCACCCTTTTCCTTAATGACAGCCGCCGCCTTCGCCATGCCCTTTGCAGGCGCCGAGGCCGCCTAAAGCGTTATTCATAAGATCATCCAGGGCCTTCTGCACGTTACCGGAATATCCGAAGACCCGGACCCCTGCCTGCGCCAGCTTCTGCTGCGCTGCAAAACCCATGCCGCCGGCGATAACGTGGGTGACGCCGTATTTCAATATCTCATCGACCGCTACGCACCCGCCGCCGCCGTGGGAAACCGCGTTCGTAACGGTGCGCATATGAACGATCTTACCTGTTCCGGGTTCCATGTCCACCAGGAGAAAAAAAGCGGCCTGGGCGAAATGAGCGCAGACATTGCCGTGCACACCGGTATCCTCTTCCAGAACTATCCCGACTTTCATAATACGGAACTCCTTTCTTGAGCCAAGTGATTATCCGGAACGGACAAATTCCTACTCCGGCCTTTCCACCGGGTATGCGGACCCCGCGAAGCCGCCCGGCCCCCCGGTCCATCCGCGTCCCCTCATCCGGCCGGGATGCCCGGCGCCATAAAAACACGTTCCGCGGCCGGCGCGGCGTCCGCATCCTCTTGCCGCAAAACCGCCCGTTGCCGCCCCCCGTCCGCCCGCATTGACCGCGCAATATCCCCTGCCTCCGCCCGTCATGGGACCCCGCCCCGCGGGTCCTGTCCCGTCAAATCCAGGCATAACGCGCCTCCTTTCCGCTGTTTAAAACCGTTACCGAAAAACCGGATCACTCCGGCGGACACCCGGGCTCATTTACCGCCGCATCTGTCGCATAAACCGTAGAACTGGATAACGTGGCCCGTGATCCTGAAATGATACTTGGCCTCCAGCCCTTTCTCCGTCTCTTTCAGGAGCTCGATCTCCTTGTCTATGAAATCGGTATAATCCACGACCCTGTTGCAGCTCGTGCAGACCAGATGATGATGATGCCGCGCCCCCCGGGTCCCCTCGGACAGCTCATAACGGGCCCGTCCGTCGCCGAAATCCAGCTTGCAGATCATTCCGAGTCCGGAAAGGACTTCCAGCGTCCTGTAGACCGTGGTAAGACCTACGTTCGGGTACGTGGGATGTATCTTCATATAGATATCCTCGGCGCTCATGTGCCCCTTGGAACCGGACAGGAGAGCGAGGATCGCCTCCCTGCCGGCGGTAAGCCGGTAACCGCAGCCGTGGAATTTCCCCCGCCACCACCCCTCTCCCCTGCAATGACCCCGCGGCATAGCTGCCTCCTTATTGAAAATGGTTTCCATTACTAATTATAGCCGCTTTCTTTTTCCTGTCAACTATTTTTAGTGATTTCCCGTTGAGATAAAGGATAAAAAAAGCGGGGTGACACGATGACCGGGGGAACGCCCCCGGGCGCGCCGCAAAAGCGCAAGCGGGAAAGATACCGGTTATTCCGGGTTCAGCCGTTCCGGATGGTGCTTGACGATATCGGCGCGCACCATATAGATGACGTCCTCCGCTATGTTGGTGGCGTGGTCGCAGATGCGTTCCAGATGGCGGGCGATCAAAAGCAGCGGGATGGCGCGCGGGGCGGACGAAGTGTCTTTGGCCATGAAATCCTCCAATAATTCCTTCTGGATCAGGTTGCGCAGCCTGTCCGCCTCCCTGTCCATCATAATGATACCGGCGGCGGCATCGGCGTCCCTCTCCACGAACGCCAGCAGGGCTTCGGAGGTCATACGTTTAGCCACAGCGGCCAGTTTCGGTATGTCCACCAGCGGCTTCAGGAGAGGCTTGCCGGCAAGCTCTATCACTCTCTGGGCGATGTCCACCGCAAGGTCGGCCATCCTTTCCAGGTCGGTTGATATTTTCATCGACATGGCGATGAAGCGCAGGTCGACCGCCATGGGCTGTTTGAGCGCCAGCAGGTCCAGGCAGCGCTCATCGAGCGCATTCTCCAGTTCGTCTATGGCGCGGTCGGCCGCCAGGACCTCCCCGGCGGCTGCGGAGTCAAGTTTCTCAAGCGCCTGCAGCGAAGCGGAGATCGCCGTCTCCACCAGCCCGCCCATTTCCAGCAGTTGTTTCTTCAGATCGTCAAGCTCAAGGTCGAAATGCCTCTGCATAACTTACCTCCATTCCGGGGACACGATACTTAAATCCGGTTACGGTAGTGCGCTGTTGAGTAAATTTCTTTTAGACAGCGCACAGAACAATCGAGAATCGAAAATCGGGATCTGATTCGATGAAAAACTTCCGATCGCGGTCAAATTCAGGATTTCGATTTTAAAAAACCAATCGGTAACCTCAAGCGGCTATCCGAATCTTCCCGTGATATACGCCTCGGTCCTGGAGTCGCGCGGTTTGGTGAAGATATCCTGGGTCTTACCGAACTCCACCATCTCCCCCAGCAGGAAGAAAGCGGTGTTGCCGGAGACCCTCGCCGCCTGCTGCATATTATGCGTCACGATCACGATCGTATAGTCCTGCTTCAATTCCATCAGCAGTTCTTCTATGCGCGAAGTGGAGATCGGGTCAAGGCTGGCGCACGGTTCGTCGAAAAGTATGACCTCCGGTTCCACCGCCAGGCACCTGGCTATGCAAAGCCGCTGCTGCTGGCCGCCGGAAAGCCTGAGGGCGCTGTCGTAAAGCCGGCCCTTGACCTCCTCCCACAAGGCGGCTTTCTTAAGAGAATCCACCACCTTGTCTTCGATGGACGACCTGTCGCGCACGCCGTTTATCTCGAGACCGTATTTGATGTTCTCGAAAATGCTTTTCGGGAAAGGGTTCGGCTTCTGGAAAACCATACCCACCCTGCGCCTGATGTCCACCACATCCGTGCCCTGGGCGTAAATATCGTCCCCGTCCAGGAATATCCTGCCCTCCAGGCGGCTCTTCGGGACCATATCGTTCATCCGGTTAAGCAGCCGTATGAAAGTGGACTTGCCGCACCCCGACGGGCCTATTATCGAAGTGACCTGGCCGCGGTATATCTCCAGGTTGACGTCTTTCAACGCCGGGCGGCTGCCGTAAAAGAAATTGACCCCTTCCGCGCGCATCCTTATCTCTTTATCCATGAAGGCTCCTCTGTCTCTGGCGTATGAAAACCGCGGCCCCGGAAATCAACAGTACCAGTATAAGCAGCACCAGCGCGCTGCCGTAGGCTATAACCGTCTGCTGGCGCGGATGCGTCCCCTCCGTCATCAACGCGTAAATATGATACGGCAGCGCCATAACTTCCGAGAACGGCGACCGCGGGCATTTCCGCGTGTAAAATGCCGCGGCGGTGAAAAGTATAGGGGCGGTCTCGCCGGCCGCCCTGCCGATGCTCAGGATAACGCCGGTAAGTATGCCCGGCAGCGCCTGGGGAATGACTATCTTTCTGATCGTCTGCCAGCGGGTGGCGCCCAGGGCGAAGGATGCCTCCCTCAGCGAATTTGGCACCGCCATAAGCGCCTCCTGCGAAGCCGATATTATCCCCGGCAGAATGAGTATCCCCAGGGTCAGGCTACCGGAAAGCACCGAGACCCCGAAACCGAGGAACTTCACGAATACAGCCAGGCCGAAAAGCCCGAATACCACCGACGGCACTCCGGCGAGATTGTTTATGCCGATGCGGATGGCGTTGAGAGCCAGGCTGCCGGGCGTGTATTCGCACAGATACACGGCGCAGGCCAGCCCCAGCGGCAGAGCGGCCGTTACCGCCCCCAGGGTGAGATAAAAAGTCCCCAGCAGCGCCGGGAATATCCCCCCCTCCGTCATGGCGTTGCGCGGCCACTGGGTGAGGAACGCCCAGTTGACGACCCTGCTTCCCCCGGCAAAAATGAAATAGACGATACTGCCGAGAAAAAGCAGCGTCACAAGGATACAGCAGAACAGCAGGAAGAAGCCCGCCTTCTGCGCGGCCTGTTTGCGCCTGCCGGAATCCGCGCGCGGCGAAGCGGGGGCAAAAAGATCCCGGCCGTCCCCCGGAACGGTTACTTTTTTTCTCATCTGTGCAATCCCAGTTTCAATCTATATCTACGGCTCATGATCTCCGCGGCGATGTTGAAAACGAATGTGAGCGTGAAAAGCACCAGGGCGATGGCGAAAAGCGCCCGGTAATGCGTGCCGCCCACGGCGGCCTCCCCCATCTCGGCTGCTATAGTGGACGTCAGCGGCCTCACCGGCTGAAAAAAAGAATGCGGTATTATCGCAGCCCCCCCGGAAACCATCAGGACCGTCATCGTCTCCCCCATCACCCTGCTCAGTCCGAGAATGGCGGCCGTGGATATTCCCGATCCGGCCGCAGGCAGGACGATCTTGATCAACGTTTCCCAGCGGGTGGCGCCCAGCGCCAGGGAGGCCTCCCGGTAACTGGCGGGCACGTAACTCAGGGCGTCCTCGGAAAGGCTGCAGACCGTGGGGACCGCCATAATCCCCAGGATCAGGCTGGCGGTGAAGGCGCAAAGTCCCGTGGGGATATGCAGCAACCTCTGAAGGAACGGCGCGACCACCACCATACCGAAAAAACCGAAAACTATGGAGGGGATGCCGGCAAGCAGCTCCACCAGCGGCTTAAGAGCCGCTTTCTGCGTATTCCCGGCGATCTCGTTGATATACAGCGCGCTGCCTATGCCCAGGGGAAGACACACCAGCATCGCTCCGGCGGTGACCCACAACGATCCGGCCAGCAAAGGCAATATCCCGAATTCCGGGTCCTCATGCGTGGGATACCAGGCGGTCCCCGAGAGGAAATCCCACAGGCCGACCTTGGCGAACAACGGCAGCCCTTCCTTAAAAAGGACCAGGGTTATTCCCGCCAGAAAGAACAGACAGGCGAAAGCCAGTATGCCGAAAACCGCGGCGTAGATCCGCTCCCTGAAGATAGAATTTTTCATAATATACGGGGCAAAGGATGAAGGAAGAAGCGCGCTTCTCCCATCATCCTCCAGCCTTTCACGCTTCTCACCGGTTATTACCGCCCTCCGCGGCCCGGCTATCCGCCCAGCGGGACGTAACCCTCTTTTTCCACCAATACCTGTCCTTGTTTGCTCATGATGAAATCGATGAAGGCTTTGCAATCGCCGGCAGGCTTGCCGTTCGTATACATGAATAACGGACGGGAAAGCGCATAGCGGTTGCGCAAAACCGTTTCTTTCGAGGGATAGACGCCGTTAAGCTCAAGCGCCTTCACGGAATCGTTTATGTACCCGATCCCCACGTAACCTATCGCTCCGGGTGTTTTTGCCACCACGGAGGCGACGGCCTGGTTGGAAGCCTCCATCAGGGCGTCCGGCCTGACCTTCTCCTTGTCCAGGGCGAGCTCCCCGAAAGCTTCAAAGGTCCCGCTGGAGCTGTCGCGGGAGACCGCCACTATCTGTCCGCCGCCTCCCAGCGCCGACCAGGAGGAGACCTTACCGGTGTAAATATCCTTCAGTTGCTTTTTGGTAAGCGCCTTGAGCTGGTTCGAAGGGTTGACTATCACGGCTATGCCGTCCATGGCGATCACGTTGGCCTTTGGGTCCTTGCCGCGGCTTATCGCTTCATCAAGTTCCTTCTCTTTTATGGGACGGGAAGAATCGGCGATATCGCAGGTCCCGGACAACAGGGAAGCGATACCGACCCCGGACCCGCCTCCCCGCACCGAGATATCCACCTGCGGGTTATCGTTCATAAAGACCTCGGCGGCGCGCTGTGCGATCGGCAGCACAGTGGTGGAACCTTCCACCACGACCTTGCCGGCATAGCAGGGTGCCGCTGCCGCGAGGAACAGCGCCGCGGCTGCGTATAAGATAGATGTTTTTCCTTTCATCTGTTTTCCTCCTCTATTATGCTCGTTTTTCCGCGTTCATCCCGGTCCAGGCCGGTCTCAGAACTTCATGTTCCAGTCCACCTGCACCACGGTCGACGGGGCCTTGGGGGCCGTCAACAACTGCGCCCTGTAAACGTCCAGCCCCAGCCAGGTGTTCTCGCCCAGGCCGAAGTCAAGCGCGATCTCATGCGCGCTGATGTTGGTCTTCCCCTCGTAACGGTCGGAATCCGGCAGGATGTCCAGGACGGCGTTGCGCTCAAGCCTGGCATAGTTGTATTTCAACACCCAGTCCCCGAATTTGGCGACCTTGTCGGCGCCGAGACCGAAACCGAGCATATAACCGCTCCTGCCCGTGTAAGGATCGATGTCGGCGACGTTCCTGACGTACTCGCCGAAAAGCTTCAACTGCGGCACGTTGAGATTGAACGCCTTGAAAGGATCGCTGAACTTCAGCTCCAGGGCGGGCATTATGTTCGTATAGTTGGCTACCGGCACCGCGTAACTGTTGTCGCCGCTCTTATATGAACCGGTATTGCTGACGGAACTTCCCCTCAGGCTGAAGTCGCGCACCCGGAAATAATCCGCCGCCACCGAAGCGCGCAGGGAGACTCCGTCGGCGATCTTCAGGTCCATACCCGGCTGGATATGCATGGAATATGGATCGTCGTTGCTGGAGCTGACCTCTTCCAGCAGGAAGAAACCGGCCTTCAGGAACACGCTCATATCGCCGTTTACGTTCTTGGAGAGATCCAGCGCCGCGCCTTCCGGGGTGATGTCGGTATCCCACATCAGGTCTCCCGGCTCCCAGATCGCGTCCTTGAGCAGCATTTTCCCGCCTATCACCGCGAATCCCGGCATCGGGGTGTATTTGGCATAGGCATAATCGAGATTGAACGGTTTCTTGGACCAGGACGCCCCCATGGTCTGATTGGTGGAGCGGATGGTGTCCTTGTTGGCGGTCGTGTATTCATTCAGACCTGTCGCCAACCCAACCGCCACAAGCAGTTTTTCGTTCACCTTCGATTCGACCCCCATGCGCACCCTGATGCGGCCGCGCTGCCTGTTCTTTGTTTCATTATTGGAGGCCTTGGCATGATCGAGCTGATAGCGCAGGCGGAAATCGCCTTTCAATTTCGTGTTCTGCACCCATTTGGGCAGCGTGTCCGACTTCCCGGCCGCGACCTCTTTGCGGACGTCCTCTTTGGTCTCCGCGGCTATCTGCCGCGCCTCCCCCGCGGTAAGCACTCCCTTATCGACCAGTTTATCAAGCAGGATGTCGATCTCCCCGGCGCGGGCGTTCGATACGGACGCCGTTACGAATACCGCTGCCGCCATGAACAATAAATACCATCTTTTCATTTACTCCTCCTCTTTTTACTGCGGGTTACGCTGCGTTCGCTCTTCTCTTTTACCGTCGATCTATGTGTATGCGCCGCGCTTACCGGCGCCGGTGGTTTTCCGCCGTCACGCTCAAAGTATAAAACCCCTCCGTTACAAGCTGATTGAGCGTTTGTGAAATCCGCGTGAACTCTCTTTCACCGGTAATTTTATGATGGAACGCCATGCGGGGACGGGATCGGGAGACGCCGTTTATGCGGAAAGGAAACGGGGGAAAGAAAATGCAGGCCGTGCCGGCGTTCGCGGTAATGCGGCGCGATCACCGCTAGACCGGAGATCAATACCCGGGATTCCCGGGATAGGGGATTGAAAGGATGTTACGCCAAAGGGATGGTGAAACTGAAGATGGAGCCGGAGCCGGGCGTAGATTCCACCCAGACGCGTCCGCCGTGGGCCTGCACGATGTGCTTTACTATGGAAAGGCCCAGGCCCGTGCCTCCGGCCTCCCGCGAACGGGCCTTGTCCACCCGGTAGAAGCGTTCAAATATACGGGCTATGTCCGCGGGAGAAATGCCTATGCCTGTATCCGCTACGTCGACCCGCAGGAAACCGCCGCCGGCAGCCTCCACCGAGATCTTGACGCCGCCCCCTTGCGGGGTGTATTTCAGGGCGTTATCCAGCAGATTGATCAACACCTGGTGGAAACCGGCCTCGTCCCCCGCGGCAGGAGGCAGGGCGCCGCCCGGGGCGGATATTTCCAGTTTTATGGATTTTGCCCGCGCCTGTCCGCCCATGTTCTCCGCGGCCCGTTTCACGACTAACAGGAGATCGAAGGGCTCTTTGGAGTGTTCCATGTTACCGGACTCTATCCTGGCCAGGTCGAGAAGATCGTTGATCAGGTTCGCCAGGCGGTCGCTTTCCTGATGAATGATGCCGATAAAATCCCGCGCGTGACTTTTGTCCTCTATCGCGCCGTCCAGCAGAGTCTCCGCGTACCCCTTGATGCTGGAAAGCGGCGTGCGCAATTCATGCGAGACGTTGGCGACAAAGTCCTGGCGGACCTTCTCCAGACGCCTCAGTTCGGTGATGTCATGAAATACCATCACGGCCCCTTCAAGCCTGCCGCGCCGCATTATGGGGACGCCGTTGACGCGCAGCACTTTTTCCTCCGGGACGAATATCCTGATCTCTCCGGTGACAAGAGGCTCTTTCTCCGCGGTGATCC
Organism: uncultured Planctomycetales bacterium; assembly: GCA_964488935.1. Taxonomy (GTDB): domain Bacteria; phylum Omnitrophota; class Gorgyraeia; order Gygaellales; family Profunditerraquicolaceae; genus Undivivens. The sequence continues at coordinate 3,603 of CAZAVF010000008.1, read as the reverse complement.
TGTCGGCCATCTCCTGGACGGAGGTGTTGCGCACCGCCTCGATCAGCTTACTGCCCTGCGGGTCCTCCTTCACGGAGAAAAGCCTGCGCAGGGAGGGGTTCATCAGGACTATCCTCTCCTGCTCGTCGGTAACGATCAGCCCTTCGAACATGCTGGAAAGAACGGCGTCCAGCTTGGCCTTCTCCGAGCTGATGCCGTCGATCCTCCTTTTTATCTCCTCGGCCAGGGAATTAAGCGAGGCCGCGAGTTCCCCGATCTCGTCCCTGGAATCCACCAGTGCCTTGCGGGAGAGGTCCCCCCTGGCCATAAGCTCCGCCGTCCTGGAGATGGAGACAAGCGGCCTGGAAACGTAGACCGCTATCACGAAAGTGATGAGCAGGCTGGAAAACAATATCAGGACCAGTCCCGCCCCTGCCGCGTTCACTCCGCGCCTGCCCAGAGAGGCGACCTGGCGTTCCGGCACCGAAAAACGCAAAACTCCGGAGACCCCTTCTTTACCGAAAGGCACCGCCATATAAAGCATCTGGCGCCGCAGGGTGCTGCTGAACCTCCGGCTTGTCCCGAAACCGCTCCTGAGCGCCTCGACGACTTCCGGCCTGCCGGCGTGGTTGTCCGCCGCAAGCAGCAGTTCCGGCGTAAGCCCGGAATCGCCGAGAAGGCGGCCGTCCGGGCCGATGATCGAGACCCGCATGGACAAAGCCCTGCCCATTACCCCGGCAATCTCACGCAGGTCCTCCGGCGTTTTCCCCGGCAAACCGTTCTCCAGGAGGGCTTTATTTATCAACAGCCGGCTTTTAATATCGGAATAAAAGTTGTCCCGCAGGAAGGCCTTCACCTGCCCGGAAAGATAAAGATACCCGCAGAGGAAGGTGAGGATCAGAACGCAGAAAAAAAAGGCGGTAAGTTTCCAATGCAGCCTAATCTTCATTTTCGGAATTGAAACGGTAACCGACGCCCCTGACGGTCTCGATCATCCTGCCGGCGGGGCCGAGTTTTTCCCTGAGCCTTTTTATATGGGTGTCCACGGTGCGGGTATAGACGTCGGCATGCATGTCCCAGACCTCGGAAAGGAGCTTGTCGCGCGTCTGCACGCGGCCCTTCCTGGCGATCAGCACCGCCAGCAGTTTAAATTCCATAAGCGTTAGCTCAACGCTTTTACCGCCGGCCTCGACCTTATGCTCCGGGACATTCACGTAAAGGCCGCCGCAGGAAAAAACATCCCCGCCCTGCTCCGGGGCGTTTTGCCTGCGCAGCACCGCTTTTACGCGCAGGGCAAGCTCCCTGGGGCTGAAAGGTTTGACCACATAGTCGTCGGCGCCGAGTTCCAGCCCGACCACCCTGTCCACCTCCTCGCCCCTGGCGGTAAGCATGATGACCGGGATGTCCTTCAAAGTCTGCTCCCTTTTAAGCCTGCGGCATAACTCGAAGCCGTCCACCCCGCCGGGCAGCATTATATCCAGGATGATCAATGCCGTCTTATCCCCGGCAAGCTTCTCCAGCGCTTCTCCGGCATCCGCCGCCAGAGAGCATGAATAACCCTCCTTTTCCAGATTATACCGCAGCAACCTGGAAATATTCCTGTCATCCTCTACTATCAATATTCTCTCTCCAGCCATTCTTTCCTCTTCAGCCGGCGTCCGGCGCCGCACGGGTTCGTTTCATTATATGTTATGGAAATGATTAACGCAATACGTATGAAACCTGGTAATGAAGGGCGGCCGGGAACGGGAAGAGAAAAGAAGCCGCGTAAATAATCCCGAAAGCCGAATGCAGCCCGGCCGTGCGCACGTCTATATCCTTGATGGCCCGGGACTTCCCCGCCCCGGTATTCCGCACCGACAACGCGCAGGATACGGCAGCCGGAGCGGTCAGCCAGGTCAGGAGCGCGGCCGGCGGCGCGATCCCCAGGGAACACAATACCGGTATGCACAGGTACGGGGAAAAAAGCAGCAGATAATATTCCGTTTCGGCCCCCCGCGGACCGAGCAAAAGCGCCATGGTCCTAATGCCGGCTTCCCTGTCCGGGCCAATGTCGCGCAGATTGTTGGAATGCAGTATGGCGGCGGCCAGCAGCCCGGCAGGCAATGATACATAAGCGGCCGAAAGCGGCAGCCTGCCCGAGAAAGCAAAATAGCCGCTTACGACCAGCAGTGGCCCCAGGAGAAGGAAGACCAGCATCTCGCCGAGCGCGATATACTTGAAACCAAAGGGTCTGCCGGTATAACCGTAACCTCCCAGGAATCCGGCAGATCCCATCAACAAAAGGACCGGCCCCCGCATCGCCGCGAGCAGCACACCCGGGATGAGAGCCGCCAGGAAACAGAAATGAGAACATACGCGCGCCTGCCGCGGTGAGATCAACCCTTCAACCAGGGCGCAGCCCGAGCCGTGCGCCCCCGGCTTATCCACCCCTTTGCGGAAGTCGTAATAATCGTTGATGAGGTTGGCGCCGGAATGCATGAAGATCACGGCCAGGGTAAACGAAAAAAAGACATACCACTGAAAAGGGAACCCGTCCCTTTTTGCCAGCGCCGCGGCAAGCAGGACAGGGATAAGGGATACGCTGAAGAACTGCGCCCTCACGGTCTTGATACAGATCTGCAGTCCGTTATACTTGCTCAAAGGACCTCCCCGCACAAAACATGAAACAGGAATGATGGATAATGATATTTATACATGCGCGGCCAGAAAACCGCGCCATTTATGGCGCGGATGAGATTTGGCCGCTCAGTATTCCGCTTTGGGAAACCGCGGGCTTCAGCCCGCGGAGCTTCATAGCAGGCTCGCGTCCCCCGCGTTTCATCCTTTTTCCATCGCATTTATTATACGCCCTTCCCTCTTTACCGGAAGAATTATTTGCGCGACACGGACAAGAAAGGCGCGGCGGACGGACCGGGATACAACACACTGCACGGCAGGATGTTACGCCACAGGTCTCCCGTGAACGTTTTCGCCCGCCGCCGGGAAAAGACGCCGCGTTTGTGTTATATTTAATATAGGAGAAAAACGCTGATCCCGGAAACCTGGAGAGAAAAAATGTCCGCCACTGCCAAGGTATACGAAAACAAGCCGCGCCTGAGCGTCCCGGCAGTCTGCCTGATATTGATCCTTTCGGCGGTGAACGCATACGCCCAGCCGATCATAGGCGGATACACCAATCTCACCGCTTCCGGACAACAGAAAAACGCCGAGCTGCTCGTGAGGCCGGAACTGTCGGTCAGCTTCAGGACGGCCGTGACCTATTCCAGAGAAAAAAAAGAGCGGGTCTTCCTGGCGTACCTTAACGGCAAAAGCTACACCTCGGTGAGGAACAAGGAACAGCACGAGAAGGAAGACAAGGCGCTCAGCCGCAAGGAATGGGAAGAGTTCCTCGGTTTCGACGTATTCATGCCTTATTTCAAGGCCAAGGAAGCGGAGGAATGGATCAGCGAAAGGGCCAGCGTGCACGTCTACAAAATAAAAGGCAAACCGAAATTCGACGAGAACAAGATACACTACATCTTCAAGACGGCTTTTTGATCACTCCCCCGCCCCGGCTTAATCCGTAAGTATCGCCCCTTTTTTCACGTATATAGGCCTTATCTGTTTCCTGAGCTGCGGCAG
>CAZAVF010000007.1:0-43202 GCA_964488935.1 uncultured Planctomycetales bacterium | reverse complement strand
CCCTCATAGAGCATCGCTATCCTGTCCGCGATGGAATACGCGCTTTTCATATCGTGGGTGACCACGATGGACGTCACTTTCAGCCTGTCGTGCAGGCTGCGTATCAAACCGTTTATGGAATCGGCTGTTATCGGATCTACGCCGGTGGTCGGCTCGTCGTAAAGTATTATCCTCGGACCGGTGCATATGGCCCTGGCCACCGCGACCCTCTTTTTCATCCCCCCGCTCAATTCAGAGGGGAGCATCTCTTCTATGGAATATAGCCCGACGAGCGCCAGAGATTCGCGGACCTTCTTCCCCAGGTCCTCTTTTTCCATCCCCCCGTGCTCCAGGTAGCGGAAACCGACGTTCTCCCCGACGGTAAGCGAATCGAACAGGGCGCCGCCCTGAAAAACCATCTCTATCTTCTGGCGGACGCGCTCCAATTCCTCTTCCCTGAGCTGCGAAATGTTCACGCCGTCGACGAATACGCCGCCGGAGTCCGGCTTAAGCAGGCCTATGATGTGCTTCAGCAACACGCTCTTGCCGCAGCCAGAACGCCCGATAATGACCAGCGTGCGGCCCTCCGGGATCTTAAGGTCGACCCCGTCCAGGACCTTCCTGCCGCCGAAACTCTTATAAAGCTTCTTGATCTCTATCATTCTACGGGAAAATAAAGTAGAACAGCGCGGTGAAGAAACAATCCGTCGCTATTATTAAAATGAACGATGTGACCACCGCCTTCATGGTGGCCCTGCCGACCCCCTCCGAACCGCCCTGGACGTTGAACCCTTCGTAACAGCTCACCAGGGCTATGATCATGCCGAATACGATGGTCTTGCCCAACCCGGTGAAAAGATCCTTGAAAAGCAGGGAATCGAAAGTCATCTTCATGTATATGGTCGAGGATATGTCGAGCTTGTAGACGCAGATCAGGTAACCACCGAAAATACCTATGATGTCGGCGTAAAGCGTCAACAGCGGCATCATCAGCGCCAGCGCCACCAGCCTGGGCACGACCAGGTATTTGACCGGGCTCACCGAGAGGGTCTGCAGGGCGTCTATCTGTTCCGTTACCTGCATGGAGCCGATCTCGGCGGTTATGGCGGCGCCCACCCTCCCGGCCACGATCAGGGCCGTGATCACCGGGCCCAGTTCGCGCACAAGGGAAAGCGCCACGATGGTCGCTATGTACATCTCCGACCCCAGCCTCTGCATCAGGTAGGCGATCTGGAAAGTGAAGATCACCCCGATAAAAAGGGAGATCAGCGCCACGATCGGCAGGCTGTCCACGCCGGCCTTGCGCGCCTGCTCAAGCACGCGCCCGCGTTTCAAAGGCGCAAAGAAAGCCCATCTCAGGGCCTGCCCGGAAAGGATCGCCAGGCCGCCGAAGAAATAAAGCATCGCCAGGACTTTCGCGCCTATGTTGTAAAGCCTGTCCTTGAGCATCATTCGAAAACGAGTTCGTCCCTGCCGAGTTTTGTCTTGATCACCGCACCGTCGCTCAGTTTCCTGGAAATGATCTCGGAAGCCAGCGGGTCTTCAAGGAACCTTTGTATGGTCCTCTTCAGCGGTCTTGCCCCGAACACCGGGTCGAAACCGCGTTCTATCAGGAACTCCTTGGCCTCCGCGGAGACTTCCAGGGATATCCCCTGCTCGCGCAGCCTTTTTACCACCTGCTCTATCTCTATGTCGACTATGCGCTGGAGGTCCTCTTTCACCAGCGGCCGGAAAACGATGATATCATCCAGCCTGTTAAGGAACTCCGGCTTGAAAGTGCGCTTGACCTCTTCCATCAGCTTGTTCTTTATCTCGTTATAGGTGACCTCCTCGTTCCTGGCGCTGAAGCCCATGGAGGCGTTCTTGCGTATCAGTTCCGCGCCCACGTTGGAGGTCATGATGATCACCGTGTTGCGGAAATCGACTTTGCGCGCGAAGCTGTCGGTGAGCCTGCCGTCCTCCAGCACCTGAAGGAGGAGGTTGAAGACGTCGGGGTGCGCTTTCTCTATCTCGTCCAGCAGGATGACCGAGTAAGGCCTTCTGCGCACTTTCTCCGTGAGCTGCCCGCCCTCCTCGTAACCGACGTAGCCCGGAGGCGCGCCTATAAGCCTGGAAACGTTGAATTTCTCCATATATTCCGACATGTCGAGCTGGATCAAAGCGTTCTCGTCGCCGAACATGTATTCCGCAAGCGCCCTGGCAAGCAGGGTCTTTCCCACTCCGGTCGGGCCGAGGAAGATAAAGGACCCGATGGGACGGCGCGGGTCCTTGATGCCGGCCCTGGAGCGTCTGACTGCGTGGGCGATGGTGTTTATCGCCTCGTCCTGCCCCACCACGCGTTTGTGAAGTTCCTCCTCTATCTTCAGCAGTTTCTCGCCTTCCTTTTCCTCCAGCCTGACGATCGGGATGCCTGTGGTCTGGGAGACTATGCGGGCGATGTCCTCGGCGTTCACCTCCGGCCTCATCTTGTCCTTGGTCTGCGACCAGTCGCGGTTCAACTGCTCGAGCTGCTGCCGCACCTGCCTCTCCTGGTCGCGCAGCGAGGCCGCCTTCTCGAAATCCTGGCTCTTTATGTAGGCCTCTTTTTCTTTCTTGAACCCCTCCACCCTGGACTCGAGGTCCTTGATCTCCGGGGGAACGATAAGCACGTTCAGCCTGGCGCGCGAGCCGGCCTCGTCTATCAGGTCTATGGCCTTGTCCGGGAGGAACCTGCCCGAGACGTACCTGTCGGAGAGCTTGGCCGCCGCCGTCAGCGCCTCGTCGTTGAAAGTGACGCGGTGGTGCGCTTCATACTTGTCGCGCAGTCCTTTCAGTATCTCCACGGTCTGCTCCACTGAAGGGGGCTCGACCATTATGGTCTGGAAACGCCTTTCCAGCGCCGCGTCCTTCTCTATGTATTTCCTGTACTCGTCCATGGTGGTTGCGCCGATGCATTGTATCTCTCCGCGGGAAAGCGCCGGTTTCAATATGTTGGAGGCGTCTATCGCGCCTTCGGCGGCCCCGGCGCCGACCAGAGTGTGCAGCTCGTCTATGAAAATGATCACGTCCTGCGAACGCTTGATCTCCTCCATTACCGCCTTGATGCGCTCCTCGAACTGGCCGCGGTATTTGGTCCCCGCGACCATAAGGGCCAGGTCGAGCACGATCAATCTTTTGTTGCGCAGGACCTCCGGGACGTTGCCGTTGACTATCGATTGGGATAGTCCTTCGACGATGGCGGTCTTTCCGACCCCGGCCTCCCCCAGCAGGACAGGATTGTTCTTGGTGCGCCTGCTGAGTATCTGGATGACCCGCTCTATCTCCGCCTTGCGGTCTATCACCGGGTCGAGTTTGTTCTCCCTGGCGAGCGCGGTCAGGTCGCGGCCGAAGGCGTCCAGCGCCGGGGTCTTGGTCTTGGACGCCGGGTGGCTGTAGCCGGGGATCGCCGAACCGAGGATCTCCATCACCTCGTTCCTGACCTTGCTCAGGTCCAGGCCGAGGTTCATCAGCACCTGGGAAGCCACGCCTTCGCCTTCGCGGATCAGACCGAGCAGGAGATGCTCGGTGCCTATGTAATTGTGCCCGAGGGAACGCGCCTCTTCGGCGGCCAGCTCAAGCGCCTTCTTGGAACGGGGGGTAAAAGGGATGTCCCCGATGATCTGGGTGGCCGGCCCCGGCTGGACAAGCTTCTCTATCTCCAGGCGGATATTCTCCAGGGAAAGACCGAGTTTCTGCAGCACGCTGGAAGCCACGCCTTCGCCTTCCCTGATAAGCCCGAGCAGGATATGCTCCGTCCCGATATAATCATGATTGAACCGTCTGGCCTCTTCCTTGGCCAGTATGATGACCTTGCGAGCCCTCTCCGTGAATCTCTCGAACATTTTGTCCTCCCGATTATTCAAAACCCCTCTGCAGGGGGCGTTTTCTACACGACGTTCAATTTACCCCGGATGATCTCCGCGCGCTTGACGTCCCTCTCCTCCGGCGAAAGCTTTTTGTTCTCCAGCTTTTGCAAATGCGCCGGCTGTATCAATATGAAAAGCTCGTTGAGGACGCTGCGGTTCAGGTCCCCGATCATACCGAGTTCGCAGCCAAGCCTGAGCATGGAAAGCAGTTCTATCGTCTCCTTGCTGGAGATGATGTAGGCGCTGCGCAGTATCCCGAAACTGCGGTGCACCCTGTCCTCCAGCATCGCCTTTTCCCTGGCAAGCAGCGCCTCCCTGGCCTGCGTCTCCTGCTCGATTATCTGGCCGATCAGGCCGTTGATATTGCCGACCAGGTCCTCCTCGCTCTGTCCCATGGAGACCTGGTTGGATATCTGGAAGAAATTCCCTGCGGCCTGCGTCCCTTCCCCGTAGAAACCGCGGGTGGTAAAGCTGAGCTTGGCGATGGCGGCGAGCACCCTGTTTATCTGGTTGAGCATGACCAGGGCCGGCAGATGCAGCATCACCGATCCCCGCATCCCGGTACCGGCATTGGTCGGGCAGGCGGTCAGATATCCCCACTCGCGCGAAAAAGCGTAAGTGAGCTCTCCGGATATCGCGTCGTCGAGGCCGTTCACGATCTCCCATGCGCCCTGAAGGTTGAACCCGGACTGCATCACCTGTATGCGCAAGTGGTCCTCTTCGTTGACCATTATGGAAAGCACCTCGTTGTTCTCCACGAGCAGCGCCTTGCTGTTCGGTTTCTGGCTCAGCTCGTGCGACATCAGGTGCCTTTCCACCAGGAACTGTTTGTCCACCTGGTCCAGCTCGGACATGCCGAAGAACTCGGTATTCTTGAGGAAGGCGACGCTGTCCTTCAAGGCCCTGGCTTTCTCAAGCACCGTCTCCGCCTGCTTCTTCCCCGCCCAGTGGGGAAAAGGCATCTTGTCCAGGTTACGGGCCAGCCTGACGCGGCTGGATATGACTATATCGGAATTGGCCCCGGTCCCTTTCAGCCATTCGCTGGTGTGATTAAGAAGATCGTTGAGATTCATTCTCTCCGCCGTCCCTTGACTGCCGTTTCTGGTTTTCTTCCATTTCCCTTATCCTGTCGCGCAGCCTCGCGGCCTCCTCGAAATCCTCCTGCTCCACGGCCTTCAGAAGCCTGCGGCGCATCTCCTGCAGTTCGTTATTCGCGCGCGGCTGCCCGGGTACCTGTCCAGCGTTGGCCGGAGCTTTCCCGGAATGTTTTACAGCGCCGTGTATGCGTTTCAGCAGGGGCGCCAGGTACTGGCGGAAAGCCGAATAGCAGTCGCCGCACCCCAGCCGGCCTATCTTCTTGAATTCGGCGTAGGTCAGCCCGCAATTGGGGCATTTCAGGGAGACGGTCTCCGCGGCTTTCAGCGGTTTGTCGAAATCGGCCATGCCCGCCAGTATGTCGCTTAAGCCGAACTGCTGCTCCATCTGCGCGCTTTTGTTCCTGGCGCACTCCTCGCAAAGATGCAGTTCGCTCATCTGATCGTCCACGATCTCGGTCAGATGAACGGTAGCCTGGTTCTTCCCGCAGATATCACAAAGCATAAAACGTCCCTCCCCGCGCGTTCCGGCCGGATCTATATTTTATATCTGACCCCGTCCCTTGCGGTGATAGTATGGAATTTCCCGATCAGCTTCCTGGTCGTCGGCCCGGGTTTGCCGCTGCCGATGACGCGCCCGTCTATCTTGACCACCGGGATGATCTCGGCGGCGGTGCCGGTCAGGAAACATTCGTCGGAGATGTAGACCTCATGCCTGGTCAGCACGTGCTCGTGCACCGGTATGCGGTTCTTCCTGGCGAGTTCTATCACGGAATCCCTAGTGATGCCGCGCAGCGTCCCCATGCACTGCGGCGGCGTGTAAAGTCCGCCGTTCTTGACGATGAATATGTTGTCGCCCGTGCACTCCGCCACGAACCCCAGGGAATCGAGCATAATGGCCTCTTCGCAGCCGGCGTTCACCGCTTCGATCTTGGCCAGTATGTTGTTGAGATAGTTCAGCGATTTTATCTGCGGGTTCAGCGCCTCCGGCATGTTGCGCACCGTCGGCACGGTGACGATCGTCAGCCCCTCCCGGTACTGTTTTTCCGGGTAAAGGGTTATCTTGTCGGCGATGATGATGACCGCCGGTTTTCCCGTGCACTTGCGGGGGTCCATGCCGAGATCCCCGGTCCCGCGGCTGACCACCAGTCTGATGTAAGCGTCTTTGAGCTTATTGGCCTTTAACGTGTCCAGCACCGCCCTGATCATTTCCTGCCTGGTCATACCGATATCCAGCATTATGGTATGGGCGGATTCGTATAAACGGTCGACGTGCTCCTTGAGCTTGAAGACCAGGCAGTTATAAGAACGGATGCCTTCGAACACCCCGTCGCCGTAAAGAAAACCGTGGTCGAACACGGATATCCTGGCGTCTTCTTTACCGTAAAACTTTCCGTTGATGTAGATCTTCATTGTTTCCTCCCCGAGTGGAGCCCCTCGGGCTAATCCTTCGACAATGCTCAGGACAGGCGCCCGCGGCTCCTTCTATTTTCCGGCGAAGCCAATACTTCGCCGGTACACAGCGCTTATTCGGCTGGTTGCTTATTCCGGCGACCTCCCCGAAGCCTTCCCCCATTCATCTTCGCACGAGCGAATACCTGGCCCTCGAATTGGCCAGGGCATATCGCACGAGCGAATACTTAGCATTCCGATAAGCTAAGGTACAACCGGGTTAAAACCCGGGGATTCCTGGGTTAGAGGATTGAATTAAATTGATCATAAAAAGAAGTTCTGGGTACCGGGTTCTAGGTTCTAAAAACTTTGATGAACTTCACTATGAAGAATATAAATCGCCGCCGATTCCCGTACTTGTATTTATTCTCCCGGGATCCGATCTCTATAACCCGGAAGCGGTTCTTAAGTTACTCCGCAGTGCAGCATCCCGTCCTCCAGCGAATAGACTTTTCCGGCGATGCGCGCGAGTTCCCGGTTATGGGTCACCAGCACCAGCGTCGTGCCGTGTTCCCTGTTTATTTTTTTCAGCAACGACGTGACCTCGGCCCCGGAAACTGAATCGAGATTACCGGTGGGCTCGTCGCACAAAAGGAACGCCGGCTTGTTTATCAAAGCCCTGGCGATCGCCGCCCTCTGCTGCTCCCCGCCGGAAAGCTGGGAAGGGAAATGCGACGCGCGCCTCTCCAGTCCCACCGAACGGAGCAGCTCCATCGCCGCTTTTTGCGCACGGGCGGACGCCCGGCCGTCCGCTATGAAAGCCGCCAGCATCACGTTCTCCAGCACAGTGAATTCCGGCAACAGATGATAAAACTGAAAAACGAAACCTATGCTCTTTCCGCGCACGGCGCAAAGCGCGGCGTCGTCCATGCCGTAAATGTCCCGGCCGCCGACCAGCACTTCCCCCTGTGTCGGCCTGTCCAGCCCGCCGAGTATGTGCAGAAGGGTCGATTTCCCGGCTCCGGACGGCCCGACCAGGGCCGTGAAGCTACCCGCCGGGAGTAAAAGATCGATGCCTTTAAGTATCTGCAGTTCGCTTCCGGAATGGGAATAAGCCTTGCGGATATTCCTCGCTTCCATCGCGCCGGGAGCGCCGGAACTATTCATAGCGTATAGCCTCTACCGGTTCCAGGCGCGCGGCCTTGGACGCCGGATAAAGAGTGGCGGCCATCACGATGGCTGCCGCGCAGCCGACGATCATCACCACGTCCGGCCAGACCTCCACCGCCACAGGAAGATGGTCGAGATAATAAATGTCCTGCGGCAGCTTTATAAAACGGTATTTTTTCAGGAGCGCGCAGACCAGAAGTCCGCCGCCTGAGCCGAGCGCTATCCCCAGCCCGCCGATCATCGCCCCGGCGTAAACGAATATCTTTTTCACCTGCCGGGAGGTCATGCCCAGCGCCTTGAGTATGCCCACGTCGCGGGTCTTGTCCACCACCATCACTATAAGCGTGCTGACGATGTTGAACGACGCCACCAGTATTATCAGGGTCAGGATGATGAACATGGTGATCTTCTCCAGCTGCAGGGCCGCGAGAAAATTCCGGTTCACGTCCATCCAGGTGTTGACGTTATATTCCATTCCCAGTCCGTGCTCCAGCGCGGCCTTGACCCCGGCGGCCGACTCCACCCTGTCCAGTTTGACCGCCAGCGCGGTGAGCCGGTTCCCGGCGCCGAGAAGTTCCTGGGCGGCCTTGATGCCGGTGAAGGCCAGGTTCATGTCGTAGTCGTACATCCCGGAATTGAAGATACCGCAGACCCTGAACTGGTACTGCTTCCCCAGAGGCGAATAAACGGTCAGCTGCGAATCCAGGCCGACGTTCAGGAATTTGGCGAGCTCGCCGCCTATGACCACACCTTTTTCCGACGGCTCGGGGAACCTGCCCTGCTTCAGGTATCCGGGGAACCCGCTCACTTTGCCGAGACTCCCGGGATCCACCCCGCGCACCGCCACGGCGAACAGCCTTTCCGCGTCCTTCAATAAAGCCTGCCCCTGCAGGTACGGGCTGACCGCGCGCACGCGCCGGTCGGACATTATCTGTTTCTCCAGTCCTGCGTAACCGGCCTCGTCTATGCCGCGGTAAGAAGAAATAATGATATCGGAATAATTGCCGATTATCTTTTCCTTCAGGTCCTGGTCGAAACCCGTCATCACCGCTATGACAATGATCAACGCCGTCACGCCGATGGCTATGCCGGACACCGAGATCAGGCTGATCAGGGAAATGAATCTTTCTTTCCTGGCGGTGAACAGATAACGCAGGCTGATAAAGAAAGCCGTGTTCATTCCCGCGTTTCCTCCGCCGCCTTTTCCGGACGCAGCAGCGGAAAAAGTATGACGTCGCGTATGGACGGTTTATCGGTCAGAAGCATGACCAGACGGTCTATCCCTATGCCGAGCCCTCCTGCGGGCGGCATGCCGTGCCCCAGGGCGACGACGTAATCCTCATCGACAGATTTCTCGTCCTCGGCTCCGGCCTCCGCGGTCTCCTCACGGAAACGCGCCTCCTGTTCCTGCGGATCGTTCAGCTCCGAATAAGCGTTGCCTGTCTCCATCCCGGAGATAAAAAGCTCGAAACGTTCGGACAATAGCGGATTATCCGCCTTTGTCCTGGCCAAGGGGCACATACTGGTGAAATAATCCGTGACGAAAGTCGGGTCCGGGGTCATCCCCTCTTCCAGGATGTCCTCGATGATCTTGGTGACCTGCGAACGGCTCAGGCGGTTGGCTCCTTTCGCCACCCCGCCGGCGTGCAGCTTGGCCAGCATCTCATCCGCGCCGTCTGAAGGCAGGATGCCGAACCGCTCTTTTACCGTGTCGGCGAAAGAAACCCTTCTCCATGGGGTGGAGACGTCTATCTCTTTCCCCTGGAAAACGAATTTGCTTCCCCCGTGCAGCTCTTTCACCAGCCCGCAGATCATCTCCTCGCACAGCCGCATCATAGAGGAATAATCCTCGTAAGCGGCGTAGACCTCCAGCATGGTGAACTCCGGGTTGTGCCTGGTGGAGACGCCCTCGTTGCGGAAACTGCGGTTTATCTCGTACACCTTTTCGAACCCGCCCACCAGCAGCCTCTTGAGGTAAAGCTCCGGGGCTATGCGCAGGTAAAGCGGCATACCGTACTCGTTGTGGTGCGTCTTGAACGGCCGGCCCGCGGCTCCCCCGGGAACGGAATGCATCATGGGGGTCTCGACCTCCAGGAACCCCCTGCCGTCCAGGAAAGAACGGATGAAACCGGTGATACCGGCCCTGGCCTTGAATATGCCGCGGACCTCCTCGTTGGATACCAGATCAAGGTAACGCTGCCTGTAACGTATCTCGACGTCCTTAAGCCCGTGCCATTTCTCCGGCAGCGGCCTCAAGGCCTTGGAGAGCATGGCCAGCTTATCGACCTTGACGGTGATCTCGCCGGTGTGCGTCTTGAAGATCTCGCCGCAGACCTCCAGGATATCCCCGATATCGATCTGCCCGAGCAGGACCAGGTCTTTGCCGCCGAAGGCGTCCGAGCGCAGGTACAGCTGTATCCTGCCGGCTGCGTCGCGCAGGTCCATGAAAGACACTTTGCCGTGGGAACGCCTGGCGGTGACCCTGCCGCAAAGACAAACCCTGCTCCCTTCCGGCGAAGTCAAAGCTGCGGAGACGCTTATACGCCCGCCGGCGGCTGAGGCCTTATCGTAACCGGAAAATCCCTCTTTGCGCAGCGCGGCCAGTTTTTCTTCTCTCTGCCCGATCAATTCATTTATGTCCATTGGTCATTCCTTAACGGTTGGCGGTGGATTGTATATATAAGATAGATAATTATATAGTAGTTTCGGCGGGGTGTCAATAATACAGAACTAAAAACGGATTCCGGGAAAACGGACAGCGGATTCACGGGCGGCTTTCAAAGTATAGAACCGGGAGTATTATGAAGTAACCGGGTAATTACAGTGCTACTCTAACGTATTATTTTTCACTCTCTGCTCTATACTCTGAACGCTATGCATTTCTATTGTATTCCGACAGTTTCTTGATGCGGCGGAGCATGTTGGGGTGGGTGCTCAACGCCTCCATAAGCTTGTCGGTGAAGCTCAGACGCACCTTCCTGTTCGAAAGCGCGGCGAGCTCCGCGAGGTCTATGCTCCCGTCCCTGTTGGTGTCCAGCTGGCGCAGTTCGCGTATCTCGTTCATCGCCTGGGAAGGATCGTTGACGAAGAACGCCTTAAGCCCTTCGTATTCGCGCACCTCGTCCTTGTCCGTCCGCGCCGAACCGTAAACCAGCTTGTAAAGGCTGGAGGCCAGGGCCGAGGGGGAATTGCCGAGTTCCACAGATCCCCTGTCGGCGAAATATTCGCGGATCCTGGAAGCGTAAAGCACCAGCAGATTGGTGATGAAGTAAAAAACGAAAGCCGCCAGCCCGACCAGCGCCGCTCCTCCTCCGGAACGGTTGTTGTCCCTGCTCCGCCCGAAGAAAAGGAGCTGCCAGGCGATGCGGTACATTATCAGGGGTATCACCGACAGTATGGTTATGGTCAGCACGTCGCGGTTCTTGATATGGCTTATTTCATGCCCGAGAACGGCCCTCAATTCCTCGGGGTTCAAAAGCCTCAATATGCCGGCGGTAACGCAGACCCTCCCGTCCCGCACCGAGCGGCCGAAGGCGAACGCGTTGGGGAGCGTAATCTCGGAGATCGCCACGCGCGGCATCGGGATGCCGGCCTGGACGGCGAGACCTTCGATCATGTTGTAGAGGGCCGGGTTGTCCTTGCGCTCGATATAACGCACTCTCATGGTCCACTGGACTATCAAGGGGCCCATCATATACTGCAGCAGCATTATCCCCGCGGAGATCGCCAGATAAAAATAGAAATTATTTATTCCGGCATAGTAACCGAGCATGACGATCAGGGCGTATACTATACCGAAAAGAGCGGTCACCAGAAGCCACATCTTCAACCTGAGCATAAACATTTTCTTCCCTCCCAACAATAATAAACCTCGGAATCCTGTCTTACTCTTTCGTCCTTCATGCCTCGTGCTCCGTCTTTCGTATAATGAAGCTCCGCGGGCTGAAGCCCGCGGTTTCCCAAAGCGGAATACTGCGCTGTCCTTCGAAATCTATGAAGAAGGAAACGGCCAAATCTCATCCGCGCCATAAATGGCGCGGTTTTCTGGCCGCGCATGTATAAAGATTATTGCCCGGCCCGGGGCATAACCACCGCTTTTATTATAAACTTCCTGCCGGTGTTGTCAACATCGTCGGTATTGACGTAAATGAACTGTGTGATCGCCCCGGAGTACCCCTTGCTGTCGAACTTCACATCCAGGAAGGTTTCCTCCCCCGGCGCGAGCGCGTTCTTCCTTACCGAAGATGAAGTGCAGCCGCAGGAGGCAACCGTGCCGGTTATGGTCAGCTTCTTATCCCCCTCGTTCTGGATAAGGAAAGCGTGTTCCGCGACTTCGCCCTCGCGTATGCCGCCGAAATCATAGCTCAGGCTGTCGCTGCGGCTTTCCTGCCCGCCGTCCGGCACAAAAGCCGACGCCCGGGCAGCGGACGTAACGGCCTTGCGCGCGGCGCATCCGCACAAAGAAAACGACACCAGCAGCCCGGCGATAACAAACGTTCTCATCAAGACCTCCTGATCAAAAGAAAACCCATTATGAAGAAAACGGCCGCCATGGCCGCTTTCAGGACGGGGATCTTCCTTCCCACGAACGACGCCATCCTGGCCGAAGTCACCCCTAAAAGGGCTACGGTAAGCACCGCGGCCAGGGGCAGGATGAACATGATATTGTAGATAAAAAGATAAAAACACGCCTTGGCTTTGAACTCCGCGGTCTTCAGCACGAAGACGATCGTCGGCAGATACAGCTGCCCGGTGCATACCGACTCCAGCAGCGAGACGAGGAACCCGGTGGAGAAAGCGGTCAGGGCGTGCGCGCGCAGGCTGAGCCGTTGCCGGTCTTTTCCCCTGCGGTAAGTATCCCCGATGACCCCCTGTATCCTGGCTTTGACCGCGGAGGGAAGACGGAGCACCATCTTATCGCCGCCCCCCCTGAAATAAAAAACCACGATGTCGTATACCGCCGCGGCTCCCAGCGCCAGGCTGACGATACCGAAGACTAAATTAATGCTGTTGGCCACCTGCCAGAACCGGTTAAGCTTATAGAGGAAACCGAATATGCCGAGGCCGATCATCACATAAGCGCAGAATACCGCCAGAATGAATATCGTCCCGACGAACACCAGTTCTTTGCGCGAGTACCCCTGCAGGGCAAGGAAGGAGATAAAGAAAACTATCACGGTGAAAGCGCAGGGATTGATCCCGTCCACCAGCCCGGCCGAGACGACCGCCAGCAGACCCAGCCCGGCAAAATTGTTCTTGATATCGGCCGCGGCGGCTCCGGAGCCGGTTTTCACTGCGGCGGCGCCGTCCTGCATGACCCTGCGCACGAACGATTCCGGAGATTCCGCGTCATCCCCGGAGAGGAATTCACCTTCCAGAAAAAACACCGGCCAGTGGTCGTTACGCAGCGCGTCATGATGCTGCCGGCGCAGGGAAAGATAGAATTTATATTCTTCCGGCAGGCTTATGTCGCGTTCGACTACGCTGACCTTCCCCCCGAAAAGCTCCCGGAGGGAAGGAAGTATCTTCATCCGGGCGTCGGCGCACTCCTTGCAGGTGGGGGAATAGAAGAAATAAAGCTGTCTCTTGCCCCCGTTCTCCGCCGGCTGTCCATGGACGGCCCCCGTCCCGCCGAGAAACAGCATAAACGCACCGCACATTGCCAGAATCAGGCCTGTTTTTTTGTAATAGTTCGCCCCTCGCCCCCCATGTCTCATATCTTATCCTTCATCTCTCCAGCCTCAACTCCGTCCTTCTATCTCCGTTCTCCAGGTACACCCTGTCTCTCCGGATCTCTTTCACGGTATACCCGTCCACTTCGTCCCCGGCCCCGGCCACCCTGCCGTTTATGATGGCGCGCGGATTCTCCGGGTCCCAGAATATGCCGGAAAGGGATATCCCGGAGGGACCGGAACTCTCCGCGCTGTTCCCGGAGAGCTGCGCGCCGTAAAAAGGGTCCCTCTTCAGGGAAAGCCTCGCCGACTTCTCCCGCAGAGATGAAAAAAGCGTCCCCTCCGCTCCGGAAGGACCGGCGGAATGCGCGGAGGACGGCGGCACGGCCGGAGTTCTCTTTCCGGAAGGACCGCCGTGCCCGCGCGCCAGTAAAGCGGTCAGAAAAACCAGCAAAAGCGCGGCGGTCACCGTCCATTCTATCTTTTCTTTCTTTCCCATGTTCATAATAGGATGAATATCCTTATGTATATTTCCGCGGTCAGCATCCCGGGACGGGCCTTGTCTTTCACAAGCCTGCATTCCTCTACGTTCACCAGCACCGGGGCGCCGTTATAGAGATAATCAAAGAAACGGTAAAACTCCCTGAAAGTGCCTCCGGCCTTGAAAGAAACCGGCACGGTATAGACTTCCCTGCCGTAAAAGACGGCTTTATTCCCGGAAGCATTGAGATATATCTCTTTCTCTCCCGCGCCGACGGAAACGACCTCCAGTCCGATCTTCCTGGCGGCGAGGGATATACCGGAAACGGCTGCGGTCTCATCCTCCGGCAGTTGTCCGTTCATTGCCGATACTTTAGCGGTCAACATCTGCATTACGGCCGCGGGATCACCCCCGTACTGCGCGGTAAGCGTATCCAGTTCGCCCATGGCCTGCCGCTGGGCCGCCCGTTCCTTCTGCAGACGCAGCAAAGCGCTCCTTTGGGGGAAGAAAAGCGCCGCCCATACGAACGTCAGCAGCGCCGCCGCCCCGCATACAATATACATCCGGTGATCGCGCAGCGTTCCGGGATTATTCATAATGCCTTCTTGGCGAACCTGCATGTCATTTCGAAACCGGACGCCTCCTGTCCGGAAGATGAATATTTCAACGATATGTCGGGGAACATCCCCGTGGCTTTCAAGGCGTCGGCGAATTCGGATAAAGGCCTCTGCGCGTCCTGCGCCGGGGCGTTCACCGTCCCCTTCAATATCAATTCCTGTTTTCCCGAATTCAAAGAAAGTTCATCCAGATAAATATTCCCGCCGGCCGAACAGCTTACGGCCTTCAGCACCGCATCCGGAGGGACATTGTCGGCGCGCAGTCCGCCCATCAGGACGCCGGCGGCTTCGATCACCGACTTCACCGCCCTGATCCCTTCAAGACTCTGCAGGCGCGCGGAATATCCGGCGATCTCTTTTCTGTAGACGCCGGTTTTGCCGCCGTCGTAGAAGAACACCGCAAAAAGCGCGGCGAGCGCCGACACGACCGAGACGCATACCGCGCGGCAGCGTTTTTCCGCAACCAGTCCGGACTTTAAAACCGGGGGAAGCAGATCGGCCCCCGAGTCATCCCGCACGCCGGCGCCCGCGGCGCTCAGGAAACGGCCGGCCTTTTCTTCCCCTGCAGGCATGGCGCAGGCAGGGACCGGCGGGAACAACGAATACCCGATCCCGAGTTCTTTCGCCAGATAGAGACCCAGGTCCTTTATGTCCGCCCCCGCGCCTGCCAGGATCAGCCGCCGGGCTGCCCCGTCCCCGGAAGAGGAACGGAAATAACTGAAAGAGGCCTTTATATCTCTTAAGAGATTCTCCAGCACCGGACGCATAAGCGAGATGATATGGCTGCCGTGGACGTCCCCGTCTATCTGCACGCCTTCATCCCGGACTATGCCGAATTCACCGTTTATGCGCAATGCCTCCTGCATGGAATATTCCACTTTCCTGCTGCCGGCGGTGAAACTGGTGGTCAGGGAGGCCGCGAGCTTACGGCAGGAAAAAGGCAGCCTGCGCAGGAAAACAAGCCTGCCCCCTTTATAAATACAGATAAAAGAATCTTCTTCCCCGACGTCAAGCACGGCGTCCACTGCCGAAGTGGCAGCGCCTCCCGCGCGCAGGATCCTGCCGTAATTGAAGGGGGCGTAAGAGACCAGTTCGGTACGCAGGCCGCAGGAGGAAAGCAGATCAAGATAAACGGATAGTTTCCCGCCGGAGGCGGTCAATACGGCCAGGCGGTATTTCCTCTCCTCTGTCCGGGCGGCAAGTTCCCCGGTGATCTCCCAGGCGATCTCATGGGACTCCGCCCCGCCGGGCAGTTCATCCTTCAACTGCCATTCAGCCACCCCTCTTATTTTGGATGCCTGCACGGCCGGTATTTCAAGGTGCCGGACCGACACTTCGTTCTCCGGAAGGGTCAGGTAAGCCCTCCGGCATCCCGGCGCACGTTCGGCGAGGAAACTCTTGATGAATTCAGCGGTCCCCGCCGGATCGGAGATGGTCGTCTCCGCGGCGGCACAGGCGGCCGCCCTGCCGCGGCGCAGCAGGACTATCTTCGTATGAACACGGCCGAATTCCACCGATACGGCCTGCGGTCCGGGAAAAGAGATTATATCCTTCAGCAGCTTCATCTTAAAGTGACCGATGTGGAAACGCAGTCGGTTCCCCCGTCAAGGCCGCCGGCGACGCAAAGGGAAACCGCCACCCTGGAGGCCTGGGAAAGTGAATGGACCTGTTTATCTTTCTTGTCGTAGAAAGTGAATACCGCCCCGTCTTCCGGCGGGAGAAACCTTATGTCCTCTTCGGCGGCGTAATACGGCAGCGCTCCGGTCCCCTCGCCGGACACATCACGGTATATCTTCCCTGCCGCCGCGTCATAACGCAGGGTTATCCTATGACCGTCGCCGGTATCGAAAGCGACCAGGCTGCCGGTGCCTTCGACGAGCCCGGAGCAGGAACGCAGCCCGGGGATTTCCCGGTCGCCTTCCACGGCGGCCTCCATCGCCTCCGAAAGCGCCCCGGCGCGCAAAGCCTTTTCGCAGATGAAAAGCGGACCGGCGAAACAATGAAAAAGCACGGCGGCGGCGGCGGCGGCAAGCACGGCGGCGGCGGACATACCTGCGCAAAGCTCGACCAGCGTGAACCCGCGTCCTTCATCGCGGACGCAATATGCCGGGGACGGGGACGCGCAGGAGCATTCGAATATCACTTGCCCTCCCCGGTAATATCGGTGACCAGAACGGCCATTTCCCTGCCGTCGCTGCTGCGGGTAACGGTTACCGTAACTCTTTTTACTCCATCGGAATGCCCGCCCAGGCCCGCGACAAGCGACACTTGCCTGGCGACATCATACGCTCCCTCCCGCGACACTTCGTTCTTCAAGGTATCATAGCCTATATTCAAAGACTTTTCAATCCCATTCCTGGCAAGATTGAAAGCCTCGTCCATCGCAAAGTTACCGTAAACCGTTTCTATCCCGGCATTCACCATAAGGCATAACGCGGGGACCGCGATGGAAAAGAAAATTATCGATATAAGCAGTTCCACCAGGCTGAAAGCGGAAACTCTACGGCGCATCCTGCACCTCCTGCGCCGGAGACAATTCTCCGGAGATAAGGTCGTATTCCGCCGCCAGTGACCGGGAGACGGGGGAACCCTCTATGCATCCTTGCGAGCTCAACGCCAGCACTACTTTACCGGAAGCCGGATAAAGGTCTCTTCCGGCGGAAGAACCGTCCGTCATCCGGAAGACGGCTTTAAGTTCCAGCCCGCGGGCATCGCCGTCGAACTGAAGAGAATCTATCGGCGTCCCGGACGAAGGAACGGGCACGGCGGGCATAATGATACATTTCGCCGGGGAACTCCTCCTGCCGGCCCAGACCGTCCTTCCACCGATGACTATCCTGCGCAGACGTATGCCGGGCGTCCAGTAAAGGTCGATCCCGCCGATCATCATGGTGGAGGCGGGAGCTCCGGCGTTATAGACCGTTATCCCGGAGACGGTGTTCAGGCGGTATGGAGAATGCCCGGCCTGCTGTAAGATGGCCATGATCTGCTCAAACTTATCTTTCGCGATCTCCCGTATCATGTCCTCTTTCCGGTCCAGATCAGGCCTCAAACGCACATCCGTGGATGAGACATCGTCGACCAGTCCGTTCTTGATCAGCCCGGCCAGGATCGCTCCCCTGTTGGCGTCCAGCTCCAGGATCTTGAGCTTGGCGATGACACCGTGACGCGCGCTCCCCCCCGGGGCATTCCGATAATACTGCCACTCATCCCCCACTAAGGCGCTGCGTGTATCAAGCAGCAGCATGTCCGCCTGTTCCTTCTTAAGCTGGAAGAAAACCTTGTCTCCAAGGTAGGTCTTGTCCGGCAGTTCCAGGCCGGACTGCCAGCCGGCGCCCTGCCGGCGGCAGGAATAAACCGCGTCGGAAAGTCCGGCCAGGGCGGCGTAAAAGCATTTAAGACGTTTGTGCGCGGCGTCGGAACGGGAAACGGAATGGACGGCCAGCATGACAGAAGAGAAGACCATGACGGAAGCGAAAGCGACAACGACCACCAGCGCCGCCAATACTATGCCGTTATCGCCAGAGCGTCTTTTCATATAGAGTTACTCTTTGGTTCTGGGTCCTGGGAAAAACAGACGGCCCTTCTGCTCCTCTTATCAGCAGAAGCAAAAGGGCCGTCCGGACAGAACAGTTTCAGGAACTTGTTATTTGAAGGAACCGTCGGCAGCAGAATAGCTGTAGGAGGTCCCGTTGGGTCCGGTCCAGGAAGCTTCTCCCGTCTTAGACCAGTCACTGCTGGTTATGCCGCCCTGTTCGAGAACATTTACGAAACAGGGATTGGTGGTGCTGCAGGTTGTCCCGCTGGAAAGACCATCCAGCGTCGCCGGCCAATGGCTGGTGGCCTGGTCGCCCGGATTATCAACTGCGTGCTTGGCGTAATAATTATGGATACCGGCCCTGACGCTGCCGACCACACCCTGTTCCGCCGCGGCTTTCGCCTTGGTCTGCAGATCAAAGAACTTAGGAATAGCTACTGCTGCGAGAATACCGAGGATAATGATAACCATGACCAGTTCGATCAGCGTAAAACCATTCTTTTTCATCTTTTCTCCTTTGAAAATGTTGAACGATTATACAACGATGCCGTATGATATTGCCTTTGCTGCCGCTACCCGTATTTCCTGAACAGGAAATACGCCACGAACATCACCATTACAGCCACCAGGATAAGCGACACGCCCACCCCTGCCCGCATGGCATAAATACTCTCGTCTATGTGGAAAGTCATTTTATTGACCTTCTCGCTGACTCTGTATATTGCTCTGGGAAAGAACAGAATCAGGACGCCAAAGATAAGAGCTACTATGCCGGCAAAAATAAGAAACCCCATTTCTCACCTCCTCCCTGTGTTAGGACAAAAAGACGCTTCTTCAAGAAGCCCTTCTGACCGTTGTAGCCGTGAATTCGCCGCTGGAAGCGGTATAAGTGTATACCGATCCGGTCGGCCCCTGGTAAGTATATGTGCCGGTCTTGGTCCAGTCGGAGGTCACCCCGCCCTGGGTCAGGACCTCGGTAAAACACGGATTTGAAGAGGAACAGGCGGCCTTCTTCGCCGAGTCCAGCGTGGAGGGCCAGACGCCCTTGTTGCTGGCGAAATAAGTGTATATCCCCGACCTGATTGCGCCGACCACGCCTTTTTCCGCCGTTTCCTTGGCGTCGTTCTGAAGATTGAAGAACTTGGGCATGGCGGTCACCGCCAGTATCCCCATTATTACGATCACCATCACCAGTTCGACCAGAGTGAACCCCGCGTTATCCCCGGCCGGCCCGGAAATCCGGTACACCTGCATTATTTGAACTCTCCGGTGGTCGGATAATATGTATAAGTGTTCACGGGACCGGTGTAAGCGGTAGAACTGGTCTTGGTCCAGTCGGAGGTTATCCCGCTGTTGAGCACGTTGCCGAAACATATATTCGTGGAACTGCAGGCGGCGTTGGAGGCCGAATCCAGTGTCGTGGGCCAGACCCCTTTGTTGGCGGCGAAATAATTGCTGATGCCGGAGCGTATAGCCCCCACCACTCCCTTTTCCGCGGCCGATTTGGCGTCATCCTGAAGGCTGAAGAATTTCGGTATAGCCACTATGGCGAGTATGCCCAGGATCACGATCACCATCACCAACTCCACCAGCGTAAACCCTTTCTTCCTTGACATCGCTCCCTCCCGCTTTCCCTGTTCGCGGAGCGGTGCCGTGCTCAGACGGCAGCCCCGGATTACTTTAATGGATAAATACCGCTCTTATCCGTTGTGGTTTTATTATATCACCGCCCGCTTCTTTTTCCAGATAATTCTTATGAAAAACGGGTTCCGGGTTTATAGTGCGCTGCTAAATAAGTTCTTTAAGCAGCGCACAGGGCAATCGAGAGCCGAGCAATCGAGATCTGATCCATGTAAGTTCTCGGTTGCGGTCAAATTCCGACTTTCGATTTTAAAATACTAAGGAACTTTTGTAACAAGGCAATAGGTTCTAAAAACAAATTTTTGGTGCGGGTTTTATTCCCGGTCCCTCTAGTGATGAAGCTCCGCGGGCTGAAGCCCGCGGTTTCCCAAAGCGGAATAATGCGCTGTCCTTCGAAATCTCTGAAGAAGGAAGCGGCCAAATCTCATCCGCGCCATAAATGGCGCGGTTTTCTGGCCGCGCATGTATAAAGTTCGGTGTTTTCCCGGGACATAGGACCCAAAACCCGGGACCGAGAACCGAAATTTATATTTTCTGTTAATGCTTTATCAGGCTCACCAGGTTCCACATCGGCAGGAATATGCCCAGGGCGATGAAAAGGATTATCCCTCCCAGGACCACGGTGAGCATAGGCTCGATCAAAGTGATCAGATTATCTATGGTATAATTAACTTCCGATTCGTAGTATTCGGAAACGTGCAGCAGCAATTCGTCCACCTTGCCTATCTGTTCCCCCACCGAGACCATCTGGATTACCACCGGCGGGAACATCCCGCTGTTCTTCATCGGCAGGGCCATACCTTTCCCCTCGTTGACGCTTTCCTTTATATTGATTATCGTGCCGGCAATGACCTTATTGCCCACGCTCTGGGCGGTCAGGTCCAGGACGTTCAGGATCGGCACGCCGCTGCGCATGAGCGTGCCGGTGATGAGCGCGAACTTGGACATCGAGGATTTCAGGGTGATCTGCCCGAACACCGGGATCTTCAGTTTCAGGGAATCCCAGATATACCTGCCGGCAGGAGTGTTCACGGCGCGCCGGGAGAGAAAATAGACGGCGGCTCCGCAGGCTGCCAATGCCCACCAGTACCGCGTGATCAGGCTGTGTATCAAAAGCAGCATCTGCGTGGGTAACGGCAGCGAGGCGGTGAATTGACCGTAGATCGCGCTGAAACGCGGCACCACCACCGTAATAAGGATAAGGAAGGCGGAAACGATGGCGATGACGACTATCAGGGGGTAACGGGTGGCGGTTTTTATGCGCATCCGCGTCTGTTCCTCTTTCTCGCCAAGACGGGCCAGCTTCTCCAGGGAATCTTCAAGAGTGCCGGAGATCTCCCCGCATTTCAGCATGTTCACGTAGACGTCGCTGAAAACGCGCGGCTGCGCGGCAAATGCCTCGGACATGCTCTTGCCGCCTTCAATGTCCTTCTTTACGCGGCTGATGGTATCTTTGAAAAAGGGATTCACCGCCTGTTCCTGCAGGGCATCCAGGCTGGAGATGACCGGCAGCCCGGCCTTTTGCAGGGTATAGAACTGCCGGGTGAACATATTTATATCCGCGAACTTGACACGTTTGAACAACGAGGACAATGCCGGCAGACTGAACCCCGCGCCCTCCGCGCGGATGCTTATCGGCAGATATCCTCCGGACTTCAAAGCCGTCTCGGCCGCCTGTCTGGAGACGGATTCCATCGTCCCTTCTATCTGTTTTCCCGTCCTGTCGCAGGCCTTATACGTATATTTAGTCATATTTTTAAAGTATGGAGTATTGAGTATGGCGTATAGAGTACAAATACACTTCAAAACCGTGAGTATCAAGAAAAATCAGATTGAGTATAGTGACATAAGTACCGAGCCTATAACTAAAATATTCAGGCTGGTAGTATATTATATTTTGTTTTTACTCTATACTCTGGACACTCTACTATGATTGTTACATAAGTTTCTGGTAGCCGAGAATCTAATTTAGATCGCAATCGAGAACTTCCATCGAATCAAATCTCGATTTTCGACTCTCGATTGCTCTGTGCGCTGTTGGAAAAATTACTGTGACAGCGCACTACTCTATCTCCGTCGCCCGCAACACTTCCTCGGGGGTGGTAAGCCCGGCGGCGGCCTTGTTCAACCCGTCCCTGCGCAGAGTGGTCATGCCGGAATCCAGGGCTTTTCTCTTTATCTCGTCGGCCGAGCACTTGGTCTCCACCATCCTGCGGATCTCCTCATTTATAACGAAAAGCTCGAATATCCCTATCCTGCCCAGGAACCCGCTCTGTTTACATGCCTGGCAGCCCTCCCCCTTGTAGAACCCGGTCCCGCCGCCGGCCCCCAGTTCTTCCTTTATGCGCGCATCGGGAACGTATTCCCTGCGGCAGGAAACGCAGATCTTCCTGACCAGGCGCTGGGCGAGTATGGCCGTTACCGAGCTGGAGACCAGGAACGGCTCTATGCCCATGTCCATCAAACGGGTAAGCGCGGAAGCGGAATCATTGGTATGCAGAGTGGAAAGGACCAGATGCCCGGTAAGCGCCGCCTGGATGGAGACATCGGCGGTCTCACGGTCGCGTATCTCGCCGACCATTATTATATCGGGGTCCTGCCGGAGTATTGAACGCAGGCCGGTGGCGAAAGTTATCCCTGCCTTGGGATTGACTATGGTCTGCCGGATAAGCGGCAATTCGTATTCCACGGGGTCTTCGATGGTGATGATATTCTTCTCCATGGAATTCAGGCGAGAGAGGGCGGCGTAAAGCGTGGTGGTCTTGCCGCTGCCGGTAGGCCCGGTGACCAGCACTATGCCGTTGGGATTGTGGATAGCCTTGTCAAGCAATCCGAAATCCTCCCCCCCGAGGCCGAGTTCTCTCATATCAAGGTTGATCGAGGACTTGTCCAGGATACGCAGGACCACGTTCTCCCCGTGGATGGTGGGGAAAGTGGAGACCCTTATATCCAGGTCCTTGTTATCCGGACGCATCCTGCCGTCCTGCGGTTTCCTGTTCTCCGCTATATCCAGATGCGAAAGGACCTTTATCCTGGAGATCACCGCGTTCTGGACGTTCTTGGGCAGTTTGCCGGACTCGTAAAGTATTCCGTCTATGCGGTAACGCACCCTGACGATGTTCTCTTCCGGCTCTATGTGGATATCCGACGCCCTTTCCGATACCGCGCGGGAGATCATTTCGTTGACCATCCGGATCACCGGCGCCTCTTCCCCGGCCCCCTCTTCCCTTACCTGCGCACCCTGGACGGAGGCCGAAGAAGATTTCTGCGGCCCGGCCGAGGCGGCGTAATATTTATCCAGGGCCCTGTTGATACCCCCGGGTCCGGCAATCACGGGGTCGATGTTGTCGAACCCGGTGATACGTCTCAACTCATCCAGCACCATTATGTCGTCCGGCGACGCCATGGCCACGGCTATACTGTCCTGGACCCGGAAAAGCGGGATGGCCTTGAACCTCCTGGCGTATTGTTCCGGCAGCAGTTCGAGCAGGGAAACGTCCACCGAGTAACCGTCCAGGTCCAGGTAAGGCACGCCGAGAAAGAGGGAATCGGCCTTGGCCAGTTCCTCCTCGCCGAGTATGCCGCTTTTCCTCAAAGCCTCCTGGAAAGTGATCCCGGATTCCGCGGACTTTCCTTCTATTGTTTCCGCCTGCGGCAGGTCAAGCAGACCCTCGCTGACCAGTATCTCCTTCAATGCGGAGTTATCCATCGGTCTTGCCTCCGGCGACTCCCGTCCCCAGCAGCTTGTGTATGTTCTCCAGCAGGACCTGCGGCTCGAACGGCTTGGTGATGAATACGTCGGCACCCACCTCTAATGCCGTCTTGCGGTCGCTCTCCCTGACCCTCGCGGTAAGCAGTATCACGGGTATAGACCTGTATTTGGCGTCGAATTTGAAAAGCCGGCAGACCTTGAACCCGTCCAGCCTGGGCAGCATTATGTCCAATATTACCATATCCGGGCGCGCACGGCGCACGATACCGAGCGCGCTTTGGCCGTCGGATGCGGTGATCACCGCGAAATTGTTCGCTTCCAGGCGCATCTTGACCATTTCCAGGAGCTCAGGCTCGTCGTCTACCAGCAGTATCCTCTTGCGTTCCGCTGTGTTCCCCATCCGTCCTATTCTCCGCCTTTTTCCTGCGCCGGTCCTTCGCCCAGCAGGAATTTCACCTTGCTCAACAGGTCCAGGGAATCGAACGGTTTCTTCAGATAGCCGTCCGCCCCGGCCTCGGAGCATTTCTTTTCCACGTCCTTGACGTTGGAAGCCGTCAGTATCAATACGGGGATCCTGCACAGGGACTCCGTATCTTTAAGCTTTCTGCACAACTGCAGGCCGTCTATGCCCGGCAGCAGGACGTCCAGGAGTATGATGTCCGGCCTGTCGCGGAAAGCGCAGGCATAGCCGTCTATCCCGTCCTCGGCGCTGACCACGTCATAACCGGCCGCTTCCATCCTGAATCGCAGCATGAACAGCATGTCTTTTTCATCGTCGACTATCAAAACCCGTTTTGCCATTCCCACCTCACTTGTTTCTCGCTTTGCTTATCAACTCTTCTTCGTTTCCGGCTTCGTCGGGATAAGTGGCTATGCCGAAGTCTATCTTGATCTCTCCGTCCAGTCCTTCTTTCCGGAGATAATCCAGGACTATCTCTTTCAAACGGCCCGAAACGGCCGCGGCGCTCTGCCTGGTGCAGTCGGAAAGCAGGACGATTATCTCGCAGGTGTCCTTTACGGCCACGTCCCCGGCCCTGCGCAGACTGTCCTCCAACAGACGCTCCATCCCTCTTAACACGGTGTGGAGCCGCTCCTGCGGGACCCTCTGCCTGACGCCTTCGAAATCGACCACTGAGATCATTATCAAGGAAACCTTGGAATCCTTGGACCTGGCTTCCTTGATCCCGTTGGTTATATACTCCCTGAACAACTCTTCGGAGTTGAAGCTCGGGAGCGTGAAAATGAAACTCGATCCCTCTCCCAGCCTGCTCTCCACTCTTATCGCGCCCTTATGCAGTTCCACCAGGCTTTTGACTATCGATAACCCCAGTCCCGTCCCCTTCTCACCGCCCCCGGCCTTCCTGCCGAACTGCTGAAATTTGGAGAAGAGCTTCGGAAGGTTCTCCTCCGAGATGCCGGAGCCGGAATCGCTGACGGAGCAGGTTATCTCCCCCAGGGAATGCTTCAGGGAGATCTCGATGCGGCCTTTCTCGGTGAATTTGAGCGCGTTGCCGACCAGGTTCATGAATATCTGCACCACCTTGTCGGAGTCGGCGTAGATGTTGATCTCCTCCTTCGGGAGGTCAAGCCTCAACTCCAGTCCCTTTTGTCTGATCCTGTTCTCGAAAGAAACGGCGACCTGTTTGATCAACGCGTTCATATCCACAAGACTTTTCTTCAATTCCACCTTGCCGGAATCTATCTTGGAGATATCCAGGAGACCGTTGATTATGCGCCCCAGGCGGTCGATATTGTCCTTCGCTACGGAAAGGATATGCGCCTGTTTCTCGTTCAGGTCTCCGGCCACCCTGTCTATGATAAGGCTCAATCCCTCCCTGGTTATCGCCAGGGGGGTGCGCAGCTCGTGGGAGACCGTGTTCAGGAAGTCGTCTTTGAGCTTTTCCACGCGGCTGCGCTCGGTTATGTCCTCCACGAACACAAGGACCTTCTTTTCATTGCCTTCCTCCAGCGGCATGCCGGTAAAATTCCTTATGGTGTGTTTTTCGTTATTGTGGCCGTGATATTCGACTCCCTCCAGGAAGAAACTCTCCCCTTCGAAAGCCCGCCTTATTTTCTCATCCAGCCCTATGCGTTTATAAGGAGGCAGTTCGTAAACGTTATAATTCATGAATTCCTCCCTGCTGACGCCGGAGATCATAAGCATGGAAAGATTGACGTAATCGACGCCGCCGGAGGAATTGACCGTGTATATCCCCATAGGGGCCTTCTCGAGAATGGAACGCATCATGCGGTAGATATGCCTGATCTCTTCTTCCTTCTCTATGCGCTCCGTGACGTCCGATATGGAACCGTCTATGAATACGGCGGCGCCTTCCGGCGAAAAAACCCCCTGCCCTTTCTCATGCACCCAGCGCTGTCCTCCGCCGGCATGCAATATACGGTATTCCACGGCATACTGCGTCTTTTTGTCCACCGCCTCCCCGATGATCATGGCCACCCTGCGCCTGTCGTCCTGGTGTATTATGCCGGTGTAGGCGCGGCTGCCTCCGCCCATGAATTCTGCCGGGGCATAGCCGGAGATATCCTCTATGGCGTTGCTGATGAATTCCATGGTCCGGTCGGCGTCGGAAGAACAGCGGAAGATAACGCCCGGGACGTTCGCGACCATGTTGCGGAAACGCTCCTCTTTCTCGTGGACGATCTCCGTGGTCCGTTTGTGCTCGGTCATGTCGACCATGGAAGCGACGCTCTTCTTGGTCCCCTGGATCATCGCCACCGTGACGAGACAATCATGCACCGCCCCGGTTTTGTCTATGAAACGGAACTCGTATTTATTCGGGATGTCCCTGCCGGCGCCCCCCGACCTGCGCTCGCTATGGTAACAGCGCATCTTTTCGATGTCCTGGGGGTGCACGAACTCGGTCCAGTATTTCCTGCCTTCTATTTCCTCCCTATCGTAACCGGAGATCCTGACGAACTCCTGGTTCGCCATATAGATAATCCTGTCCTCGTCGGCTATGATGGTGGCGGCCCCGCTGTTCTCGAAAATGACCCTGTATTTCTCTTCGGACTCGATCAGCAGCTCTTCCATCCACTTGCGCTCGCTGATGTCCACGAGGCTTTCTATGATATATTTATGCCCGTCAAGGGTCATGGTGGAGGCGCTTTTAAATACCGGGATGCGGCTTCCGTCCGGACGCAGCAGGACGCTCTCCGACTTCTCCAGGTATTCGTCGACCCCGCTGATCGGACAGGAGCCGGCTTCCATGGGACAGATGAATTTATAACAGACATGCCCGACTATATCCTGCCTCCGGACACCGATCATCCCCATCGCCGCCTTGTTGGCATCAACGATGATATGGGTGCCGGCGTCTATTATGACTATACCGGTCTGCATAGAATCGAAGATACTGTTCAGACGTTCGCCGTTCTCCCTCATCAGCTTATCCGTCATGGCTGAAAGGTCCTCCCTTCCCGATGTCCGAAGATGTAATAATAGAAGTTGTTCAATGACATGCTGTTTGGACACAAAA
Organism: uncultured Planctomycetales bacterium; assembly: GCA_964488935.1. Taxonomy (GTDB): domain Bacteria; phylum Omnitrophota; class Gorgyraeia; order Gygaellales; family Profunditerraquicolaceae; genus Undivivens. Next base: position 16,525 of record CAZAVF010000007.1, on the reverse strand, counting down.
AAGACGCCGTCACGCGGACTTTCACACAGTGGAAATTATAACATAGAGAAAAGGCTATTTCTATAGTTTATACGAAAGACAAGGACTTAAGTCCCTGGTGCCCGGTCCCGGCCTCCAAGAACGGGACTGTATAGTTAATGCCGTTTCCCCGGATAAACAGCGGGGCACTTATCGGGATTTCCCGGGACCCGGGACCGGGCTTAAAACGATCACCCGCACATCGCAGCGAACGCGCAATAAGAACAGGCCTGGGGATCGCTCCTGTCGGGGCAGAACGGCACGCCGGGGTCCAGTATCCCGCGCGTAAAAAGCGAACCCAGCGCGGATAAATATTCTCCCATGACCCGCTCCCGCTCCTCCTCCTGCAGGCCGTCGGAGAAAAGCTTTTTCAGCGCCGTCGAATGATCGGCGTCCCTCAGGCTGTAAAGCGCGGCGTTGACCAGCCGGACTTCCGGATAATCGCGGGAAGCGAAATACATATATACAGGCAGCTGGAAAGACCCGACCTCTTTCTTGATCTCCTCCCTCAGCGGGGCCGCTCCCGTGAAACGGAACCGGCTGCCGGGGACTTCGCCTCCTCCGGTTTTATAATCAAGCACCAGCAGCGAACCGTCGGCCAGGCTGTCTATTCTGTCGACCCTGGCCTTGAACGATACCTCCAGTCCGCCTAAAAGAATGCTCCCGCGGAAATCCTTCTCCAGGGCCAGGATGGAAGCCACTGGACGCGTCCTTTCCGAGGAAAGGAACCTCTCCAGGCGGTGGCGCATTATTTCCTTGACCATAAAGGCGTCCGCTTTCATGCGCCTGCCCAGTTCCGGATCGAACCTCTTTTCGAAAACACCGAAAAAGAGATCCCTGAACCTCCCGTCCACGAGCGGCCTCTTTCCGAGGAACCCGCCGAACGTCTCTTCCAGCAGAGAATGCAGGAACGTGCCGATGTCCGCGCCGTCGGGATCCTGCAGGGAATCCTCCCTTTCCTTCAGCCCCAGCACATAACGATAATAAAATTTCAACGGGCAGGAGAGATAAGTGTTGACCGAGGATGCCGAATAAGTCATGCCGGAAAGATATTCCAGCACGCGTTTGTCCTTCTTTATGCAGACTTCCCGGGCGTTCAAACACACATTGAAACCGGCCCTGGATACGCCGGGCTGCGCCTGGTAGCCGGAAAGTTTCTGCCGTTCCCAGACGAGCTCCTCTATAAAACGGCTCCTTTCGTTTTCCGGGCATTCGCGGTAAACCAGGCTCACCTTCCCGGCCCCGGCGATGAGCCGGCGGAAAAGGTACCGTTGTATCTCCTCCTCTTTCTCCAGCCGGTTGATGCCCAGACTGATCAGTATCTCCCTGGGTATCAAAGGCTCGTAAAGACGCAGCCGGGGAAGATACCGTTCGTTCGCGTCCATAACGATGACCTCTCCGAATTTAAGGCATCTCGTCTCCAGCAGCCCCAGTATCTGCAGGCCTTTCAGGGGCGACCCGGTAAAAGCGACGGCCGCCTTTTCCAGTCTCTCCAAGAAGAGAGTGAACAGGTCCTGCCTGGGAAAGTCCTCCCCCGCGAAAGGCACGGAGGAGAATTCCCGCGCTATACGCAGCAGCCTTTCGATGGCCGCCGAGTTCAAGGGATAAGTCTCGAACATCCCCCTATGCACCAGGGCGCCGGCCGCCTCCTCCAGCAGCAATGCGAACGCTTTGATACCTTCCACCGTTTCCCACTTCCTGAAGAAGAGACCGTGCACCTCCGACAAGATCGCTGCCAGCCCGTCCCTGTCCGCCGCCGCTTCCGATTCCATGGCAAGATCGTAGATCAATCCGGTCTTCTCCACTTCCTCCAGGGAAACGAACAGACTGCCTCCCGGGTCCGGATCCGGACCGCCGCGCAGGACTTCTTCCGTCTTATGCATCAATATCCTTGTCACCGACGGCGCGTAGGAGAACCTCAGGTTCTTGACCAGGGGATGCAGTATCACGCGCAGGTAATCCGGAGCGTAATAACGGCCTGCAGCGTCCCTGCTTTCCTGCGCCTCGCAGACCGCCCGGAACAGGGAATATACCGGGCTTCTCTTTAAAGGATACCCCATGGAAACGTTGAAATCCTCCATCAGCCCGGAGACCTCGGACAATAACGGCACCAGCCCTTCCGGCTCAGGCAGGACAACCGCCGTGCCGGAGAAACCGCCGTCCTTTTTCCCGTAAAGCAGGTTATGCACCACACCGACCTGGGAATGAAGGTCAAACCCGGCATAAAGCGATATCTCGGGCCCCGCGCTCCCGGCAGCGCCGCCGCCGGCAGGCAAAGGACCGAAAGACGCCATGGTCCTTTTCAATACCGGCCACTCCCGCGGATCCCCCTGGAACACCGGCACAGCCTGCCCGCGCGAGTAAAGACTGCCGATGATCTTCTCCTCGCAGGAATGCAGATAGAACAACCCGCAGAAATACACCCTGTCGAACCCGGGGACGGGAGCGCCGGCGGCATACCCGGCCGCCAGCAGGTAAAGCATGCCGCGCGAATAACGTCTATGTTCCGACTGGTAAGCGTGAAATCTCTTTCTTATGGAATTGACGCTCTTCAACAGCTCATTGACGTGTTCCGGGACGTCGTAACCTATCTCGGCTTTCAATTTCAGGTCTTCCAGCACCGGTTCCTTTATACCTTCCAGGTCAAGCTGCTCTATCATATCGAGTATCTCCACCGCCCAGGGATAGAAACGGGGGAAAGTCTGCGCCGCGCCGAAGATAGACGGGGAGATATCCTTGGCCAGCGAATAGACCAGATGCGCGGCTTCCAGCTCAGGCATACGGGTGAACTGCCCGTTCTTGGAAACGATATACGAAATGAACTCGTCCATGGAAAAGAACGCCGGGGGGAAGAAACTCCCTCCCAGACGGCGCGCCAGTTCCCTTTTCAGGAAAAGCGGCGGCCGCTTGCCGCCGAAGACCAGGGCGGCGCCGCCGAGCCCGCCGGGGAATTCCCGCAGAAGTTCATCCGCCAGCGAAACTATCATATCGTCTTCCATCCGCAGCAAGATCGTCTTAGTTTCCACCGACCGCCTCCGTCTCCAGCTCATCCATATAAACTATGACCCCGGACACCTTCCTGCCGGGATATATACCGGACGCGGCGCCGATATATTCTTTCATTTGTTCCAGAGACCTCTCCCGGCCGGAACGGGAACTCTTGTAATCCACTACGATGATCCTCTCCCTTTCCTCTATAAGCCTGTCGATCCTCAGGCTGCGCCCGGAAGCAAGGACTATCTCCTTCTCGCAGTGGACTTTCCCGCCGCCGGACGTCCCTTCGAATATCCACGCCGTCGCGCCGCCGTTCAACAAGGCCAGGACCCTTTCCCTCGCCTTTTCCACCCTGCTTCTCTCATCCGGCAGGACCGCGCAGGCAGCGTCCAGTTCTTCTCCGGCGGAAAGACGCCCGCCGGAAGAGCCTATCGCCGACAATAGATAATGGAGCATTTCCCCTTCCGCTATCGCCTCCCTGTTCTTCAATTCGTCTCCGGAAGGGAATTCCTCCCGCAGCAATTCCATCCAGCCTCCGTAACGCGGGGCCGGAAGCGGGAGATGCGTCCCCGGAAGGACTTTATTGACACGGTACTCCACGGGGGTCCCGGCGGTGTACCCGCCGGGAGGGAACAATGCCGCGGCCGGATTGACCCTGCCGCCGACCGGTATTATCACGTGAAGTTCGCAGACCGCCCTGGTGCAGGCGACGTAAGCGGCGCAAAGCTCGTCGCCCACCATCCCGTAGTATTCTCTTAAATATAGCCCTTTCAGAACGGGGGAGAACTCGACGGCTTCCCCGGAAGCCGGATGCACGAGATGGGCGGCGTCCTTCGCGGCGTCGAATATGAACGATTCCGCCCCTGCGGGGCCGCGGGCCCCGGTCTTGAACCTGAACTCCATGAAAGGGACTATCACCAGCGGGAATTCCAATCCCTTTGCTTTATGTATGGTAAGCACTTTTACCGAGCCGCTGGAGGGGATACGCAGGTTAAGCCTGTCCGCGGGCAGCGAAGAGAACCATTCCAGGAATATCCCGGCCGACCCGCGGCATTCCGGTTCGCTTTCCTTTATCAATTCCAGAAGACCGCAGATAAAACCGGACTCCTGCGGAAAATTCGCGGACAGCGAAAAACGGGATATTATATCCACCGTCATCTCGTAGAGCGGCATTAACCCGGAGTTCTTGAAGAAAGGCTCGAAAAGCTCCTTCCATGCCAGAGGAAATTCCCGCTGGAACTCACGATAATAATACGGCCCGCCCGAGGAGCGGCCATTCCCGCCGGCGAGCCGGAAAAAGAAATCGTGGACGGAACCGGCCGGGATTCCCGATGCTGCCGGGAATATCCTGCCGAGGAGAAAAGACGCGAAGGAAAGATTGTCGAGCGGAGAATCGAGGAACGCCAGCAGCGATACGACCTCCTTTACCAGGCCGTTGTCGCGGATATTCATGGTTTTCTCGGACTCCACCGGTATCCCCTTCTCCAGCAGGCTTGCGGTGACCAGCCCGGCTTCGCTGTTGGAACGGCAGAGTACCGCCATATCGGAAAAAGCGAATCTTCCCGATCCACGCGCTTCCCCTATGATCCCCGCCGCCCTGGCGCATATATTCCCCCGGCAATCGTCTTTGTCCGTTCCGCATTCCTCCTGAATGGAAACATATCCCTGCGGTATCTCCGGACCGGCGGAGGCCTGCTGGGCGGAATTGGCGAATATATCGAGCACCGCCCCCTCCTCCGGCGGGGCGCTGTCTCCAAGGGGGGAAAGCGCGGACAGGAATTTCCCGAGATTGGCGCGGGAGAAAACGTGGTTATTGAACTCCACGATGACCCTGCCGCTGCGGTAATTACGGTCGAGGACATCAGAAGCCGCATTGAAACGGGACAACGACCGGGGGACCTCCTGCATCAACGAGGTGTCCCCGCCGCGGAAACGGTATATGCCCTGTTTCCTGTCCCCGACCAGAAAAAGGGACCCGCCGTTGGATAACGCTTCCTCCGCCATGGGCAGCAGATTATGCCACTGGATGAGGCTGGTATCCTGGAACTCATCTATGAGAAAATGCCGGTAACGCGTGGCGAGCCTGTAATACAATTCCGGCACGTCGACGTTCCCTTCTTCCCACAACAGATGAAGACGGCTGTTCAGTTCATGCAGGAACAGAACGTTCTCCTTCCTGGACAGGGACGACAGGTTCTTTCTGACCCCTTCGAAAATGTCCACGTAGCAATTGAAACGCGAATAAGCGGACCACTCGCAATATTCCGATATCTCTTTTTTTATCCTGCGCCAGAGGTCCTCCGCCCCGGCCGGGGCGCGTTCGCCTTTGCGCATCTTCAATTCTTCCTTGGAGAAAGGCTTCCAGAATTTCTCCATCTTCGACCGGTCCGCATCGGGGGTCAATTGGTCCATGAATGTTTTCCATGTGACCATGTTTATATCTCCGGGAAGCATCGGCTTCAATTCCAGCATCAGGCGGAAGATATTCCCGCGTTTCTCGATCAGTTCCCCGGGCTCCACGGGATATTTGACCAGCGGCAGGCCGTATGAATTGCTCTTTTCGAACAGCCCGGATATTATAGAGATTATGTCTTTACGCGGGATCCAGCTTTTACGGTTCTCGAGATAAATGTATTGTTTCAGGAAACGCAGAAAGACGTCGCGTTCCCTGCCGGGGAGAGCGGCGTCGTCCACCATCCGGTCGAAGCCGTAGGCGATATACCGCCGGAAGTCGTCTTTTATGCGGAAAGACGGGGAAATATCAAGCCGGAAGGCGCAGCCCGACAGCACCGCGTTTATGAAGCTGTCTATAGTCTGTATCTGGAGGAAGTTGTATCCCGCTAGTATATTGTCGACCGCCGAGGAAGCCGCGGCGCGCACGTCCCCGGAGGCACGCAGCTGATCGTAGAGCGAACTCTTGCTTTTCTCGTCGCGGAAAGCGTCGAGGGCGATCCTCTTCAGCAGGTCGAGGATGCGGCTCTTCATTTCCACGGCGGCTTTATTGGAGAACGTTATCGCCAGGATACTGCGGGGCGGGGCGCCGGAAAGAAGAAGTTTGACGTATCTGCCCGCCAGGGCGTAAGTCTTGCCTGAACCGGCCGAGGCTTCCACCACGCGCACTTCGGAAGTCTTGAATCCACGATTTTCCATAAAGCCTGTTCCGTGTTCCGGAAAACACCTTCCGCCGCCGGGGAGGCTCCGGCGCGCATACATAAGGATCCGTTCCCTATCCCGCCCGCTTTTCCTGCAGAACGTTCAACGCCGTCACCGGATAAGGGATGACTATGCCCTCCCGGGCATAGCGCTTATGCAGCCTTTTTATCAGTTCGTGTTTTATCAAATACTGGTCGACGAATTCCCTGGCGCGCAGTATTACCGTCAGCTGCACGGCGTAATCCCCGAACGCCTCGAAACGCACGAACGGGACAAAACCGTCTACACCTCCCGGGATATCCTTCATCACTGCGGCGGCCTCCTCGCAGGTGACCCTCTCGACCCTGTCCAGGTCGCTTGCGTAATGCACGCCGAGCTTCAGGGACACCGATATTTCCTTGTCCGGCTGGCAGTAATTCAGGATGACGGATTTGGTAAGCTTCTCGTTGGGGATAAGCAGGACGTTGTTCTGCAGCATCCTGATCTTGGTGGTCCGCCAGTTGATATCGGTGACGAACCCCTCGTCCCCCGACTCCAGGCGCACGAAATCCCCCACTTTGACCTGGCGCGAGACTATGATGTAGAATCCGGAGAAGAAATTGGAAAGGGTGTCCTGCAGGGCGAGCGCCACCGCCAGACCTCCCACCCCCAGCGTGGCGAGGATCGGCGCGATGGATATGCCCAGATTATGCAATATGACCAGAAGGCCGACGGTGAAGATAAGGATGCGGCTGGCGTTCTGCGTGAAAGAAGTGACCGGCATCGCCGGACCGGACTTGAGCGAATACGACCTGATCAGGCCGGAAGCTATGTGGGAAAGCGCCAGGGTGATCGAAAACACCCCCAGTATCACCAGTGCCCGGTCCACCGCGCTCAGCATCCCTTCCGGCAGTCCGGAATACCTGGCCGCGAAAGATATGCCGAGCATCATGGACCAGATAATGAACGGTCCGCGGACCGCGTTGATCACGATATCGTCGGCTTCCGTGCGGGTATTCCGCGCCCAGGCGCTCAAACGCATGAATATTATTTTCCTGGCCGCCAGACCCGCGAACAGCGCAAAGAAGAATATGATCAACGGCAGCAGTATCCGGAATATCTCGCTTGCCGGCAGACCGCCCAACGTCATTTCTTCTTCTCCTCTTTCTTGATCTTCTCCCAGTTGCTTATTATCTGCCTGGCTGAAGAGACCTTCTCCCCGGCGAAAACATGAGGATGCCTCCTCTTCAGCTTGCTTATCAAGCCGCCGATCACGTCCTCTATATCGAAGAGACCGTTCTTCCCCGCTATTTGCGAGTAGAACATCACGTGCAGAAGCACGTCTCCCAGTTCTTCCCTTATATGTTCTTTCTTACCGCCGCGCACCGCGCCCACCAGCTCCCCGGCCTCTTCCTTGAAATGCGGTATGAGCGTCTTGAAAGTCTGCTTCTTGTCCCACAGGCATCCCCGCGGGCCGTGAAGGATGTCGAACACTTCCTTGAGTTCTATGAATGAGGTCTTTCTATTTTTCATATTTGAAGTCCTTGTATAGAGCTTTCAAAACAAAAAGGAACGATACCCGTGATATGGTCCCCGGTTTATGAAGCTCCGCGGGCTGAAGCCCGCGGTTTCCCAAAGCGGAATACTGCGCTGTCCTTCGAAATCTCTGAAGAAGGAAGCGGCCAAATCTCATCCGCGCCATAAATGGCGCGGTTTTCTGGCCGCGCATGTATAAAGGAGCCGCGGGCTCCACACTGCAGCCTATGGACCGCTTGAATAAAAATCCGGCTGCGGAGAGGGAACGACATGATATTTTCCCGCCGCAGCCGGATCAAGGAACAATTTATTTCTTTTTCTTCTTGGCCGCTTTCTTCACTGGTTTCTTCGCGGCTTTCTTGACTGCCTTTTTAGCCGGCTTCTTCTTGCTGCAGGAACACTTTGCCATAACCACACCTCCTCTCGGTTGTTGATCCCCGGTAACCGTAACCGGGGATACCCCTTGTTTAACCGTCTATAACAGCCGTGGATCTTTGGTTTTTCGCAAAGGATACCTGCCGCAGGTGAACTTCTCCCCTTCCGGGCAGTATCCGAGCCTGCGGCATTTTGCACCCGCTCCGGAGAAGACCTCCGGCAGTTCCCTCCTGCAAAGTTCAAGCATGCGTTCGGCAAGGGCTTTGATTTCCCACTGCGCGCGCGAACAGCAGCGAAGCTGAAAGAAATGCAGCAATTCGCGGCAATTCATGGTCACTACGATCTTAGTTTCGGCCGCCTGCGGGAGGACGAACCGCGCGTCTTCGTTGGCTCTTTCCCCGGAGACCCCGGAAGCCTTGATGGCGTCCCGCAGAACGTTATAACTCTGCTGGACCGCCCTCATCACCGAAACGAACTCCTGTTTCAACACCCGGTCCTTTTCTATCGCCGGCGGGACGACGAAATCGAAAGAATCTTCCTTCACGTAACGCTGGCTCTGCTGGGAGTAAGAAGCCATCCGGTGGCGGACCAGTTGATGCGTCAGCGCCCGCGACACCCCCTCTACGGCAAAAGTGAACTTGGCGTGTTCCAGGGGACTCTCGTGCCCGGAAGCGACTATCCGCCTGATGAACTGCGATTTCTTCCCGTCGCCGGATGACTCGCGGATGATAGACCCGGCGAATTCCGCCGAATAACACTGCCGGCATGCCGCGTATATCAGGTCCAGCGCGTTGCTCGTGACTTCCAGGACTGCGACGTTCAACTTAGCCTGCGGCACTATATCTCCATCCCGGCCGGGATCGCCGTGTTCTTCGGGATTATTATTATTCCGTTGCGTATCACGCAGAATTCGTTCTCGAAGTCGCTCAATTGCTTCCTGTTTATCAATTTCACCCCGTCGCCCATCATTACGTTCTTGTCCACTATGGCTCTCCTGACCACGCAGCCGCAGCCTATGGACGGGACCGGGATATCAAGGCGCTGCCCGCCGTCCCCGGCATAAAAACCGTAATAATCGTTCCCCATAAGGATGGAATCCTCGATGACCGCTCCTTTGGCGATCCTGCTGCGCAGCCCCACGATGGAACGCGTGATCCTGGCGCTCTCTATGAGAGTGCCGTCCGCTATGCTGGAACTCTCCACGGTGCTGCCGGTTATCCTGGAACACGGCAGATACCTGGGCCTGGTGAAGAACGGCCAGCCTTCGTTGAAAAGGTCGAGCGGGGGATCGGTGCGGGTGAACGCCAGGTTCTCCTCGTAGAAAGAGCTGATGGAACCTATATCTTTCCAGTATCCTTCGTGGAGGAACGCGTAAACCTGTTTCGTCTTGAGGGCCTCGGGGATCGTCTCCCTGCCGAAATCCACCGCTTTGCTGCCGAAAAGAAGGTCGAACAGGACGTCCTTGTTGAAAAGATAGATCCCCATCGACGCCGGGTACTTGCCGCCGTGAACGCGCAGGCGCGCGATATCGGAACCGGACGACGGCTTCTCGACGAACTCCCGGATGCGCAGGTCGTCGTCCATACCCATTATCCCCAGGTCGGGGGTCTCCGTTTCCGGGACCAGGTTGCAGGCCACGGTGATCTCGCTTTTCTTCCCGATATGACTGCGCAGCAACTCCTGGAAATTCAGCTTATACAGCTGATCCCCGGAAAGTATCAGTATGTGTTTCACCGCCGGGTCGTTAAAATGCCTGAAGGATTTACGCACGGCGTCGGCCGATCCCTGGAACCAATCGGCGTGCTCCATCGATTGTTCAGCCGCGATTATCTCGACGAAACTTTCCGAGAAAAGATCGAAGCGGTAAGCCCTGGTTATGTGCTTGTTGAGGGATTCCGAGTTGAACTGGGTGAGTATGAATATCTTCCTGAGGCCGGAATTAAGACAGTTGCTGACCGGCACGTCGATAAGCCTGTATTTGCCGGCCACCGGGACTGCCGGTTTGGCGCGGTATTTCGTAAGAGGATAAAGCCTGGTCCCCCTGCCGCCGCCCAGTATCACACAAAGCACATCTTTCATACGATGACCGTCTTGTTATGCCGGAAACCAGCCGTCAACTTTGCCCCCCCGCCGGCTGGACCTCCTCCGCGGGATTCTTCGGGAACTCTCCGCGCAGGGCTTTCTCCGCGAGTTCCTTGACCGAAGCGCTGAAATCGGCGGAGACTATCCATTCCAGGTATTTCCGGTCCTCCCTGGCCAGGTCCTCCAGACTGTATTTCCTGGCGTATTTGCCGAACATGATATAAAGGCCGCCGTTCCACCATCTGAACCTGCGTTCTTCGTCGTAGAACTCCGGTCGCGGCTTATAATCGAACTTCACGAGTTCCTCGATACCGGCTTCCTCTCCTATATATCTGGCGGCCTGGGATACGAGGACTTCCAGGCATGCCCGCGTGTCGGCCAGCGCCGAGTGCGCGTTTTCCAGCGTCTTCCCGCAGTAAAAGCTGTAAGCCGCGGAAAGATCGCGTTTCTCGTTAAGGTGGTATATCTTTCTGGCGTCGTATATCCTGCGCCCTTGCGCCGAGAACTTGTATCCGCAGGAATTCAGTTCCCTTTCCAGCAAAGGCAGATCGAAAGTCTCGATATTGAACCCCGCCAGGTCCGCGTTACCCAGGAAAACGCTGACCTCACCCGCGATCTCGCTGAAAGAAGGCGCGTCCTTCACCGCGGCATCGTCTATACCGGTCAACTCTACTACTGCCGGCGGGATGCGCATCCCGGGATTGACCCTCCGGTTATAGATCATCTCTTCGCCGGAAGGGAGACTCTTTATCATGGCGATCTCAATGATCCTGTCTTTCTCTATCCACGTCCCGGTGGTCTCAAGATCGAGAGTAACGAGTTCCTTGGAAGGTTTCATATGGCCTTTTATGTTATGGATATCGCCGCGCATTGCATTATGATTTACTATACCATCCATCTCGTTTTTAGTAAACGCTAATTTATTTTTTTATGATTTTTCCGGGGTTTAAGATCGCGCCCGGCGGTGACAGAAGGACGGCAACGGAAAACGGGTGAACAAGATATGCGGGGTGAAGTATGAAGTGCGGAGAGCGCGGCGGTTCCCGCCCTCTTTCTTTCAGCACTCTGCACGTGTTCTCTCAGATAGTTATCGAGACGCGCTCTTTGCCTAGGATATCCTCCATCTCGTGGACGAGCTTCTCGGTCGGGGATATGAAGAATCCGTCGCCTACCAGCACCCTGGCGCGTGATTTCGCGGAGGTGTCCACATGCAGATAGACCGGGGTCTGCCCGGAGTTGGCGGAAAGCAGCTGTTTCAAGGTCTCCAGGACGTTCTGCCTCAGGCCGGTGAGGTTGAGGTTGACGCAGGAAATAAGACGGTAGACCTCCTCCACCGGGATCAGGTCGTTCACGACTATCTTGGGCGATTCCTCCTTCAGGTTAAGCCTGCCTTTGACTATCACCACCGCCCCGTTCAAAAGATACCTGGAGACCTTCTGGAAGGTCTGAGGAAAAACAAGCCCCTCGATAAAACCTTCCAGGTCTTCCAGCTTTAGTATCGCCATCTTTTCCTGCTTTGCGCGGGTAACCGTCTGTTTTATCTTGGCAAGCAGTCCGGCTATCTTGACCTCCTCCCCGTCGGCGTGGCTCTTAAGCTTACCCGTGGTCGTGGAAGCGAAACGGGAAAGCTGCCCGGCATAGCGCGCCAGCGGATGCCCGCTGACGTAGAAACCGAGCATCTCCTTCTCGAAAGCGAGTATCTGCGGCTCCGGCCATTCCTTGACCTCGGGAAATTTAAGGTTCCCCCCGCCGAGGGTTCCCTCCAGTGACGCGCCTTCGTCGAAGAACGACAATTGCCCGCTGCTCTGCTGTTTCTGGATGCGGGAAACGGTGTCCAGTATCTGCTCCAGCCCCATCACCATCGCCGCCCTCACCGGGGACAGACGGTCGAGCGCCCCGCATTTTATCATGCTCTCGAGCACTTTCTTGTTAACCGCCCGCAGATCTATCCTGCGGCAGAGGTCGTACAGGGACTCGAACCTCCCGCCGGTTTTGCGTGCCGCGATTATCGATTCCACCGCCGCCGCCCCCACGTTCTTCACCGCAAGCAGCCCGAAACGTATCGTCTTCTCTCCTGCGACCGTGAAGAACGCGTCGCTCTCGTTCACGTCCGGGGGAAGTATGTCTATCCCCATGCGCACGGACTCGTTTATGTATTCCACGATCTTGTCGGTATTGTCGCGTTCCGAAGTAAGCAGCGCCGTCATGAACTCCACCGGATAATTGGCCTTAAGATAGGCGGTGCGGTAGGAGATCAGCGCGTAAGCGGTGCTGTGCGACTTGTTGAAGCCGTAACCCGAGAAATATTCTATCAGATCGAATATCTTGCCGGCGACCGCCGGAGATATGGAATTCTTCGCCGCCCCCTGAAGGAAAGCGCTCCGCTGCTGTTCCATTACCTCCGGGTTCTTCTTGCTCATCGCCCGGCGCAGCAGGTCCGCCTGGCTGAGGCTGAACCCGGCCAGTGCCGAGGCGATCTGCATGATCTGCTCCTGGTAAACGATGATCCCGTAGGTCTCCCTGAGTATCCCCTCCAGCAGTTTATGGTCGTATTTTATAGGGACGAGCTTATGCTTGCGTTTGATGAAGTCGTCGAGCATGCCGGAGCCGATGGGACCCGGGCGGTAGAGGGCGAGCAGCGCTATTATGTCCTCGAAACGTTCCGGTTCCAGCTTCCTCAGCAGGTCGCGCATCCCGGAGCTTTCAACCTGGAATATGCCGACGGTCTGGGCCGAACTGAGCAGTCTGTAAGTGGCCGGATCGTCCAGCGGGATGTTGTCTATGTCTACGGCGATCCCTTTCTTTTCCAGTATGTTCTTCAGCGCCATCTCGATCACCGTGAGCGTCCTCAAACCCAGGAAATCCATCTTGAGCAGCCCGATCTTCTCCAGAGAGGACATACTGTAACCGGTGGTGATCTGTTCGTCCTGCGTCTTGAAAAGCGGGGCGTAGTTGTCCAGCGGTTTGTCGCTGATAACGACCCCGGCCGCGTGTATGGAGGCGTGCCTGTTAAGCCCTTCCAGGTTCAGGGCCACGTCCATCAGCTGGGTGAAAGAAGGATCGCTTTTATAAAGTCCCTTGAGTTCCGGTTCGTTCTGCAGGGCGTCTTTAAGCGTTATATTGGGGTCCGGCGGGATGAGTTTGGCTATCCTGTCCACGTCCGCGTAGCTCATTCCCATAACCCTGCCCACGTCGCGTATGACGCCGCGGGCCTGCATGGTGCCGAAAGTTATGATCTGGGCGACGTTGCTGCGCCCGTATTTGCGGGTAACGTAGTCTATGACCTCCTGGCGCCGTTCGAAGCAGAAATCGATGTCGATATCGGGCATGCTGACCCTGGCCGGATTGAGAAAACGCTCGAAAAGCAGCCCGTATTTCAAAGGGTTGACGTCGGTGATGCCGAGGAGGTACCCCACCAGGCTGCCGGCCGCGCTGCCTCTGCCCGGGCCCACCGCGATGTCGCGGCTCCTGGCGTAATCGATGAAATCGCAGACTATGAGAAAATACCCGGTGAACCCCATCTGCGCTATCATCTTCAATTCGTAATCCAGCCGCTCCTTTATTTCCGGGGCGCATGCGTCGCCGAACCGTTTCTTCAATCCGCTGTCGCAAAGCTCGCCGAGGAACTCCTCCTTGCTCTTGCCGCCCGGGACTTCATACTTGGGAAGATGGTGCCCCTTGAAATCCAGCTCGAGATTGCAGCGCCCGGCTATCTCCCTGGTGTTGGCGATCGCCTCCGGGACCTCGGCGAATGCGCCGAGCATCTCCTCGGGGGACTTGAAATAGAACTCTTCGCTCTGGAAACGGAAACGGTTCTTGTCCTCTATGGTGGACTGGGTCTGTATGCACAGCATTATCTCGTGGCTGCGGGCGTGTTCCTTCTTGAGATAATGGACGTCGTTGGTGGCGACAAGCGGTATGCCCAGCTCCGAAGACACCCTGATGAGGCCCTCGTTGACCACGCGCTGGTCGGGGATGGAATTCTCCTGCAGCTCAAGGTAAAGATTGTCGCGCCCGAATATGGATTTGAGGTCGTCGGCCGACTTGAGCGCGTCGTTGAAACGCTTTTCCCTGATCAGGGAAGGCACTTCCCCTTTTATGCAGGCGGTCAGCGCGATCAATCCCCCGCTGTGGGAAGCGAGCACCTCTTTATCCACCCTGGGGCGGTAATAGAACCCCTCCAGGTAACCTATGGATACCAGTTTCATAAGATTATGGTAACCGGACTCGTCCTTGGCCAGAAGTATAAGATGATTGGAGGATTCCTCCGCCGCCTTGTCCAGGCGGCTGCGGGGCGCGACGTATACTTCGCAGCCGATGATCGGTTTTATGCCGGCCTTCTGCGCTGCCAGGTAGAACTCGATCGCGCCGAACATATTGCCGTGGTCGGTGATCGCCAGGGAATCCATTCTGTAATGGGACGCCAGCTGCAGCAACTCGTCGATCCGGCAGGCGCCGTCCAGGAGGCTGTATTGAGTATGCAGATGAAGATGGATGAATTCGGAATGGGACATTTATATATCTGTTATTCCCCGGGATCCCGACACGGATTCCGGGATTATGGCAGGAGCGGGATCCTACCGCGGATTACAACCGTCCCCCCGGCGACCGCCGCAGCAAGGACCGGCCTTAAAGACGTTTCATTCCCACTCTATGGTGGCGGGAGGCTTGGAACTGATATCGTAGACTACGCGGTTAATTCCTTTTACCTCGTTTATGATGCGGTTGGATATTTTCTGCAACAGTTCCGGGGCAAGCCTGGCCCAGTCTGCCGTCATACCGTCTATGCTCGTCACGCAGCGCAAGGCGGCCACGTTCTCGTAAGTGCGCTCGTCGCCCATGACCCCGACGCTCTTGACCGGGAGCAGGACGGCGAAAGACTGCCAGATCTGCTCGTAACAGCCGGCGGCTTTTATCTCCTCGATAACCCGCTTATCGGCCTCCCGCAATATATCGAGACGCGCCTTCGTCACTTCCCCGATGATCCTGACGGCAAGCCCGGGACCGGGAAAAGGCTGGCGGTAAAGGACAAAATCCGGCAGCCCAAGCTCTTTGCCTACGGCCCTGACCTCGTCCTTGAACAGTTCACGCAAAGGCTCCAGCAGCTTCAATTTCATATGCTCGGGAAGCCCGCCGACGTTGTGATGGCTTTTGATACGGCTGCTCGGAGCGCCCGTGGGGGAAAAAGACTCTATGACGTCCGGATAAAGCGTCCCCTGGCCGAGGAACTTCACGCCCTTGAACCTGGCCGCCTCATCTTCGAAGACCCTGACGAATTCAGTGCCGATTATCTTTCTCTTTTGCTCGGGATCGGTGACTCCTTCAAGCCGTTTAAGGAACCTTTTCGCGGAATCCACGCAGTCCAGATTAAGATGAAAATTGCTGGTGAACACTTTTTTTACCTGCTGCGCCTCGTCTTTCCTGAGCAGTCCGTTGTCTATGAAGATGCAGCGCAGGTTCTTGCCGATGGCGCGGTGTATGAGCAGAGCGGCCACGGAAGAGTCCACTCCTCCGCTTAAGCCCAGGACCACTTTGTCCTTACCGACGGTCTTCTTTATGTTTTCCACCGATTCTTTCACGAAAGACGCCATGGTCCAGCGGCTCAGACAGCCGCAGATCTTGAAAAGGAAATTGCCGATGATCTGGCTTCCTTTCTCGGTATGGGTCACCTCCGGGTGGAACTGCACCGCGTATATCCTGCGGTTCTTGTTGGCGACCGCCGCGATCGGGCTGTTCATGGAATGAGCAAGCGTCCGGAAACCGTCCGGGAGCTTCTTCACCAGGTCCCCGTGGCTGGCCCAGCAGGTAAGGTTGCCCGGCAGATGGTGAAAAAGATCGGAATTGTCGTCTATGAACAATTCCGTGCTGCCGAACTCCCTGTCCTTGCCGACTTTGACCTTGCCTCCGAGCATCTCGGTAATGACCTGCATGCCGTAGCATATGCCGAGTATTGGAATGCCGAGCTTGAATATACCCTTATCGGGATAGTGTCCTTTGCCGCCGGTCACCGAAGAAGGGCTCCCGGAAAGTATCAATCCCTTCGGGGTCATGGCGGCTATCTCCGCTGCCGGCGTGTTATAGGGTATTATCCTGGAGAAGACCTTGTTCTCCCTGACCCTGCGCGCGATCAATTGAGTGTATTGCGACCCGAAATCAAGTATAAGTACCGTCTGTCTGCTCATTTCCCCATTCCGACTCTTTGTCCTACCTGGAAGATCTTCCCTTCCGTCTGTATGGAAGGCGCTATGATGATCTCCACGTTATGCATCTCTTTAAGGTTCATCGCCCCCAGCGACCCCATGGAGGTCTTCAGGGCCCCGATAAGGTTCTGTGAACCGTCGTCCACCTTGGCCGGCCCGAAAAGTATCTCCTTCAGGCTGCCGGTGGT
>CAZAVF010000006.1:6842-44400 GCA_964488935.1 uncultured Planctomycetales bacterium | reverse complement strand
GATAAAAATCTTGCAATGCCTCAGTTGTCTGCTAAAATAAAACGAAAGGAGGTTCATATGAAAAAAACGGGTCTTGTAGTACTGTTTCTGGCTGCGGCTATGTTTATCGGCGGGTGCGCAACTCCATATCCTTACGGCGCTCTTTACACGGAGATAAAAGCTCCGGTCGGCGCGGGTGAAGGCGGAGTGAGCTACTCCAAGGTCGGCACGTCCAAGGCCACTTCCATCCTGGGACTGGTCGCCACCGGGGACGCGAGCATCAAGGCCGCCATGGCCAACGGCAATATCAGGACTGTGAAATACGTCGATTATGACGCCAAGAACATCCTTGGTATCTACGGCGAATATACGACAACCGTGTACGGAGACTAATCGTTACTTGAACGCAAAAAGCCGCTCCGTGGTCGTTACGGAGCGGCTTTTTTATTCTCCTACGCAGAAAACCCCTGGCTTTTAAGCCGAATTCTTCCCAAAAGATATGGCATATTACGGAGCGTTACGCGATATAATGGATGAAACAGCCTTTCATTCGCCTAAGGACGACGGGGGATTGGCCGGGCGTATCTCTGCGGGGATATCATATTTGCGCGGTCTTGACCGGAGGACCTTTTCCTCAGCCCGTGAGGGATTCAAAGAGATGGCGCTCGTCCGCGGCAAAGATATCTACGCGGTGCACCGGGTTTACCGGCCCGGGCCGTCCGGACAGGCGAGGTTCGAAACGCACCGGCGTTACGTCGACCTGCAGTATGTTTGGTCCGGGATGGAGGACATTTACCTGCTTCCGCCTGCGGAATTAAATCCGCTGGGCCCTTACAACCGGAAAGACGACATAAGATTCTATGGCCCGCCGCCGGGCGGGGACATCCGCGTTCTTCTGCGCTCCGCCTCCCGCCTGCGCATGGAAGCCGGACGCCTGGCGGTGCTCTTCCCCGCAGACGCGCACGCGCCTTCCGTTTCCTGCGGGGGCAGAGGGCCGGTAGCCAAGACCGTGGTGAAGGTCCTGATTTGAACCGGAGGGAGCGGGACAAAAGGAATAAACAATGAAAAAAAGGCTTACAGAGGAGAGCGCCATACTGGTAACGGTATTCAAATGGCTGCTGCTTTCCGTGGCGACAGGTTTGATAGTCGGAGCCGCGACCGCCGCTTTCCTGAGGATATTGAGCTGGTCCACGGAAAAGACCGCCGCTTATCCGTATTATTTTCTTTTCCTTCCCGCGGGCATGGTGATCTCCGCTTTGCTGGTGAAGTATCTGGCGCCGGACGCCGAGGGCCACGGCACGGAAAAGGTCATCGAAGCCGTGCACAAGAAATCCGGTCATATACAACTGCGGGTGGTCCCGGTCAAGCTGGCGGCGACGGTGGTCACCCTGGCATCGGGCGGTTCCGCCGGTAAAGAGGGACCCTGCGCGCAGATCGGCGGTGGGCTGGCTTCGTATTTCGCCGGGCTGCTCAGGCTGGACGATTACGACCGCAGGAAACTGGTGATATGCGGGATCAGCGCCGGCTTTTCCTCGGTATTCGGGACCCCCATCGCCGGGGCGATATTCGGGGTGGAGGTGCTTTACGCCGGCAGCATTCTTTACGACGTCCTGCTGCCGTCCTTCATCTGCGGTATAATCAGTTACCGCGTTTCGGCGTTCCTGGGGGTGCATTACATTTACCACCCGGTGAATTTCGTGCCTGTTTTCGGCCCCGGGATATTCCTGCAGGTGGTGGCGGCGGGGATCTTTTTCGGCATCACCGCCTTCCTGTTCATAGAAATAATGAACCACGTCAAAAAGTTCTCTTCCAGGCTGAAAATGGGGACCGTCGCCAGGTCTTTTCTGGGCGGGCTCTGCGTTTCACTGCCGGCGCTTTTCTTTTCGCGTCAATACCTGGGATTGGGCATAAACGGCATCGAGTCGTTCCTCTCGGGAAATAAAAGCGACTGGGGGGCTTTCCTGCTCAAGCCTTTTTTCACCGCGGTCACGCTTAATTTCGGCGGCAGCGGGGGCATAATCACCCCGGTCTTCTTCACCGGCGCCGCGGCCGGGAACCTGTTCGGCAGTCTATTCGGCCTGGATATCGCCACTTTCGCGGCGCTCGGCTTCGTGGCCGTCGTCGCCGGGGCGGCAAATACCCCCATCGCGGCCAGCATAATGGCTATAGAACTTTTCGGCCCGGGCATCGCCTCTTACGCCGCTATCGCCTGCGTCATCAGTTTCCTTGTGACCGGCCACAGGAGCGTTTATCCTTCCCAGATACTGGCATTCCGTAAATCCAAGCTGGTGGACGTCAAGCTCGGGGAGGAGATGGAAGTTGTCAGGCCGAAGGTGAAATTTCCTGACCGTAGTTGATATCCGGAACAGCGTATAATTATTACGGAGAGCCAAAGGCGGTCCAACTATGTCTAAATTCACTACCGGCGTCCCGTTGCTGGAATTCAGGAATCTGAGCGTCGCGCGCGGGGAGAACAACCGTCTCATATTGCGCGGAATAGCCATCAGGATGGAGCAGGGTGAGCATATCGCTTTACTGGGGCCCAACGGCTGCGGAAAATCCTCTTTCATCAACCTCGTCACCAGGGAGTATTACCCGCTTTCCGGGGTGGAGGGGTATTCGTTCAAGGTCCTGGGCAGGGAGGACTGGAATGTTTTCGACCTGCGCTACCTGTTCGGTATAGTCTCCGACCGGCTGCAATCCGTCTGTTCGCGCGACGTCACCGGTATGGATACCGTGCTGTCCGGGTTTTTCGGCAGCGTCGGGCTTTACCGGGCCGGGGTCACGGCCCGTATGCTCGCCCGGGCGCGCGATATACTGGAGTTCCTGGAGATCGGGCATCTCGCCGGGCGGGAGATCTCGCGCATGTCGACCGGAGAGGCCAGGCGTTTTCTCATCGCCCGGGCGCTCGTGCACGACCCGCGGGGATTGATACTGGATGAGCCGTGCAACGGGCTCGACCTGCACGCCGCGCGCAGGTTCCGCGATACCCTGCGCAGGATAGCCGGCACCGGCATCAGCGTGATCCTGGCCACGCATAACCTCCAGGATATAGTTCCCGAGATCAAAAGGGTGGTATTGATGAAAGACGGCGGATTCATCGCCGACGGTCCAAAGGAGAAGCTTCTGGAAAGCCGCCGCATAGGCCGTCTCTTCGGACTGCGCTTGAGCATAAAAAAGATAGGATCGTATTATTACGCCCTCTCCTGAATGCCGGAAACGCGGCCCGGAGGGCGATTAACTTCGCGTAAATATCGGGATATTGTGGTAAAATTAGTTGGCGGCGTCCGTATTGCCGGCGCCCCGGGGCGCTGCAGAGTATAGAACAACTTATTACCGGCCGATCGGTCCCGTCTTTGCCGCTGGAGGAAGACATCCATGGAGAATGAAAAAGGCATAAAAAGAATACCGTTGACCAGGCTCCCCGAGAACAGGAAGGCTAGAGTGGCCGAGATAACCGGAGGCGCCAATCTGCATGACAAGCTGATGAGCATGGGCGTGTATGAAGGCCGTGAACTGCTGAAATTGAGCTGTATCGGGCTGCGCGGTCCGGTGGTGGTCAAAGTGGGCAGAAGCATGGTTGCCATGGGATACGGCATGGCCGGCAAGATAACTGTAGAGGCCTTATGATAAAGCGGATATACCTGGCGGGCAACCCCAATGTCGGCAAGAGCGTGGTCTTCTCGAGGCTCACCGGGGTGCACGTCATTTCTTCCAATTATCCCGGCACCACTGTGGAAATATCCAGGGGCTCGCTGCAATACGGGGACAAGGACATCGAGGTGATCGATCTGCCGGGCACCTATTCTCTGGAGCCCACTTCCGGCGCCGAGGAGACCGCGGTCTCCCTGCTCAGCGAGATGCCGAAAGAGGAGATAGCGGTGGTCAACGTCCTGGATTCCACCAACCTTGAACGTAACCTTTCCCTGACCCTGCAGCTTATAGAAAAGGGGTTCCCTGTTGTGGTCTGTCTGAACATGTGCGACGACGCCGGCCACCGCGGGATATACATAGACGCCGATAAACTTTCCTCTTTGCTGTCGGTACCGGTGATCTCCACCTGCGCCGTGACCGGGGCCGGTATCAAGCTGCTGATGTCCAAGATACAGGAGGCAAGGCCGGTATCCAGGCCGCAGCTTTCCCACGGGGAGCGCTGGCTTGAACTGGGAAAACTGATAGAACAGGTGCAATCCCTGGAACACAGGCATCATACCCTGCGGGAACTGCTGGAGGACGCCTCTGTCCGTCCCTGGACAGGATTGTTCATGGCCGCGGCCGTGGTTTTCGTTTCCTTCAAAGTGGTGCGTTTCGTCGGGGAGACCATAATATCCGGGATCACCGATCCGTTCTTCATGGGGATATATCAGCCTTTGCTGGAAAAGCTTACGGGAGGGATGAAAGAGGGCGGTTTCTGGTTCCATCTGCTTATCGGGGATCTTATCAACGGCGGCATAGATTTCAAACAGTCCCTCGGACTGCTGACGACGGCCCCGTATATCGAAATAGGAATGGTCCTGCCTTATGTGATAGCTTTTTATTTCATATTGAGCCTGCTTGAAGACATCGGATACCTGCCGCGCCTGGCGATACTGCTGGATAACCTCATGCATCCGCTGGGTCTGCACGGCTACGCGGTGATACCCGTATTGCTCGGTTTCGGGTGTAATGTCCCCGGCATACTTTCCACGCGCGTGCTGGAGTCGAAAAGGGAGAGGCTGATAGCCGCGACAATAATTTCCATCGGGGTCCCCTGCGTCCCGCTGCAGGCGATGATCGTCGGCCTGCTCGGGGCCTTCGGCGGATGGTACGTGGGCGGGGTATACCTGGTGCTCTTTTCCATTGTCATCATACTGGGACTGGCGCTCAACCGTTTGATGCGCGGCAACAGCCCGGAATTCCTGCTGGAGATCCCGCCTTACAGGGTACCTCCGCTCTCTCTCCTGGGCAGAAAGCTGTATATCAGGGTGAAGGGGTTCCTCTGGGAGGCGATGCCGGTGGTCTTATTGGGGGTATTGTTCATCAATATCCTTATGTATTTCCGGGTCTTCGACGCCGTCACCGGACTGTTCGCGCCGCTGGTGGTGAACCTGTTCGGCCTCCCGAAAGACGCCGTCGTGGCCCTGGTCGTGGGCTTCCTGCGCAAGGACGTGGCGGTCGGTCTGCTGGCGCCGCTGAACCTGACCGTAAAACAGCTTTTCATCGCGTCGACGCTGCTCGCCGTATCTTTCCCCTGCGTGGCCACTTTCTTCGTGCTCCTGAAAGAGCTGGGGCTCAAGGCTCTGCTTAAATCCACTTTGATAATGATCGGCATCTCCATTATCGTGGGGGCCCTGTTGAATTTTGTGATATTGCATTGAAGCTGCATGGGGAAGAAGCACAAGAGGAACAATTGTATGCTTGAATTCATCCCCGCCTCGTGATGGACGATTATCTTATGGAGAGGGTTTTATGCCGGTCTATCTGATCGTGGAAGCCTGGGAAATAAAGGATGAAAAGAAATACGCGGAATACGGCCGGCGTGTTCCCGGTCTCATCTCCGCCTTCGGCGGACGTTATCTGGCCCGCGGAGGGGAAGTGGAGATGTTATCCGGGGACCGGCGGCCGCGGCGTGTAGTCGTGGTGGAGTTCCCTTCACGGGAAGCCCTGGGCGCATGGTGGAACTCCGCCGAATACAGGGCAATAGCCCGTTTGAGGGAGGAGTCCGCCTCGGTCAGCGCTGTGGTCGTTGAGGGCTGCGCAGGAGAGGGACCGTGTTGAAGCTGGTTTTTATAGGGGCGGGCGGGGCACTGGGGGCGGTCCTGCGTTATCTCGTCTCCGGGCTTGACTACAGGTTCTCTTCCGGGGTCTTCCCGGTGGGGACGCTGGCCGTCAACCTCAGCGGTTCTCTGTTGATCGGTTTTCTCTGGGGGCTGTTCGAACAGTCCGCCGTCTCTTCGTCCGTCAGGCTTTGCGTTCTCACCGGCATACTCGGCGGTTATACCACCTTTTCCACTTTTGCCCTGGAGAACCTGAACCTGATCAGGGACGGGGAACTGAACATAGCTTTTTTGAACGTGTTGATATCGTGCGCCGGCGGGATCATGCTTGTTTTCGCCGGTTACGCCGCGGCCAGGTTCTGCAGGGGATGAAAGACGCTGGTAAGAACGGAGGTGACGCGTGGTGAAATTACCGGAAGAAGGGGGTCTGCTGCGTATTTTCGTGGGCGAGAACGATATGTGCGGCGACAAAGCGCTTTACGAGCGTATCGTGCTCAAGGCCAGGGAGCTTAATCTTGCCGGGGCCACCGTCACGCGGGGCCTGATGGGCTTCGGCGCGCACAGCCGTATGCACACCGCCAAGCTGCTGCGTTTATCGGAAGACCTGCCGGTGGTGATAGAGATAGTGGATACCATGGAGAAACTGGAAACGCTGCTGCCGTTCCTGGACGGGAACGTGAAGGAAGGCCTGATAACCATGGAAAAAGTCCGTGTCGTGAAATACCGGCACGGCGGAGAATCCGTTTGAACGTCGCCGTTCCGCCCGTAGACGACAGGACAGCGGTCCTTTCCGGCGCCGCAGAACCCGCCGCCGGAAGCGGTCCGGTGGCCTGCTGGCTTAGCCGCGACCAGCGCCTGCGGGACAACTGGGCGCTGCTTTATGCCCAGCATAAGGCTTTGCAGCTGAAGAGGCCGCTGGTAATAGTCTTCTGTCTCGTCCCCGGTTTCCTGGGCGCAGGACACGGGCATTATTCTTTTATGCTCGCCGGGCTCAAAGAGTCCGCCCTGTCCGCCAGCCGTAAAAACATCGGTTTTTGCCTCCTTACCGGTGATCCGGAAGATGAGATCCCCGTCTTTATGCGGCGCTCAGGCGCTTGTCTGCTGGTCGGCGATTTCGATCCTTTGCGCGTAAAACGGCGCTGGAAGAAACGGCTTCCCGGCAGTATACGCGTACCTTTCCATGAAGTGGACGCTCACAACATCGTCCCGTGCCGCGCCGTCTCCGGAAGACAGGAATTCGGCGCTTATACGTTACGGCCAAAGATACACCGTATGCTGCCGGTTTTTCTGACGGAGTTCCCGCTTTTGATCAAACATCCCTTCGATTACCGGGGGCCCGCCGGGGCTGATTGGGAAAAGGCGGCCCGTTATTGCGGAGCCTCGGCTTCGCAGAAATTGCCGGTCCCCGGGGAGAAAGCGGCCTCGGCGGCATTGAAAAAGTTCATTGCCTCCGGGCTGCCCGGGTATCCCGCCGCGCGCAACGATCCTTCCCTTGACGGGCAATCCAAACTTTCCTGTTATCTGCATTTCGGCCAGCTCTCCGCGCAGCGGGCGGCGCTGGAGGTCATGCGCAGCAATGCCGGCGGCGCCGCCAAAGAGGCTTTTCTGGAGGAATTGATCGTCAGGCGCGAACTGGCGGACAACTATTGTTTTTATAACCCCGCATACGATAAATTCGACGGTCTTCCCGCCTGGGCCGCGGAGTCGCTGCTCCGTCATCGTGCGGACAAAAGAGAATATATTTATTCCCTGCGGCGTCTGGAGAACGCCCTGACCCATGATCCATACTGGAACGCGGCCCAGCTCCAGCTTCTGCGTTCCGGACGCATGCACGGCTATATGCGGATGTACTGGGGAAAAAAGATCCTGGAATGGACGGGAGAGCCGGCCCGGGCTTTTGAATACGCGGTGAAGCTCAACGATAAATACGAACTGGACGGGAGGGATCCCAACGGTTATGCCGGCGTCGCCTGGTGTTTCGGGGCGCATGACCGGCCGTGGCCGGAACGCCCCATTTTCGGCAAGGTGCGTTACATGAACGCCGCCGGTCTGGAACGTAAATTCGATATGCCGGGATATTTGCGGCGTATAAGCCGATGAAAGACCTGTCCTGATGGATATTTCCGTAATAATTCCCGTATGCGACGAGGAAGAGTCGCTGGAGGAACTGGCCTCGCGTATTTACCGGACGCTTTCAGGGGAAGGCCGGGAATTCGAGCTTATATTCGTCAATAACGGGGCGGGCGCGGGGGACTGCCGGCGGCTTTACGGTCTGATCGGTTCGTATAAAGGCGTCTCCGTGCTGGAGGCCGCCGAACGCGGCAGCCAGTCGGGGGCATTGCTCCAGGGATTCAGGAAGGCTTCCGGGAAATATATCGTGACCATTGATGCCGACCTTCAGAATGCTCCGGAGGACATCCCGGCACTGTTAGCGGCATTGTCCGGCGGCAGCGATCTTGTCTGCGGGTGGCGGAGCAAGAGGCGTGATCACCCGTTCCGGAAAGCCGTTTCCCGCGCGGCAAACAGCCTGTATGCGGTATTGACCGGCCGCAGGCTCAAGGATTATAACTGCGGTTTGAACGCTCTCACTTCTTCATTGGCGGTTAAGCTTCTCGCTTACGGCAGGCGGGCGCGGTTCATAAAGCAGGGACTGGTAATACTGGCGGACTCGCCGGCAGAAGTGGAGGTAAGCCATGACGCGAGAAAGTCCGGCAGATCAAAATACACGGCGGGCGTCATCCTGCGCAGCGGACTGGATTTCCTTTTCCATTTCCGCGCCTCCGATTTCAGGAGGCGGGTATGAGAATGAAAAGCCGTTTGCCCGGACGCAAGGCGCGGGATACCGGGTGTTCTCCGTCTCGTGGAAGGGCGGACGGGAAGTGCCGCAGGAATCTGGAACGGCTTTTCCTTTCCTATCCTTACCACCGTTATCACGGTTACGGTATTGCGATGCCCGTTCTGCTGGCAAGGCGCTGGAGAGACGTCCTCTCCGCGGGCGGACGCCGCGATCTCCTCGCAGGTGAGCGCGGCCGCGGTAACGGGTGTATGACGGTCCTGGCCGACAGCGTATGGGACAGCGGGTACTTCGGAAAGAAAATAAAGGAGATAAAGTATATGATCGGGGCGGACTGCGCCCTCCTGGAACGCGCAGTTTCTTTATGCCGGGAACGCGGTGTTTCACTGCTGACGGCGCGCGTCGATTCCGGGGACAGCGCCGCGCTGTCGGCCTTGTCCTCCTCGGGCTTCACCCGCGTCGACACGATATTGACTTTTATTTACCGTAAAGGCGCGGGGACGTCCCGGTCTTACAGGTCTATCTACACCGTGCGCCGGGTGCGTGACGACGACCACGATTTCCTGCGTTCCCTGGCCGGCAGCGCTTTCACCAGAGACAGGTTCCATTGCGATCCCGGGTTGAGAACAGCCGCCGGCGGCGTGTTCAGCGAATGGATAGGCAATGCCTGCCGCCGGCCGCGCCGCGGAGAGCATGTGCTTGTGGCATGCCGGAACAACGGCGAACCGGTAGGATTCCTGAGTTATCTTCTGGACCGGGAGTGCCTGGAAGCCTGCGGCACGCGTATCATCGGACGGGGGCTGTCCGCGGTGCTGCCGAGCGCCTCGGGCGCGTACGTAAGCCTGGTAAGCAGGGTCCTGGAAT
This sequence comes from uncultured Planctomycetales bacterium, assembly GCA_964488935.1. Lineage (GTDB taxonomy): Bacteria > Omnitrophota > Gorgyraeia > Gygaellales > Profunditerraquicolaceae > Undivivens. The sequence goes on along the minus strand of CAZAVF010000006.1, from coordinate 35,007 downwards.
TGACGGATAAATCCTACGATATTGCGGAATTCTCCACCCAGGCCGCCAACTCCGTGCCTTTGAGGATTTGGCAGAAACTGGGGCTTGAATTTGCGGGAGCCGGGCACACTTTCCATAAATGGCTGTGAACAGTATGAAGAACATTCCTTTCGGACGGCAGAACATATGCCGGCGTGACATCAATGCCGTAATGGGAGCGCTGGCGGCCGATTTCATCACGCGCGGACCGCTCTCCGGAGATTTCGAGTCAGCGCTGTGCGCTTATACGGGAGCCCGTTACGCGGTGGCCGTTTCCAGCGGGACGGCCGCTTTGCACCTGGCCTGTCTTGCCGCCGGAGTGAGCCGGGGAAGCGGGGTCCTGGTCCCGGCCCTCTCGTTCGTCGCTTCCTCCAATTGCGTCCTTTATTGCGGCGGGCGTCCGGTGTTCTGCGACGTATTGAAAGAGGACGGGACCATTGACCCGGAAGATATGCGGAGAAAGGCATCGGCCGGGAGATGTTCCGCGGTGATCCCCGTCAACCTGGCGGGCATACCGTGCAGAATGAAAGAAATACGCAGGATAGCGGACAAGTACGGGCTGTCCGTGATAGAGGATAACGCCCAGGGGCTGGGAGCGGAATACGGCGGTTCCATGACGTCGTCGTGCCGGGACAGCGATATGAGCATATTGAGCTTTCATCCCCAGAAGTGCATCACCACCGGGGAAGGGGGCGCGGTGCTGACCAACAACAGGAAATTATATAAAATCTTGGCGGAATCGCGTTCTCACGGTATAGTAAGAGACGGGAAACGTTTCAAATCCTCCCCGGCAGGGCCGGGGCACTATGAAATGCAGTCGCTGGGTTATAACTACAGGATAACCGATTTTCAGTGCGCCCTGGGGATAAGCCAGCTCGGCCGGATCCGGGAGTTCCTGCGGGAACGCAGGCGGCAGGCCTCTTTATACGCCGGGATCCTGCGGGATGTGGAACCGCTCCGCCTGCCGCCTGAAGCAGCCGGGGTGCATCCGGCATGGACGATGTTCCCTGTCCTCGTAGGCGGCGGAAAAAGAAAGCCGGTCTACTCGGCTTTACGGAGGCACGGGGTGGAAGCGCAGGTCAATTTTATGCCCATTTACCGGCATCCTTATTACCGGCAACAGGCGGAATACCGGGGCGTGCGCTGTCCGCGCGCCGAGACTTATTACGATGAAGTGATTTACCTGCCGGTTTTCCCCGGATTGAAGAAAGAACAGATAACTTTCGTCTGCTCTATACTAAGACAGGCGTGCGGTTCCAAGTGATTCATTCCGGGGTCAGCCCCGGGAAGGGAGGGGTTGAGCATGGGATACTCAATGTCTGGTGACGGGAAGCGGACGAGGGATCAGGCGTTCGGCCGCGAGGTCTTCATTATTATCCAGACGTTACTGTTTTTATGCGCCGCTGCGGCATGCCGCGCGGAGACCATCAAACTGAAGAACGGCACTGTGGTGCGCGGCAAGATAGTGGCAGAGACTTCCCAGATCGTGCAGGTCCAGGTCTACGGGGTGACCGTGCCCTATTTCCGTGATGAGGTCGTATCCATAGAAAAGGACGGCGAGACCGTTTCGGACCCGCAGGAAGAACTGCCCGTAGTGGAAGAAGAGACTCCTGCGGCAAAGGACAAAAAGGGAAGACAAAAAGATATCAACGGACCTCTTGAACTTAAGACGGCCGTCCGCTCCGCCAGGAAACACATAAAGAACAAGGAGTTCAAGGCCGCTTTTCTGGATCTGGAGACGGTGCGCCTGAAATATCCCGATAATCCGGACCTGAACGCCGCCCTGGGGTCGGTCTGCCTGGCCGAAAGACGGTATGATCAATGCGTGCAGTGCTTCGAGAAAGCGGTCGCCGGCGCCGGCGCAGAATCCCCTTATTGGCTCGGCCTCGGCAAGGCGTATTTCCTGGCCGAGAAGTTCGATGACTCCGAGAGGGTCCTGCAGAAGATCGCTGCGTCCGGCCAGAAAGAGAATGCGGATACGTATTTGTTCCTGGGCCGTATATTTCTAAGGAAGAAGCAGTACGCAGAGGCGTTCACCAGCCTGAAAAAAAGCTCGGAGCTGGAAAAGGTCCCTTCAGCCGAGACTTTGCACTATATGGGATGGGCCCAGTATGGTTTGAACAATTATAAGGAGGCCGTGGCCCTCTGGGAAAAAGCTATGGCTGAGGGGTACCCTTCCACGCGCACTTATTTCACCATAGGCAGGTGTTATCTTAAGACCGGGGATTACAAGAAAGCGGCGGAGTACTTTGAGAAGTCTCTTGAATCACCGGATATAGATAAAGGCAAGGTTTACGAGCGGCTGGGCCGGGTTTATCTGGGCGCCGGGGACAGGGGTAAGGCGGCGGAATATTTCAGGAAGGCGTCTGCTCTCGGCAATATGGAGGCCGATGACGCCTTGAGAGAGATGCAGCGCTGATCAGGGGCGCGAGGTAATGAATATGAATGAGACGCTGAATACCATAGCCTCCAGGCGCAGCGTGCGCGTTTTCCTGGATAAGCCTGTGGACGACGGGCTGCTGCGCGCCGTATTGCACGCCGCCAATCAGGCACCTTCCGCCCATAACCAGCAATCATGGCGCTTTATAGTGCTGCGCGGAGCAGCGAAAGACGGGCTCGCCGCCTTCGTCAGCTCCAGGGCGGGGGATTTCCCGCGGCCCTCTTCTGCGCTGCTGCGCATGGCTTCGCGCAGTATCATCAGCGCGCCCGTGGTGGTGGCGGTGGCCAACAGCGGGGAGCTGATCTCGCGCGGCACCGAGCTTTTCAAAGTGGATAAAGAGACCGCTCACGATTTCTTCCGCATCATGGAGATACAAAGTTCCGCCGCAGCCGTGCAGAACCTCCTGCTGGCCGCCGCTTCTCTCGGCATTTCCGCGGTATGGCTCGGGGTCCTTGTTCTTATCAAGAAGGACGTGCTTTCTTTTCTGGGCGAGCCGGAAGGGGAATTCATGGCGGTCGTGCCGCTGGGATACGCCGCCGGGGCAAACGCCGGACCCGCCAAACAGCCTCTTGAGGAAGTGGTAAGATATCTTTAACGGTTTGGAGCCGTGACCTCTCGCCTATGACCATAAAACCGCGCAGACAGGGAGCGTTTTTTGCCGTTATGACCGCGGCGGTGTGCGCCGCGGCTCTTATCTCGGCGGTATTCTATCTGTTCTTCACCACCGGAGGGTCGCGCCTTGTTCTCAGCCGCATCCTGGCAGATCATATAAGTCCGGTGGAAACCGGCTCTTTGAAAGCGCAAGGGGCGCTCGTCCGCGGCCTGGTCTTCACGGACCCGGAACTGGTTACCCTGAAATGGCTGCCGCCCGGCTCCAAGCTTAAAGCGCAGAGAATAGAAGTTTCCCTGGTCCTGTTCGGGAACCCCGGGATAAATATAAACGTTTATAACGGTAAGCTGCTTTTACCGTGGGGAGATTCCCTGCAGTTCTACGGTAGGTACAGCGCTTCTTCTCTGGACGTTCAGGTCTTTACGGGCAGATTGAGCGCCGGCGAGGCATTCTCGGTGTTCTTCCGGGACTCGGAATTGAACAAAGTCACGGGTTCGTTCACGGGGCTTGATTTCCATATCGGCGGCCGTCTGCGGGCCCCTTCGCTGGAAGGGAATTTTTCTGTGGAAAACGCGGTTTATAAGAGTTTCAGGGCCTCCGGCTGCCGCGGAAACGCGAAGATCAGGTTTTCACGCGGCGCGAACGGACCGGAGGCGCGCGGAAACATAAAAATCTCGGGCGGCACCCTTTACGGAGAGCGCACGGCGGAAATAAGACTCGGCGAAAGCGAGGTCGTTTTTAACGGCCCGTTCCGTTCCATCTCCTTCGATCTTAAGGGTGAGTCCAGGGTTGAAGACACGAACATAGAGCTTTCCTTCCGCGGGACAATGGGCAGCCCGGAATTAAGATTGACCTCCCGGCCGCCGCTTTCCCAGGACAGGCTCCTGCTGATGCTGGCGACCAACAGGAAGTGGCAGTCCGCCGAGAACGCCTTGTCCGGCGGCAGGCTGCCGGCGGAGACGGCGGCCGATTTCCTCGATTTCTTCATTCTCGGGGGATCGGCGGGAAAATTCGTCCGGGACCTCGGCATACGCGACGTATCGGTGAGGATAGACGCAAAGTCCACGGAAGTGGGCGCCACCAAGGACATCACCGGCAGCGCCTCCATACGTTATTCGCTGGAACAGCTGCAGGAGAATTCCGCTCCGGTCTCTTACCACAAGTTGAGCGCGGAATACAGGATCACGGACGCGTTTTCCCTGGGGGCCGAGAGAGTGACGGAGCAGAGGGGGGAATCCGGCGGCGAGGATGATACCCGCAAGGTGGACGACAAGATATTACTTAAATTCAGGACGGACTTTTGAGATGATGCCGATACCGGTTGAAACTATCCTGTTTTGGGGGTCCCTGCTCATATTCTTGAGCGTGCTGGCCAGCAAACTCGCGGACAAGTTCGCGCTGCCGGCCCTGCTTTTATTCATAGCCATCGGTATGCTCGCCGGCTCCGAAGGGCCGGGAGGCATATATTTCGACGACCCCTCCCTGGCAAAGACCATAGGCATAACGGCGCTGGTTTTTATCATATTCTCCGGCGGGCTGAACACCGCCTGGGAAGACGTGCGCCCGGTCCTGGCGCGGGGTATCGCGCTTTCCACCGCCGGCGTGCTGTTCACGGCGCTCGCAGCCGCTCTTTTCGCCGTCTCCTTCTTGAAGTTTTCCTTCGCCGAGGGGCTGCTCCTGGGCGCGATCGTTTCTTCCACCGATGCCGCGGCGGTGTTCAGCGTCCTGAAGTCGAAGAAGATAAGTCTCGGGAAACCGGTTAAATCCCTGCTGGAGCTCGAATCCGGCAGCAACGATCCCATGGCGGTTTTTCTTACCGCTGGAATAATAAGGGTCCTTCAGGGAGGGACCTCTTCATTCTCCGGTCTGCTCCCGGCTTTTGTCCTGGATATGGGCATAGGCGCCCTCACGGGATACTGCATGGCAAGGTTGAGCGTATGGATAATAAACCGCATCAAGCTGGAGATCGTCGATCTCTATCCCGTGTTGACGATCTCCCTGGTGCTCATCGCTTATTCTGTCACCACTCTCCTGAAGGGCAACGGTTTTCTGTCTGTTTATATAGTCGGTCTGATGATGAGCAAGAATTATCTCATACATAAGAAGACCATACTGCGTTTTCACGAGAGCCTGGCCTGGATGATGCAGATAATAATGTTCCTCACTCTCGGTCTGCTTGTTTATCCTTCCCGGATCCCGCCCGTCGTGGGGAGCGGACTGCTTGTCGCCGTGGCCTTGATGTTCTTCGCCCGTCCCCTGAGCGTGTTTCTTTGTCTCTTTCCTTTCAGGATGCCGGCCAGGGAAAAGGCGATGATAGCCTGGGTGGGATTGAGGGGGGCGGTGCCGGTCATACTGGCCACATTCCCTCTGCTTGCCGGAATGCCGCAGGCGCACGCGATATTCAACATAGTATTTTTCGTCGTCTTGACCTCGGTGCTGATACAGGGGACGACGATCTCTTTCGTTTCCCGCAGGCTCGGGGCGGACGTTCCCGCCGGCAGGGTGGCCCGCAATCCGCTGGCCATCGAGGACGGCCGGGACATCGACGCCGAATTGACCGACGTTATTGTCCCGTATAATTCCGGGATCGTAGGTAAACGCGTATTTGAGATCGGCGTTCCGGAAGGCTGCCTGATCGTCCTGATCTCCCGGGACGGTAACTTCATCATACCCAACGGTTCAAGCGTCATAGAAGAAGGCGATGTCCTGCAGGTCCTGGCAAACAGGAAAGATATCGCCGCGCTGCGCGGGAAGATCGAAAAGATCTCTTTGAGACCGCCTGAATAAGGGAAGGCGGACTACCACCAGCCGGGAGAGGAGGATGTATGCGGTTCATCGGGATAGCTGCAGCGGCTGCTGTCTTAATGGCGGCCACGCCGTCTGTATCCGCCGTTCACTGCGCGGAGACGGCTAAAGAGGTTGAATTATCGGTAGTCTCCGGTATGGTGGCGGCCGTGGACTGGGTCGGGGACAAAATGGTGGTCCGCACCTTCCTCGCCGGGCAGCCGGACGAAATAAGTTTCATAGTCCCGGACGGGGCGGTGATCCTCAAGGGGACTGCGGAGATCACATTCGGTAATATCAATATATCGGACAAGGTGACCGTGCAATATTACGGTGATCTTTCCGGGCTTAAGGCCGTGCGCATCACGGTGAAGTGAGCGCCGCGGACGGCAAACTACGGAGGCAATGCGTGCTTGAACCTTTTTTACGGAAAAAAGTCTTGCGGGCGCAGAAGAACGAGCTCACGGAGCATATAATTTACTCCCGGCTGGCTTTGTCTTCCCGGAAGGAGGCGCACAGGAAGATACTGGCTGAACTCTCCCGGGAGGAACTCGCGCATTACCGGTTTTTCAGCGGGCTCACCGGAGTGGAGGCGTCCCCCGACGCTTTCAAGGCGGTCCTTTACATTTTCCTATCTCGGGTGCTGGGGCTGAACTTCGGGCTGAAGCTTATGGAAAGAGGCGAGGATCTCGCCGGAGACGCCTATGAAAAGCTGAAAACGGTCTCGCCGCAGATAGAACAGATAATCCTCGATGAAGAAAAGCACGAGCGCGAACTGCTGGCGCTTATCGACGAGGAGAGGCTTAAATACGCCGGTTCCATCGTCCTCGGGCTCAACGACGCGCTGGTGGAACTTACCGGCGCCCTGGCCGGGTTCACCCTGGCGATACGCAATACCGGTATCATTGCCGTGGTGGGGCTGATCACCGGGATCGCGGCGTCCATGTCCATGGCCGCCTCGGAATACATATCCACCAAGCACGAGGGAGGGGAAAAGAACCCGTTGAAGGCCAGCGTTTACACCGGCATCGCCTACGTCGGGACGGTGTTCCTGCTGATATCTCCATACCTGTTGTTCAGGAGCGTTCTTCTCTGCCTTGGGATCACGGTGATGAACGCCCTGCTGGTGATCTTCGTTTTCACTTTCTACATCTCGGTGGCGAAAGACCTGGATTTCAGGAAACGTTTCCTGGAAATGGCGGGCTTGAGCGTTTCCATCGCGGCGGTGAATTTCGTCATCGGGCTCCTGATACGGAACGTCTTCGGTGTGGATATATGACGCCGGCGGGGCCGCCGGCGTATCACGGGCAATGCCCCGGTAACTGGGATGACGGGGTAAAAATGGAGGCGGGGTATGGGTAAGCGGCTGGTGTTGCTGTCGGTTTCGTTGTTTCTGCTTGCGGGCTGCGCCGGAGTGCAGGTAACGAGGGTGAGGGACAAGAACGCGGACAACGGCGGCATACGTTTTTACCGCCCCTGGCCGTATCTTCTGGTATACCAGACAGAACATGGAATAGAAGCTAAAACCGTCTATTTACCCAAAATGGATGAGGAATACGCCATAAAAGTCAAGTCCGGATTCGGCACGGTCAACGGAAAGTTTACTCTCACGGACGGCTGGAATCTCACGGATTTCGGCGATACCAGGGATTCCAAGATACCGGAAACGATGACCGCCCTGACAGGGGTTGCCGCCGGGGTAGATTCGATTGTCCACCGGGGGCCCTCGGATAAGAAGGTCAAGACATTGCATCCGGGCCTGTATTGTTATAAATTCAACAGTGAGGGATATGTGGATGGTCTCGAGGAAGTCTCTTTGTTCAAGTTTATAGAGAGTAAGCCGGAAAAGCCGGCCGATGTAAAAGACAAGAAATCAGGGAAATAAATAATATCCTTGTTTTGCGTGACGGAGCGGAAAAGCGCCCCGGCTGCCGGCCGGGGCGCTTTTTTATGGCTGAGATCCCCGCGCTCACCCGGAAGATTTTTCTGGCCGGGAGTAATTTTTCTCCCGGTTCTCTTGTCTAATATACATACGGTCCGGCAAGGGCCCCCGTTCTCTGCCTAAAGGAGGAGCGTGCGCATGAAGAGGTTCATTCCCCTGTTTATGTCCTTTATTCTGCTGTCCGCGCTATGCGGTGTTTCTTCCGCTGAAGATGATACCGGCGTTCAGGAAGCCGCTTCCCGCCCGGGACCGGGAAAAGCCCCGCCGAAACCCTTGACCGCAGCGGAGGTTGTAGAACGCATGAAAAAGGAGCTTGATTTGAGCGGCGCGCAGGTTGAGCAGGTCACCGCGGTCATCGAGAAGGAGATGACACAGATGAGGGCGGTCATGGAGCAGGAAAAGTCGTCCGGCCCGGGGGAACGGAGCGCATCCGGCAGGGAAAAAATGAAGGTTCTGCATGAGAACACGGAGAAAGAGCTCGCGCAGTATCTGACCGCGGAACAACTGGAGAAATGGAAGCACGCCCGTCCGGGACCGCCTCCCGGGAAACAAGATATCGCGCAGGGGAATACGGAGAGGAGAAGCGGCAATGAATGAAATGAAGACCGGATTGATCATCGCGGCGTTGGCATTTACCATGGGTTTTTTCGCGGTTTTTACCGCGGGAAAGGCGGATTCAAAATGGGTCAGGAATACCGGATACGCCGCGGCGGTCCTGCTCTGGTTGACCGCGTTCCTGTTCCTTGTTCCGGAAGCCCGTCCGCGGCCATGCCCGTTCCTGCGCGGCCGCCAGCCCCCGCCGCATCATATGGCCGTTCCCGGCGGAGACTGTCCCGCCGCCCCGTGGCAGAACCCGCCGCCATCCGCCGGTCAGGAGTACCGGTGAAACAGGTGGCCTGAGAAGCCTCAGACTTTAAATGATCCTATTCCGCCCTGCCGGGCGCCCGGCAGGGTTTTTTATACTTCGGCGGCGCTTAAAGTCCCGCCTTAAGAGTTCTCCGTATCGATCCCTCCGGGCTTCGCAGGTTTAGCTGATAATAATGGAATAATGTGTTATAATATAGCAAATCCGGCATACGTATTTGAACTCCGCGTTCCGCAGGTATTACACAAATATATGCGTGCGATGGATTTTAGCGGGAGGTATTTATGCAAGAGGAAAGTTTCCTGGAAAAGAAAGAGGAGAGCATCGCCATCCATATTTTTGCGGTTTCGGCGGCGCTGGTCGGCGTTTGTTTTACGGTCATCGGGCTGATAAGCGTTATCCATTCCTTCAATAAGATCAATACCTGGGCGGACGAGATAACCACTTTCGACGCCATCCTTTTCCTTTGCGCCTGTTTTTTCTCGTACGTGGCCATAAAAACAAAAAAAAGAAAACTGCGTCTTTCTCTGGAGAGAACAGCCGATGCCCTGTTCCTGGGAGGGCTGTCGGTGATGATAATCATCTGTATGCTGATAGTCCTGAATACGGTGGGCTTCAGCCTGACATCTTAAAAGGGGGCGAGTGAATGGCCGCCGTTACGCTCACCGTAGTTTATGTGCTCCTGCAGTTCTCCGGTTTCATAGCCGGCCTGGCTTTTGTGGCCTGGTGCTTCAGGCAGAAGACGTTTCGTTCCCTGCCGTGGTTCGGGGCATATATAATCCTGACTTTCATGACTCTGTTGTCCCGGAAAATATTCAATATGGATGCTGTCGTCAAAGAGTCCGCGGCGGCGCTCATCGGGATGGCGGCCGCGCGGAGCGCGGGATCACCGGGGATGCTTTATCTTTCCTGCGCCGTCTCCCTTTATATACTTGCGGCGGTAATGAAACTGCTCATCCTGCTTATGGTCTTCAGCGATATGTTCCATGTGAATCTAAATCGCGCGGCCGGCGCCAAGCCTCCCGGCCGTTGCGTGCCTATCCTCGAGAGTCTATATGACAGGATCCCGTTATTGGGCGGCAGCCTGCTGTTTCTCCAGTTTTGCGAAACCGTCCTGCATTTTCTGATCTATTTCCGGCATGCGCGTGCCTGAAGCGGCCTCGGACGTTTGCGGAAAGACGCGCGGAAACGTTGCCCGGCCGGGCAGGAGAAGACCGGGAAGCGGAGGCGGTTTTTTCGTTTATATCCTTGAGTGCGCCGACGGGACTTATTACACCGGCCGCACCTCCGACCTGGAGCGCAGGATAAAAGAGCACAACGAAAGCGGCGGGCGGGGGGCCAGGTATACGCGTTATAAAAGGCCGGTGAAACTGCTCTGGCGCAGGGTATTCAAGGGGTTCCGCCCTGCGGCCCGGTTCGAACTGGCGGTCAAACGGTTGACGCGCCGGCAAAAAGAGCGCCTGGTCGGGGGCGGCCTCGTCATGGTTGACACAGGCAACGGATTTAAGCCGCTACCTGCCGAAGGAAAGATAAGATGAAGAAGATAATGCTTTTTAACGGCAGCCCCAGGAAAGACCGGAACACGGCGACTTTGCTCAAGCATGCCGCCGAAGGCGCCGCGGCGCAGGGCGCCGGAACCGAGCTTGTCCATCTATACGGTCTGGATTATAAAGGCTGCATAAGCTGTTTTGCCTGCAAGGAAAAAGGGGGGAAGAATTACGGCAGGTGCGCGGTGCGGGACGAGCTTTCGCCTGTCCTGGAGAGAGTCCGGGAATGCGGCGGGATCGTTCTGGGTTCCCCGGTGTATCTGGCAAGCGTCTCCGGGGCCATGCAGTCTTTCCTCGAACGCCTGATATTCCCTTACATAAAATATACGCAGCCTCCCGGGTCGCTTTTCCCGGGGAAGATCCCGGCCGGCTTCATATTCACCATGGGGATAACCGAACAGGGAATGAAAGAAGCCGGTTATGAGCACAGGTTCGCGGCCATCGAGCGTCTTCTGAGGATAATCTTCGGGACAGGGGAGACCCTTTTGAGTTTCGATACCTGTCAATTCGACGATTACTCGAGATTCGTAGCACCCAGGTTCGACCCCGCGGAGAAACTGAAAAGACGCGATGAGGTTTTCCCGCTGGACTGCCGCAAGGCCTATAAGATGGGCGCCAGGATAGCCGGGGCGGGGGGGAAAGACGGGGAATAGTTTTGCCGCTGCGGGAGGGGGGAAGATATGTTATCGGGGATGAAAGGTAGGATCGGGAAACTGGGCGTTCTGGACATCGGATTGATCAAATGCGCGGTCTTCTTCGCGGCCTTGATCATGGCCAAGATCTTTCCCGTATTCTTGGAACTGGATTATTCCGTCCTCGTCGCGCTTATGGCGCTTTGCGCGGCAAGGCCTTTCTATAAATTCTGGTTCGGGAAATGAACCTTGCCGGGGAGGGGGGGACAGGGCCCCTTTCTGTTTCCACAGGCTGCGAACATTTCACGCTTCAATCCCATCGGGAACACACAAAACGGAGGGCAAATGGACTCAAAGCAGGCGATCGTCATTCTGAACCACGGCACGAGGCGTAAGGAAGCGCAGGAAGAATTCACCGGATTCACCGCCGGCATCCGGAGTTCTCTGCCCGGCTACCGGATCGAGCAGGCATCCATGGAGTTGTCCAAGCCGGACCTTTTCGATACCGTGAGGAAACTCTACGCCGAGAACATACGCAGGATAGCCGTCATACCTTTCTTCGTGTTCAACGGCATTCATATCACCAGGGATATTTCCGGGATGATAGAGCAGTTGAGGGCGGAGTATCCCGACCTGGAGCTTTTGCAGGGTCGCACCCTGATGCCGGACGACCGCCTCCGCGATATAGTCCTGAACCGTATACAGGAAGTGCTGGTATAAAGGGAAAGAGAAATTCTTAAATGGGCCTGCTGGCGATCGGTATAAGCCATAGAACAGCTCCGCTTTGCGTCCGCGAACGGTTTTCCTTAACCAGGGAAAAGCTGCGGGAGTATCAGGAATCCGTAAAGGATGCCGCCGGTATCGGGGGCATGATCGTCCTTTCTACCTGCAACAGGATGGAGATATACATTCATTCCGCGGCGGGACGTGAGTGCGCGGCCCGCGTGACCGGGTCCCTTGTTTCCCGTTTCGATTGCACCGGGGAGATCATACAACGGCATTTCTACGCGCTGCATGACGAGGCTGCGGCGCGGCACCTCTTCAGGGTCGCCTCCGGCCTGGATTCGCAGGTGCTGGGCGAGACTGAGATACTCGGCCAGGTCAAAGCCGCCCGGTTGTCCGGGAGGGAATCAGGGCTTGCCGGCGCTTTCCTGGATTCCCTCTTCGCAAAAGCGGTGGAGACCGGGATAGAGGTGAGAGCCAGGACCGGGATCTCCCGGGGCAGCGTTTCCATAAGCAGCGTAGTGATGAAGATATTCAGGGAACGTTTCGCTCCTTTGAGGGACAGGAAAGCCATGATCATCGGGGCCGGAAAGGTCGCCTCCTCGCTGGGCGCATACCTAAGGGAAGAGGGGATCAAGGGGGTGTTCGTGGCCAACAGGACGTATGAGAAGGCCAGAGCTATAGCCGGGGAATGCGGCGGGGAGGCCGTTCATTTCGACCGTCTCCGGGAAAAACTGGGAGAGGTCGACATCGTGGTGAGCTCGACCGCCTGTCCGCACGTCGTTTTGAAAAAGAAAATGCTGGAAGAGGTCCTGAAGACAGGGCGTGGTCCGTTGCTGCTGCTCGACCTGGCGGTGCCCAGGGACATCGATCCGGCAATCAAAGGGATGCCCGGGACGCTGCTTTACGATCTCGACGACCTGAAGCCGGTGGTCGAGGAGAACTATAAGAACAGGTTGAAAGAAGCGGCGAGAGCGGAGGAGATCATCGGCGAGGCGCTGAAAACCCTATATACCGGCAAGCCGCCTTTGAGGATAGGCACCAGGACCAGTCCTCTGGCCTTGAAACAGGTGGAGGAGGTCCTGGGTTATCTGCGCGACTGCGGGGTAACGTTGAACGCCGAGATCGTCGGCATAGATACTGCCGGGGACAGGGACAGGAGCGTGCCGATATCGGAAATGGAAGGGACGGATTTCTTTACCGGGGAGATAGAGGAGGCGCTTTTGAACAGGCGCGTGGATATAGCGGTGCACAGCGCCAAGGACCTCGCCGATTCCCTCCCGGAAGGCGTGCGCGTGGCGGCGGTGACACGCTGCATAGACCGCTGCGATGCCCTGATATCGAAGAACAATCTGCCCCTGGAAAAGCTGCCGCGGGGGGCGAAGGTCGCGGCGAGCAGTTCCCGCAGGAAGAAACAGTTAAAGTCCTACCGGGATGATCTGGATATCGTGGACATAAGAGGAAATGTCGAGGAACGCCTGAAGAAATTCGACGAATCCGGCCTTGACGCGATGGTGCTCGCCGCCTGCGGATTGAAACGCCTCGGGCTGGAACACCGTATCGCCCAGCGCATACCAGTCGAGATACTGGAACCGCATCCCTTGCAGGGCCGTCTCGCGGTGGAGACGCGCAGGGAGGACACCGGCCTGGCGGGGATATTCTCCAGAATAGATACCCGAAAGGCGGCCCGGTGAAAGCGCAGAAGGTTTATCTGGTCGGGGCGGGGCCGGAGGCTTCGTTGATAACGGTGCGCGGCCTTGAAGCGTTGAGGTGCGCGGACGTGGTGATCTACGATTATCTGGTTGATGAAAGACTCCTGGATAATGTAAAGGAAGGCGCCGAACTGATTGCCTGCGGAGGATTGGGCAAAAAGAAGCGGTTGAACGCCGTTCCAGACCCGCAAAAGAGGATCAACGCCCTGATGGTCAAGAAAGCCGGACAGGGCAGACGGGTGGTCAGGCTTAAAAGCGGCGACCCGGCCGTCTTCGGCAGGCTCTCCGAGGAAATGGAGGTTTTGTCCGGGCACGGGATAGAGTTTGAAGTGATCCCGGGAGTGAGCGCGGCGAGCGCCGCCGCCTGTCTATGCGGGATATCCCTGACCGGCCGGAGAACGGCATCGGCCGTTGTCTTCGTCACCGGCCATGAGGACGGAGGTAAAGAGGAGAGCTCAGTGGACTGGGAGCACATAGCCGGATGCGGAACGATCGTCTTGTATATGTCCGCCGGTAATATCGGGGAGACGGCGGGTAAATTGCTGAAAGCCGGTAAACCCGGGAACACCCCGGTCGCAGCGGTCTCGCGTATCGGAAGCGCGGCCCAAAGGACGGTCCGTTCAAGTCTGGAAAATATTGCCGCCGCCGCGAAGGGAAAAATAGAAGCGCCGGCGGTATTCATCATCGGCAAGACCGCCTTTGCCGGCAAAAGCCGGGGGCGCCCAGGAAGGGGGGTGCTCTTCACCGGGCTGTCCGGGGAGAGGTTCTTCGCGGGCAAGTCATGTTTTCATCTGCCCATGATCAGGATCGTCCCTTTGCCTGACTATACGGAGTTCGACGCGCACCTGGAAGGCATAGGGAATTTCGACCGCATAGTCTTTACCAGCCGTTACGGCGTCCGCTATTTCTTTATGCGGCTGAACGCTTTGAAACTGGATTCGCGCGCGCTTAAGGGGATCAGGATAACGGCGATAGGCGGGTCCACCCGGAAATGCCTGGAGGGTTCCGGTATCATAGCCGATATGGTGCCGGAAAGGGAATCCTCCGGGGGGCTGCTCGATGAATTCGCGAAGATGGACATACGCGGGGAGAGGATATTCCTGCCGCGCTCCGACCTTTCCGACAAAGGGCTTACAGAAAAGCTCGGGGAGATGGGCGCTGAAGTCACCGCCTGCGTAGCCTACAGGAACATCGCGCCTTCCCGGCTGCCGGACATCGATTTCAGCGTTTTTGACGAGATAATATTCACCAGCCCCTCGGGCGTGCGCAACTTCGTTAAAAGATACGGCAATGAAGTGCCGGAGAGGACCAGGATAACCTGTATCGGCGGAGTTACCTCAAGAGAGGTGGAGAAATGCGGTTTGGCAGAACGAGAAGATTGAGAGGGAGCGGCGCTGTCAGGGACCTTGTAGGCCAGACCCGTCTCCTGCCCCGGGACATGATAATGCCCTGTTTCGTCCTGGAAGGCGCCGGGAGGAAAGAGCGGATCGGATCTATGCCGGGGGTCTTCCGTTTGTCGGCGGACAATCTGCTCGGAGAATTGAATGAAGCACGGGCGGCGGGGATAAAGGCCGTGCTTCTTTTCGGGGTGCCCGGACGTAAAGACGCGAAGGGCTCCGCGGCGTACTCGGAGACCGGGATCGTCCAGAAAACCGTGCGCGCCATAAAAAAGGATCTCGGGGGGATGACGGTGATCACCGACGTCTGCCTCTGCGCGTATACCGCGCACGGGCATTGCGGCATCGTCAAGGGACGCGGCGGCGGATTCACCGTGGACAACGACGAGAGCATAGCGGTCCTGTCCAGGATAGCCTTGTCCCATGCCGCGGCGGGGGCGGATTTCGTGGCGCCGTCGGCGATGATGGACGGGCAGGTGGGGGCGATAAGGGGGGGATTGGACGCTAACGGTTTCAAGGAGACCGGGATACTGGCGTATTCGGCGAAATACTGCTCCAGCTTCTACGGTCCCTTCCGGGACGCGCTCGATTCCGGCCCGGGGTCCGGGGACAGGAAGACCTACCAGATGGACTTCCGGAATTCCGACGAGGCGCTCAGGGAGATAAAACACGATATCGACGAGGGGGCGGATATAGTGATGGTGAAACCGGCCCTGGCTTACCTGGACATCATCGGCCGGGCGAAGGGTTCGTTCAATGTCCCGCTCGCCGCTTACAACGTCAGCGGTGAATATGCGATGCTGAAAAGATACGCGCGGGACAAGGAGGAGGAACAGCGCCTGTTTTTAGAGGTCCTGACCGGGATAAAAAGGGCGGGGGCGGATATGATCATCACCTACTACGCCAAAGAGGCGGCAAAACTGCTGAAGGAAGGCAAGATTTGAGGATAGAGAATTCAATACGCCTGTTCGGGGAGGCGCGCAAATACATCCCCGGCGGAGTGGACAGCCCGGTGCGGGCGTATAAAGCCGTGGGCGGCAGCCCGCTGTTCATCGACAGCGCCCGGGGAGCCTCGGTCCGCGACGCTGACGGGAACGAATACCTGGATTACGTGATGTCCTGGGGGGCGTTGATCCTGGGGCACGCCCATCCGCCGGTGGTGGAAGCGCTCGCCAGGGCGGCCGGCAGGGGGACTAGTTTCGGCGCTCCGACGGAGAAGGAAACGGAACTGGCCCGGATGATCTGCGGGGCTTTCCCTTCGATCGGCATGGTGAGGTTCGTCAGTTCCGGTACGGAGGCGGCGATGAGCGCGCTCAGGCTGGCGCGGGCTTATACCGGGCGGGACAAGATCGTGAAATTTGCCGGCTGTTACCACGGCCACGCCGACAGCCTGCTGGCGGAAGCCGGTTCAGGCGCCGCCGCGCTGGGGATACCGGGCAGCGCGGGAGTGACGAAAGGCGCGGCGGCGGATACGATCGTTCTGCCGTATAACGGCATCGAAGTTCTCCGCAAGACTATGGAGGAATACGGGGAGCGGGTCGCCTGCGTCATCGTGGAGCCGGCGGCCGGCAATATGGGGGTCGTCCCGGCCGATCCGGAGTTCCTCGTTTCGCTCCGCTCTCTCACCCTGGAGTTCGGGGCGCTTCTTATTTTCGACGAGGTGATCTCCGGTTTCCGGCTGGCCTATGGGGGCGCGCAAACAGTCTATAACATAGTCCCCGACCTTACCTGTCTGGGCAAGATAATCGGAGGCGGATTACCGGCCGGGGCTTTCGGCGGGAAAAAAGAGATAATGGAATACCTTGCCCCGCTCGGCCCGGTGTACCAGGCCGGGACCTTGTCCGGCAACCCTCTCGCCATGGCGGCCGGGGTGGAAACCCTGAAACTTCTCTCTGACGGGGAAGTGTACGGGCGGCTTGAAGCTAAGGCGCGGTCTTTGCAGGCGGGATTCGAGGAAAATGCCGGGAGGACCGGCCTCGCTTTCTCCTGCAACAGGTCGGCTTCCATGCTTACGCCGTTTTTCACCGGCTGTAAGGTCGTCGATTATGATACGGCGCGGACGTCGGACCAGGGGGCTTACGCCGGTTATTTCCGGGCTATGCTCGAGAACGGCGTCTATCTTCCGCCGTCGCAGTTCGAAGCGTTGTTCGTTTCCGCAAGCCATACGTACGACGACATTGAACGGACGATCGCGGCTTTCAGGAAATATTGCGCGTCATTGAAGCCTCTCGTCCGGTAAGAGGCGGGACATTCTTCCCGCCGGCCGCGGCGCGGCGGCCGGGTTTAACGTCAACGGCAGACTAACATTCCATAAATGGCATATATAGGCTTTATTTTATCATTCCGGGAGAAACTGGGCAGGTGCGGAACGCGCCCGTTCTCCAGGCTGCTGAGGATCTTTCTCAGGCACGGGTTTACCGTCCTGAGAAGACCGGTGCTGAAGGTCATCTTCGGCATCACCCTCGACTGCCAGTGCCGCTGCGGGCATTGCGGGATGGCCTTTTACGGCAAGGGCGCCGCCAAAGAGCTTGACGGCGAAGAATGCAAACGGGTGATCGATGATGCGGCGGCTTTGCCGTGCGCGTTCGTGCTGCTGTCTTTTTTCGGCGGGGAACCGCTGCTGCGGAGCGACGTTCATGAACTGGTCGCCTATGCCGCGTCCCGGGGGCTGTTCTGCGAGATAGAGACGAACGGGATACTACTGGATGAAGACTGCGCCCGCAGGCTGAATAAATCCGGGATACACCATGTTTTTGTCAGCATAGACGACACCGATGAGGCCGCGCACGACGCTTCCCGCAGTTACCCCGGGGCGTTTAAATGCGCCGCGCGCGCCATCAGGGCCTGCGTTAAAGAGCGTATACCCTGCAGCGTTTCCGTCTGCGTCTCCGGGGACACCGTGGACAAGGCCGCTTCGTTCGTCTCCTGGGCTAAGAAAATGCGGGCGGCCTCCGTCCGTTTTCTCCTGCCGGCGGAGACAAAAGATTTCTGCGGCTGCGGTAAGCGCGGGGAAGGGCTCGGCGACGCCGGAAAAGAAAAGATCAAAGCGCAGCTGACCCCCGGTTACGCCTATCTGGAATCCACCGCCTTTAACCGCCCAGGCATCAGGAAACTCTGTCCGGCCGCCAGGAAGTGGTTTTTTTACGTCTCCTGCTGCGGGGATATACAGGCCTGTCCTTATCTGCCGGTGGTTTTCGGCAGCATACGTTCCGGCGCCTTGAATGAAATACTGGATACGATGTGGGGGCATGCGCTCTTCAGACGGTTCCGTGACGCGGAATGTCTGGTCAACGACGGCGGGGCGCGGGAGTTCATCCTCCAGCCGGATAAAACAGGCAGGATATATTCTTGCCGGAAGGATAACGGGGTATGAGCGGAGGGGCCGGTAACGATGATCTTTCTTCCCGCGTCCTCGCGCAGGGGCTTGGGCGCTGCATAGACTGCGGCAAATACGTCCCGGCGCGCCTGGTATTTGAGGACGGGTTCACCTATATACTCAAGGAGTGCCCTTTCGACAAGACTAAAACCAAAGAGCTCTGGTTCAAGGGAAAGTGGAGAGGCAATCCGTGGAAAAGGATCCCCGCCTACTGGCCGCATAAGGAGGCGCACAGTGACCGGAACCTGCATTGGGAACAGTCTGACCACAAGCTTCTTATTCTCTCCATAAAACTCGGCACTGAATGCTCTGCACGCTGCCGTATCTGCACGCTCGCCTCCAGGAGGATAAACAAGGGGCCGTCCGTCCGGTTCGATCCCGCCGTTGCCGAAAGGATGATAGCGGCGCACAGGGGCAAGATCGTCTCGTTCTGTATGGTCGAACCCACGGAAAGCGAATATTTGCCCGGCCTTATCAGGTTCGCTTCGCGGCGGAAATTCGTTACCGTTATCTCCAGCAACGGGCTGAAACTGGCCGACCGCGCTTATCTGAAAGTCCTGAAAGACGCCGGGCTGGATTATCTCTTTCTCTCCTTCGACGGCTTCGACGAGGAGCTCTGCGAGGTGCTGAGGGGAGGAAGACACCAGTATCACCTGAAGCTCAAGGCCCTCGAGAACCTGAAAGCGGAGAAGATGAAAGTGGGCATCAAAGCGGTGATGGTAAAGGGGCTGAACGAGAAGCAGGCCGGGCCCCTGCTGGATTACGCGCTCAAGAACGATTTCATCAGCGAGATGTCCTTCCAGTCCCTGAGTCTCGGGGGCGCGGAAGAGGGCGGCGGTTTCGACAAGAACAGCCTGCTGTCCGTGGAAGAGATGAAGGAACTGGTCAACGGGGCGCTCGGCATATCCGGAGAATATTTTGAATACTGGGACGAGTTGAAGATCAACCTGGCGGCGGTCCTGGCAAAGTTACCTTTTATCAGGGTCCCGCCGTTCGAGCTCGATACCATTTACTTCCTGAGAAGAAAGGGGGGAGCGGTCCCTTTGCTCGATATAAAGGCCCTGGAACGGATGGTCCGGCTGCTGCGTGACGGCAGGGTGAGCGGCGTTCCCGCCGCCTGTTTTCATTTTCTCAGACCGCTGGCCGGTTTTATATTTAAGGAGATGATCATCGCAAGGCGCTCGCTGGAGACCAACGACAGCGTCCTGCGGGTCAAGATAAGGTCTTTCGCCGGGACCCGTTTCTTCAGCTATACCGGGATGACGGTGCGCAGGAAAGCGATGTTCAGGCCTTGATGATTACGGACGGGACGGTATGATAAAGATCAGAGGGCTTACCTACACTTACCCGGCCGCGGAGACCCCGTCCCTGCGGGGGATAGACCTTGATGTCCGCGGCGGGGAGGTCGTCCTGCTGGAAGGGGATTCCGGATCCGGCAAATCCACGCTGTTGTATTGTTTGAACGGTATTATCCCCCGGCTTTACGGCGGGCGTCTCGAGGGGAAAGTGGAAGTGAACGGACTTGATCCTTCCGCGCTCCCCGTGCCGCGGATGGCGCGGGAAGCCGGGATAGTATTTCAGAACCCGGCATCGCAGATATTCATGCCCACGGTCCTGGAGGACGCGGCCTTCGGCTGCAGGAATTTCGGTATGCCGGAGCCGGAGATCCGGGAACGTTCGTTAGCCGCGCTGGAATACACCGGTCTTTCGCACCTGGCCGGAGCGGCAGTCGATGAATTGTCCGGCGGGGAGAAACAGCGCCTGGCCATAGCCGGCGTATACGCCCCCGGGCCGAAGGTTTTTCTTTTCGATGAAGCCTCGGGCGACCTGGACGGGAAAGGAAAGGCCGGGTTCGCGGGGATAATAGACAGGTTGAAGTCGCGGGGAGCAGCGGTCGTCATTGCCGAGCATGAACCGGAATACCTCGGGGGACTCATCGACCGGCGTATATATCTTCAAGACGGGCAGATCCTGCCGGGGAAGCCGGCGGAAGCGCCTTCCCATCCCCGGAAATATTCTCACCGTGCTCCCGGGGGCCCGCTCTTGAACCTGAAAGGGCTGGGTTTCCGTTATAACCGCGGCGGGGAGGTCCTGCGGGAGATCAGCCTGGAATTCGGGAAAGGTGAGTTCGCGGCGGTCACCGGGGACAACGGCAGCGGCAAGACCACGCTTTTCAAGCTGATCGCCGGTATCCTCAGGCCTTCAGAGGGCCGGGTCGAATTCGACGGCCTGGTCCGCTACGGACTCGACGATGTCTGCGGCAGGATAGGGTTCCTTTTTCAGAATCCCGACGAGCAGCTGTTCGCGGCCTCGGTGGAGGATGAAATAGCTTTCGGCCCGCGCCGTCTCGGCAGGAAATTCGACGCCGGCGAATACCTTGAGAAGTCGGGTATGGCAAGATACGCCGGAGCGTCCCCTTTCTACCTTTCCAGGGGAGAGCGGCAGATGGTCGCTTTTCATTCCATATTATCGATGCGCCCCGGTCTTCTTATCCTGGATGAGCCCACCACCGGCCTCGACCGGCGCGGCTGGCTCGGGCTTATGGAGCTGGCGGCGCGGTTGAACGAAGAGGGCGGCACCGTGATCTTTTCTTCACATAATAAGCACGTTGTCGAAACGTACGCCCGCAGGGTGGTCCGCCTTGACGGGGGGAAGGTCGTTGGTGATGAGATACGAGCATAACGATACGTTGATACACCGTCTGCCTCCGGCGGTGAAAATGATCTACAGCGCGGCGGTTTCGGTATCGGCCGCCGTCCTGAATTCCGCCCGCGGGCTGCTGTTCCTTTCGGCGGCAACACTGTTCGTGTTTGCGCTCGCCCGTCCCGGACCGCGCAGGATACGCTTCCTGTTCTTTGCCGCGGCCGCGGGGGCCGCCGCCGCCGTCGCGACCCAGTCGCTTTTTTATTCTCTCGAACCGAGGACCGCCGTTCTCACGATCATACCCGCGGACTTTTTCCTGTTCGGGCGTTTGACCGGGGGGATCAGCGTTTATAAAGAAGGGGCGTTCTACGGGCTGGTGCAGTCCCTGCGTCTTGTCTCGGTCATGCTTATGGCTTCCACGCTGGTGATAAGCACTCACCCCGCGCACATACTCACGGAATTCAACCGTATGAGGCTGCCGCGCGCGTTCGGCTTCGTCATAGCCATGAGCGTCAAATTCCTCCCGTATTCGCTGGAGCAGGCGCGCAGGATCATCCTGGCTTTGCGGATGCGCGGCATAAAGTTGAGGACCCCCGGGGGGATGTTCAGTATCGCGAGGTTCGTTTTCACGCCGCTGGTGATGAGTTGCCTGCAGCAGGCCGGGATCACGGCATTGGCGGCGGAGGTAAGGGGAGGCTCGCTCACGGTTTCGCCGCAGGGGGAAAAGCTGCCGCGGCGGTTCTTCACTTTCAGCACCCTGGAACTGGTGACAATGGCCTTTTTTATCGTCCTTATGTATGCGGCGTCGCTGCCTTTCAAAATGGGCCTGAACAGGGCTCCGTTCATGCATAACCTGTTTTTCTCCCTGCCGTTTTCCTGTATGCTCTTCGCGTGCGTACGGCTCATACCAAAGCGCGGCACGGCCGCGTTCCTGATCTGCGGATACAGCCTGTTCGTGCAGACTTTGTTCACCGGCATAAATCCCATAAGGTTCATATCGCCGCTGGCGGAGGCCGTAAGCCTGGAACTGTTCTTTTTCCTTAGCCGCAGATACGCCGATTCATACCTCTCGGTGATCATTGCCGGCATCCTGCGCGGCTTCGTGGTCTGCCTGTTCTTTTATCTGGTGGTCGCGCCTTATATATGGCATAGATTTTACGCGCCATGGTACATATGGTTCCACATTATCCAGAACGTGGCGGGGTCGGTCACCGGCGCTATACTCGGGTTCCGGCTCGGTTCTTTCATCAAGACCGCGGATAACCGGGCGGTTGGTTTGACCGGATGACAGTCCGCGGCGCGCTCCGCATGCGGAAAATACAGGGAGGTAAGAATGTTTAAAGATATCGGTTGGAGAAAAACGGCTGCGCCGGCGGCACTGGCGGCAGTCTGCCTGGCGGTCCTGTTGTTCATTGTGTCTGTAAACAACGGCCGGAACAGGACGGCCGTTTCCGGAGACGGCACGGTCATATCCTATTCCGTCCGCGGTAAAGGCGGACCGGTCCTGGTCTTCGTGCACGGCTGGAGCTGCGACCGTTCGGTGTGGGAGAGGCAGGTCCCGTATTTCGCCCGGGACCACCGCGTGATCGCCCTGGACCTGGCCGGCCACGGCAGGTCGGGAAAAAAGCGCGAGGTCTATTCGCCGGAGGCCTTCGGCGGGGACGTGGCGGCGGTTGTGCGGGCGGAAAAGGCGCGCGAAGTGATCCTCATCGGGCATTCTATGGGGGGACCGGTCGTTATCTCCGCCGCCGGTATGCTTGACGGCGATGTTATGGCCGTGATAGGCGTGGACACCCTGCACGACCTCGGGGAAGAATACACCCCGGAACAGGTCAGGGAGATAGTAAAACCCTTCAAGGACGACTTCAGGAAGGCGACAGGCCGTTTCATCGGCAGTATGTTCGTCCGGGGCACTGATCCCGCGTTGATAAGAAGGATCGGGAAGATGATGACCGGAGCCGATCCCCGCGTCGGCATCAGCGCCCTGGAGGAGATGTTCTCTGTTTCCTGCGCCAAACGCCCTCCCGTGGCCGCCGTGCCGGTCTGGGCGCTCAACTCCGATCTCTGGCAGACCAAGCCGGCGGTCAACCGCCGGTATCTTCCGGATTTCAACCTGCGCATAATGCCCGGAGCCGGGCATTTCCTTATGCTGGAAAGACCCGCAGAGTTCAATAAACGCCTTGAGCGGATCGTGCAGGAGATCGTGAAGAGAAAAGCGGCGCGTCCAGATCACGGGGACAGAATGCGTAACTAATGGATAAAAAAAAGGTTTTGTTCATCTGTGTTCATAATTCGGCCCGGTCCCAGATGGCCGAGGCTTTCCTGAAGAAATATGCGGGAGACCGTTTTGAAGTGGAAAGCGCGGGGCTTCAACCCGGCGTGTTGAACCCGGCGGCGGTGGAAGTAATGAGGGAAGCAGGTATAGATATCTCGCGGAACCGGACCAAGAGCGTTTTTGACCTCTATAGGCAGGGTAAACAATATGATTACGTTATCACCGTCTGCGATGAATCGCAGTCCGGGGCATGCCCGGTTTTCCCCGGCGCTGGGGAGCGTCTCCATTGGGATTTTCCGGATCCCTCGCGGTTCGCGGGAACTCCCGGGGAGAGGCTCGGGCAGACAAGGACGGTCAGGGACCGGATCGAGGCCGGAATAAAACAGTGGCTGGCGGAACAACGTCCCGGATCACATAGACACAGATAAGGACCGCGAATGCGCGTGAAAGTGCTTTTCGACAAGACCGCGGAAAACAGTAAACTTCGCACCGGCTGGGGGATCTCTTTCCTGGTGGACGGCAGGGTCGTCTTCGACACCGGGGAAAAAGGCTCCTGGCTGGCGGGGAATATGAGGATATTGAAGGTGGACACGGGCAAGATCGAAGCGGCGGTCATCTCGCACGACCATTGGGACCACCGGGGAGGACTGTGGGAACTGCTTAGGCGCAGGAAGGGACTGCCGGTTTACGCCTGTCCGAACTTCAGCCGTGAATTCAAAGATAAAGTGAGAAAACTCAAGGGAAATCTCATAAAAGCGGAAAGAAAGACCGGGATCACGGGGGATATTTTCGTCACCGGCGAGATCGCCGGAGAATACGACGGCAAATATATGCCTGAACAGGCGCTTGTCCTCAGAACGAAGAAGGGCATATCCGTTTTGACCGGCTGCGCCCATCCGGGTATAATCAGGATACTGCGCAGGGTCGGGCGGATTTTCCCGGGAGAGCGCATTTACGCCGCGCTGGGCGGTTTCCACCTTATGGGCCGGGACAAAAAAGATATAGAGAAGATCGCCGGTGAATTAAGGCGAATGGGCGTCAAAAAGGCAGGGGCCGCGCACTGTTCCGGTCCAGAAGCGGAAAAGATATTCAGGTCCGTCTTCAAGAAAGACTTCTTGCGGGTCAAGGCCGGCATAACGATCGACGTGTAGATGACCGGATTGATAATACGGGAGGAAATTCATGATAGCACTTTTCAGTTTGTTGATCATTATTCTATTGTCCATCGCGGTGGTGCGGGTCGGTTCCATCGCCCTGGAGCTTACCGGCCTGTCCCCTGAGATCGCCTCTTTCCAGGCGCAGTCTGCTTTTTCGGGAGCGGGATTCACCACCCGCGAGTCGGAAATGATCGTCACGCACCCCCTGCGCAGGCGG
This sequence comes from uncultured Planctomycetales bacterium, assembly GCA_964488935.1. Classification (GTDB taxonomy): domain Bacteria; phylum Omnitrophota; class Gorgyraeia; order Gygaellales; family Profunditerraquicolaceae; genus Undivivens. The sequence goes on along the minus strand of CAZAVF010000006.1, from coordinate 10,669 downwards.
ATCATCCGGATACTGATCCTGCTGGGAAGCGCGGGGATCACGACTTCAATGGCGACTTTGGTGTTGACCTTTGTGGGAAAGACCGGCAGAGACGTGCTGGTGAGGGTGATGGTTTTGTTCGCCGGCATATCGGCGGTTTTCCTGCTGGCCCGCTCACGGCAAATATACGCGTTGATGAGAAAGATCGTGAGCAAGGCCCTGCGCAAATGGACGTCCCTGCGTATTTTTGACTACGAGCAGCTCCTGGGGCTGTCCGAGGGGTATTATGTGTCGAGGGTCCTGGTCCCGCATGACAGCTGGCTTGTGGACAAGAAACTGAGCGAGTCTAGGCTGGACCGCGACGGCATCCTGATCCTGGCTATTTACCGCAAGGTCCATAAAAAGGAGACTTTCATCGGCGCTCCCGCCGGGGATACCGTCATAGAAAGCGGCGATGTCCTGGTCTGTTATGCCCACCAGGACGGCAGCAGGATCATATTGTCGAAGAGGAGGGCTTGAGCCCTTTATGCTTCGCCGGCGCCGTGGCGGGGGGATTTATTCCCGCCGGGCAATATTCCCTTGAGATAGGATACCCGAGGGTTTATAATAATGAAGCTCCGCGGGCTTTAGCCCGCGGTTTCCCAAAGCGGAATAATGCGCTGTCCTTCGAAATCTCTGAAGAAGGAAGCGGCCAATCTCATCCGCGCCATAGATGGCGCGGTTTTCCGGCCGCGCATGTATAAAAATTCATCATGCGTTTTTATATAGATACGCAGCCGAATTACTCCGGCGCCGTCTCTGAAAGGAAACCAATCCAGTGAAAAAGGACGAGATCCCCATTTTGTTCATCGGCCAGTGTAAAAGCGGCAGCAACACGCTTTTCGAGAAGATCGCCGCCGTGGAGGGGTTTGCCGCAGGGGAGGTCCGCAGGGCCTCCTACCGGGCGCGGCGGGAACTGGGCGATTATTATTCCAACTGGCCGGATGAGACGATAAGCGAAAAGACCAGGTTCCTGCTGGACAAGACGATGATAGCGCCGAGGATCTTCGATTACCGGATCGGCCGCTTCCCGGAGAAGAACAAGATGATCTACCAGATCCGGGACCCCTACAAAACGCTCAAGTCGCAGTTCCTTTTCGCCATCGCCGGGGAGACCTGCTGGCGGGTCGGCCGCGAGGTGAGACCCATCAGGAAAGTCCGGGAGAATTATTCCTTTGAGGACGTTTGCGCCGTGATCGAATGGAATCTCGAGAAGGTCACGCATTACCAGAACGTCAAATACATAGTGGACAACGATATCCTGAAGAAGGAGAACATCCTTTTCACTACCCTGGAGAATATGAAGACCGGGGAGGACCTGAAGCGCGTCGAGAAATTCCTGCAGATCAGGTTCGATAATTACGATTATCCCGTCACCCAGGAAGGCATCGCGCGCTATGAGAAGCTCCAGGAATACGCGGCCTGGGGAGAGCTTTTCGATTCCTTCGCGGCCGGCGTCTACGCCAGGTACGTGGTCAGGGAGGATTACGGGAAGTTATCGGAGATCGTGGGGTTCGACCTGGTGAAGATGTACAACATAACCTGAGATGATCTACTTCGACAATAACTCGACGACCCCGGTCCATCCGGAGGTGCTGGATGAAATGCTCCCGTTCCTGAAGGGAGAATGGGGAAATCCCTCCAGCCGGCATGAAATGGGATACCGCGCCAGGGCCGCGGTTGAGACCGCGCGCGAAAGGGCCGCCCGTCTTATCAACGCAGATAAACGGCAGATCATATTCACCGGCAGCGGCACCGAGGCCAATAATCTTGTCTTCAACAGCATAGCCCGGCAGAACCGGCCGGAAGACGGACAGATCGTCATTTCCGCCGTCGAGCACCCCTCGGTGCTGGAAACGGCGGCCTATCTGGAGACCAGGGGATATAAAATAACCAGGATCAAGGTCGACGGATCAGGGGTTATCCTGCTGGATGAGCTGAGGCGGGCTTTAAAGGAGAAGACCATACTTGTCTCCATTATGCACGCCAACAACGAGGTCGGCAGCATCCAGCCTATAGAGGAGGCCGCCCGTCTCGCCGGGGAGCACAATGTCTTTTTTCACACCGACGCCGTTCAATCCGCGGGAAAGATCCCCATAGACGTTTCGAAGCTCAAGATCGACGCATTGACCTGGTCTGCGCATAAGATAAACGGTCCCAAAGGCGTGGGGGCGCTGTTCGTCGGCGACCCGCGGAAGCTCCGGCCCCAGATACTGGGTGGGCACCAGGAGCGCGGTATGCGTTCCGGCACGGAGAACGTTGCCGGGATCGCCGGGTTCGGTAAAGCCGCGGAACTGGCGCCGGCGAAGATGCAAAGGTTCGGGGAGGTCAAACGATTAAGGGACCGTTTCGAGACGGCCGTGCTGCAAAGCGTGGAGAATTGCAGTATCAATGCCGCCGGCGCGCCCCGGCTTCCCAATACCTCGGATATCTCCTTTTATTTCACGGAGGGCGACGCCCTTGCCGCGGCGCTGGACAAGGCCGGGCTGGCGGTCTCCACCGGCTCCGCCTGTTCATCGAACTCGTTCAAATATTCCCACGTTCTGTCGGCTATGGGCCAGCCGGTAGAATACTGCCAGGGCGCGATACGTTTCTCCCTCGGACCGGAGAATACCGCGGAAGAGGTGGAACAGGCGATCGGGATAGTCGGCAAGACCGTCGCAGAGGTGAGGGCGGTCTCCGCGTTATACTGGGACATGGCCAATAAAAGAGGGAAGGTTTGAAGGTATCCAATAACAGCGGACTCGTGATCGTTTTCACCGGTTTGTCCGGTTCCGGCAAAACCACCATCGCCAATGCCCTGAAAGAAGGGCTGGACCGGCTGGGACGGCCGTCCTTTGTCCTGGACGGCGATCTATTAAGGTCTTTCGCGCCGGACATAGGCTATTCGCGCGATGACCGTATCAAGAGCGCGAAGTTCAAACTGAGTTACGCTAAAGTCCTTTATGAGGCGGGGGTCATCCCCATCTGCGCCTTTATCCTGGGGTTCCGGGAGCAGCGGGAATACGCGCGCGCGCTGTTCAATGGCGCCAGCTATGTGGAGTGTTATTTGAGATGCCCGGTTGAGGTCTGCGCGCTAAGGGACCCCAAGGGTATCTACAGGAAAGCGGCCTTGAAAGAAGTGGATAACGTGGTCGGGATAGACCTGGAATATGAGGAACCGGCAGCGCCTTCACTTGTGATAGATACGGATAAAGTATCCGTTGAAGAAGCGGTTTCAGTCATCCTGGAACATATCGGGGATAAAGTGACGCCGGACCGCGGGCAGGGGACGCTGTGAAAAAGTACGATAACGGGTTGATCGTCGGCCGCTTCCAGCCTTTTCACCTGGAGCATCTGCGCCTGGCGGCGGAGGCCGCCTCCAGGGTAGAGCATCTTTGGGTCGGTATCACCCGTCCTTTCGGCAGATCCATCCCCGAGATCGGCGGGCTGCGGGCCACCGATGGCGCCAACCCGCTGCCGTATTGGCTGCGGTACCGGTGCGTCGAGTCCGCATTAATGAACGACGCCGGCCTCGCCAGGACCTCATTTTCCATCCTGCCCGTTCCCCTGGTCAAGGAGATCATCGTGCAGCTCGTTCCCCGCGGCACGGTCTTCCTGACCACGATAATGGAGGAATGGGGGGTGGAGAAGGAGGAATTGTTCCGCAAGGCCGGGTTCGAGACCATACGGATGGATGTGGGCGGAAAGACCATCTCCGGGAGTATGATCAGGGAAAAGATCTCCGGCAAAGACCCCTCCTGGAAAGAGTATCTCCCCGGGCATATGGGCGAACAATACGCCGCCCTGATCGAGACCTTCGTCCTGGA